>CACDHV010000051.1 GCA_902552755.1 uncultured Pelagibacteraceae bacterium | reverse complement strand
CTATGAGCTTAGCGCCAAATATAAGAGTTAATGGAATTGCTCCTGGTCCTACAATTAAAAATAAGAGACAAAGTGAAAAGCATTTTAGAAAACAATACATGGCTACACCATTAAAAAGACAAGTAGATGTTGACCAAATATGCAACGCGGTTGACTTTTTTATAAAAAATATATCTATTACAGGACAAGTCTTAGCTCTTGATAGTGGTCAAAGCTTGAATTGGCAAACTCCAGATATAATGGGAGGTAAAGAATGAAAAGTTTATATTTATTTTTATCGATATTTATTTTGACAATATCGATGTCATTCGCTGATAGTCACAACATTAAGAAAGACGGATTTTTATCAAAGAATTTTAAAATAACAGAATTATCTACAATTGAAGATCCAGATAATAAGATAATTTTAATCAATAACCATGGTCAAAGCAATTTTGATGGAAAACAAAATTTTTGTACATCTATTGACCAAATTAGAAACCGTGTTTCATTGGTAGATGAGGAAATAAATGGAAAAAAAATTATGCTCTATAATTTATGTGCACACAAAATAGAGGGGGATATGGGTAAAAAGTGGTGGTTTTCAAAAAAACCATATGAGGGTAAATCTAAATTGGATAAAAGAGTTGAACAAAATTTAGAATTAGTTGAAAAGCTTGCGTCTTTAGGTATTCCTAGAAAACAAATATTTATTACAGGACATTCTTGTGGTGGATTAACAACTCTACTATTTTTTTCAAGACATCCTGACAAAGCTGGTGGAGGAATAGCTTATATGCAAGCGTGCTTTGATAGACTAAGCAAGAAATATAAGGTAGCAAAATTAGGATTAGAAGCAGGTTTAGCTAAATTTAAAGAAAAAAAACCTGCACAATACGATTTAAGGTCACAATATAATGATGAAATATTAAAAAATCTTAAAGTTCCACTATTGGCTTTTACTCATCCAAAAGATCCTTTTGAAGGATTGACGTCTGATTGGCTGGATCAGATTGATGGAATGAATAGAATCGTTATATCTAAAGATTATACAATTGATGGAAAAAAATGTTTTAAATTAGGTAAACAAAAATCAGATAAATTTAAAGTTAAAGATGGACATAGTATGGATCAAGCAACCTGTTTTCAATATTACAATCCAGTTATATTAGAATATATAGAGTCTAGAATATGAAAAGAAATAATTTAAAAATTGTCAAGATAGATAAAAATAAAAAACTTTTCAATTACGAAAAAAAAGTACTTATAAAAGAACTTATTTTAAATTTGAAACTTGGATATTTTGATTTTGAAAAAGAGGCTCCCCAAAAAGTTAAATTCAATTTAGAAGTAAACTACGAAGATAAAAAGCCTTCGAATGATAAAGATATTAAATCAATTGTAAATTATGCAAAAATTGTAAGATTGATAAAGAAACTTGTAAAAAATAAACATTACAATTTTCTTGAAACATTAGCAGAAGATGTATTCGATGAACTATTTAAAGATAAAAGAATAGATAAAATAAGTCTTCAAATTGAGAAATTAGAAATTTTTAAAGATTGCTCCTCTGTTGGTATTCAAATTTCAAAAAAAAGAAGCCATGATAAGCTCTGATATAGGCAAAGAAGTAATTAAAAAAGAACTACCACTTATACCCAAGCTTCCTGGTGTATACAGAATGTTAAATGAAAAAAATGTAATACTTTATGTTGGTAAAGCAAAAAATTTACCTAACAGATTAAAAAGTTATGTTTCAGAAAAAAACCATATCATTAGAACTGAGAGAATGCTATCTCAAACAAGGAAAATTGAGATCACCAGTACCTCAAATGAGAGTGAAGCACTTCTTCTAGAAGCAAACTTAATAAAAAAATATAAACCCAAATTCAATATACTTTTACGGGACGACAAATCATTTCCATTTATTTTTATTGGAAATGAGGATAAATGGCCTCAAATTAGAAGACATAGAGGAAAAAAAACTAGAGAGGGTTTTTACTTTGGACCATTTGCTTCGGCTGGATCTGCAAATTGGACTATTAAAATGATACAGAAAATTTTTCAACTAAGAGTTTGTGATGATACAGTATTTA
>CACDHV010000050.1 GCA_902552755.1 uncultured Pelagibacteraceae bacterium | reverse complement strand
CATTTCTTAACTAAAAATTGATAAATTGGTTCATTCATTTCTTTCAATCCAATAACTATGTTTTTATTTTTTAGATATAAATAATATGAAAATGGAATTGCAACGGTAACAAGTATAGGTGTTAAAAACAAAAACCATGTTGGTGGATGATCCACGCTGAGTGGTTCTAAAAATTTTATAGATTTACCCCAAAATTCATATGATATTTCATGACCTATAAATAAGCCTTTAAACCCCATACCTGCAAAAATAGCTCCTATTGCTAAGATAACTAGCGGGACGATCATAACCAAAGGAGATTCGTGTATTTTATCAACACTAAGTTCTTTATTATTAAAATTACCATGGAAAGTTTTAAAAATAAGTCTCCAAGAGTAAATTGATGTTAATAAAGCCGTAACAATACCCACAAAAGCTGCAAGCATTCCAACTCCATTTCCTGATAAATACGCAAATTCTATTATTGCATCTTTAGAGTAAAAACCTGATAAAAAAGGGAAACCTGTTAAGGCAAGAGTCCCAATAAGCATTAATACATATGTGTATGGGAGTTTCTTTATAACTCCACCCATTTTATTTATATCTTGTTCCTCATGAAATGAATGAATTACAGCGCCAGCACCTAAAAATAGCAAAGCTTTAAAAAAGGCATGTGTAAATAGATGAAACATCGCAACATTGTAAGCACCTACTCCAGCAGCAAAAAACATATAGCCCAATTGACTACAGGTAGAATAAGCAATAATTTTTTTTATATCATTTTGAACAAGTGCAATTGTTGCTGCAAAAAAAGCAGTGGTCATTCCAATTATAGTTATTACCGTGAGAGCTAATGGAGAGTATTCGTATATAGGTGAGCATCTAACAATCAGAAATACTCCAGCGGTTACCATAGTTGCAGCATGAATTAATGCAGATACTGGCGTTGGACCTTCCATAGCATCAGGTAACCATGTGTGTAGTAAAAATTGAGCTGATTTACCCATTGATCCAATTAATAAAAGTAAACAAATCAAATCAATAATTTCTATATTAATACCAATAAAATTAATTTTTTTATCTAAAACATTTGGTATTTGTTCAAAAACCTCATCATAATTGACTGTGCCAAAAATATAAAAAATCAAAAAAATTCCAAGAGCTAAACCAAAGTCACCAACTCTATTAACAACAAAAGCTTTTATTGCAGCCTTGTTTGCACTCTCTTTTTTAAACCAAAATCCAATTAAAAAATATGAGCATAAGCCTACACCTTCCCACCCAAAAAATAGTTGAATGAAGTTGTCTGAACTTACTAAAGTTAACATTGCAAAAGTAAATAAGGACAAATATGCCATAAATCTTGTTTTATGAGGATCGTGTGACATGTAGCCAATTGAGTAAATATGAACTAAAGCTGAAATAAAATTTACCACAACAAACATAACTGCTGATAATGAGTCAATTTTTATAGACCAATTAACATTTAATGTTCCAGAGTTAATCCAGGTAGCTATAACTAGATTGTTTGAGTAATCCGAACTAATAACTTTATACAAAACAACTAATGAAAGTATTGCTGAAATACTCACAAACGAGCTTGTTAAAATTTGAGAATTTCTGTCTCCTAATTTCTTTCCAAAAAAACCACTAATCACAGATCCAATTAGAGGTAGAAATAAAATTAGGTATTCCATTTTATCCTTTTAAGTTTTTAATCTCTTCAACTCTTATTGTGTCTGAATTTCTAAAATAAACTACAATTATAGCTAATCCGATAGCAGCCTCAGCAGCAGCAACAGTTAAAATAAATAGTGTAAATATTTGCCCACTTAGATCATTGATAAATATTGAAAAGGCAACAAGGTTTATGTTTACCGCAAGTAAAATTAGCTCAATACTCATTAAAATAACTATTACATTTTTTCTATTAAGGAAAATTCCTACAACACCAATAGTAAATATAATTGCAGCTAATGTTAAATAATGTCCTAAACCTATGCTAAGCATCTATTTTTACTCCTTTATTTTTCTCAGCTTCAACTAAATCAACACCTTCATCTCTTTCTCTAGAAATTTGCTTAACATAACTTTGTCTTTTAACTCCGGCCCTTTCTCTATACGTTAAAACAATTGCTCCTATCATAGCAACTAACAAAATCATTCCTGAAATTTGAAAAAGAAGTATATAATCTGTATATAAAACATTTCCAATAGATCTAGT
>CACDHV010000049.1 GCA_902552755.1 uncultured Pelagibacteraceae bacterium | reverse complement strand
AGTTATTTCCTAAAAGACAAATTTTCATAATATTATTTAATTTTATCAATAAAAATTAAATGATACAAAGTGACAAATCATTAATGACAAAATGAAAATTAAAAATATCATTGATAAAACTGGTAGATTTTTATTAAAGAGATTATCTGAACTAATAGGGACCTCTTTGCTAATTTTTTCAATGCTATTTTTAGTATCATTAGTCAGTTATTCACCAGAGGATCCTAACTTCATTTTTCCTGAGAATACTGAAATTAAGAATTTGTTGGGTTTAAAAGGTAGTTATGCTTCTGATATCTTATATCAATCAATTGGTTTAATATCATTATTAATACCAATCTCTTTTTTTTTTATATCTCTATCTATAATAATTGATAAAAAAATTTTATATATTGTTGAAAGTTTATTTTTTATTATTTTATATTCAATAACAGGAACATTATTCTTTACGGTTTTCCATACTGAAACATACTGGCTTACAATTAATGGGAACAATGGATTTTTAGGAAATTTATTTGAAGAAACTTTTTTAATAAATTTAATAAAATTAAATAATCAAATAAGTTATTTTGTACTGGCAACTTTGATATTATTTTTTTTCCTTTTAAGTATTAATTTTAAATTTAGATATTTTAAATTAATTTTAAAAATTTTTACTAATGATAAAAAAATACCAAGTAAAATTATTAGTGATAGCTATGATGAAAATCTTATTAGCGAAGCTAATTATACTAGTAACGAAACTAGAATTCAAGAAAACTTCTCATTTGAAAAAAATATAATACCTTCAGATAAAAAAATTATAAAATATAAATTACCTTCTATTGATTTTTTAAAGACTCCAACAAAAAAAAATAAAAACTTATCAGAAAATAAAATAGATGAGAAAACTTTAGAGAAAATTTTACTTGATTTCGGAGTTGAAGGTCAGGTTAAAAAAGTAAGTCAAGGTCCTGTGGTTACTTTATATGAATTTGAGCCTGCACCCGGTGTAAAAGTATCAAAAATTATTAATCTTTCTGAAGATATTGCAAGAAATACTAGTTCGGAATCTGCTAGAATAGCGACTATACCTGGAAGCAATACGGTTGGAATTGAGTTGCCTAAACCACAACGAGAAAATGTTTTTTTAAGTGAAATAATTTCAGACTCTAATTTTAAAAAAAAAGATATAAAACTTCCAATTGCACTAGGCAAAAGTATATCTGGATTACCCATAACAGGAGACTTAAGTACAATGCCTCATTTACTTATAGCAGGTACAACTGGATCGGGGAAATCGGTTTGTATTAATACAATTATTTTATCCCTTTTATACAAACACTCTCCTGAAAAATGTAAGTTTATTTTGATTGATCCAAAAATGTTAGAACTATCAACATACGAAGGGATCCCACATTTATTATGTCCTGTAATAACTGAAGCAAAAAAAGCAGCTTCTGTATTGGGGTGGGTAGTTAAAGAAATGGAAAATCGATACAAATTAATGACCAAAGTTGGTGTGAGAAATATTGATGGATATAACGAAAAACACAAGTTTTCTATGCCTTATATTGTGGTGATTGTTGACGAAATGTCAGATTTGATGCTTATTGCTGGAAAAGACATAGAAAATTATATTCAAAAGCTATCACAAATGGCTAGGGCTGCTGGAATCCATATTATAATGGCTACCCAAAGACCAAGTGTTGATGTCATAACAGGGACAATAAAAGCTAACTTTCCAACTAGAATATCATTCCAAGTTACTTCTAAAATAGATAGTAGAACAATTCTTGGAGAACAAGGAGCTGAACAGTTGCTTGGAAAAGGAGATATGCTTTATATGACTTCAGCAAATAGAATGACGAGAATTCATGCACCATTTGTATCAGAAAGTGAAATTGAAAAAATAAATAATTTTTTACGAAATCAAGCCGAACCAGATTATGTAGATGAGATTCTTAATTTCGCAGATGAAAAAGAGAATGGCGGTGATACAAAAGATAATGAAAATCTTGATGAATTGTATAACACAGCTCTTAAAATTGTAAGATCTGAGAGAAAAGCATCCACATCTTTTTTACAGAGAAAATTACAAATTGGTTACAATAGGGCAGCTAGAATAGTTGACCAAATGGAGGCAAATGGAGAAGTGAGCCAAGCCAATCATGTGGGTAAAAGAGAAGTTCTAAAATGAAAAAATATTTTATTTTTTGTTTATTTTTTTTTTTTAATTTAAATGCTCAAAGTTCTTCAAACCAAAAAATTATTAATCACTTAGAAAATATTAATTCTTTACAATTTAAGTTTACTCAAAAGATAGATAATAACAATATTGAGAAAGGAGAATGTATAATCTTATACCCTAAGA
>CACDHV010000048.1 GCA_902552755.1 uncultured Pelagibacteraceae bacterium | reverse complement strand
TTAAAATTAAGAAAAATGAGCAAGATGATTATGGAATGATGCGAGAAGTTTTAAATAGAAGATTTAAAAGAGCTGTTCAAGAAAAAGACAATTATTTAACAATGCCAGACTTAGTAATAGTTGACGGTGGGAGAGGACAATACTCGGTAGCTAGAGAAACACTAAATGAATTAGGATTACACGATATTCCAATGATCGCAATCGCAAAAGGTAAATTTAGAAATAGTGGTAATGAAACCTTTTTTCATAATGGTAAAGAATTTAAGTTTGAAAAAAATGACCCTACCCTCTTTTTCTTACAAAGATTAAGAGATGAGTCTCATAGATTTGCAATAAGTGCACACAGAGCTAAGAGAAAAAGAGCTATTAGTAAGTCTTTACTTGACCAAATTGATGGGATTGGATCTATTAGAAAAAGAGCACTTTTAAATCACTTTGGCTCTGCCAGAGCAGTTGAGTCTGCAAGCTTAGATGAGATAAAAACAGTCGAAGGAGTTGAGGAAAAAGTTGCAAAAAAGATATATAATTACTTCCATGAGTAATATATGAAAATTCCAAATTATCTAACTATTGGAAGAATTATAATTGTTCCTATATTTGTTTTCGCATTTTATCTGCCAGGGTTTTATGGAGATGTAATTCCTTTTGCACTGTTTGTGATTGCCTCATTTACAGACTTCTTAGATGGATTATTAGCAAGAATGTTTAAAGAAGAGTCTAAACTTGGAGAGCTATTAGATCCAATTGCTGATAAAATAATAGTAGCTACTGCACTAATATTGCTTGTCATGGATGGAACTATTAAAAACTATGAAGTTATTGCTGCAATAATAATACTTACGAGAGAAGTATTGATTTCTGGTTTAAGAGAGTTTTTAGCTAAAGGAAGTGTAAAACTGCCAGTTTCAAGTCTAGCGAAAGTAAAAACATTTCTTCAAATGTTCTGTATCTCTGTTTTGCTCACTGGAGAAACTGGAAATAAAATAATAAATTTCCAAGACTATAATGCACAAACAATTGGAATCATTTTATTATGGCTCTCTGCTTTTCTTACTTTATATACTGGATATGAATATTTAAGGAAAGGTATCGACCATGCGATATCCGAAGATAATAAAGATTAAGCAGCCCTTTTTTTTCTCACTAATTTGCCATAGCTTGCTGATAAATCTAAAATAAGATCACAAACTTTATAGTTATTTTCAGCAATTTGAGAAATTGGTGTTATCTCAGCAGCTGTCCCAGTTAAAAAGCATCCTTCAAAACTAGATAATTCATCTGGTTTAATTTTCCTTTCATGAACTTTTATATTTTTAGATTTTGCTAATTCAATAACAGTTTGCCTTGTGATACCATTTAAGAATGAATCTGGAATTGGAGTATGAAGTTCACCATTTTTATCTTTAAAAAATATGTTCGCGCTCGTTGATTCTGCAACATTATCTTCGTGATCTAACATTAACGACTCACTATATCCTTGTCTTTCAGCCTCATGCTTGGAAAGTGTACAAATCATGTACAATCCTGCAGCTTTGCTATCCCATGGTATAGTATTTGGAGCTGGTCTTCTCCAATTAGAAATATTTAATTTAATACCTTCAATTTTCAACTTAGGATCGAAATAGTCACCCCACTCCCATGTAGCCACAGCTACATTTATTTTTGTTTTTTGAGCAGATACACCCATCATTTCACTACCTCTCCAAGCAAAAGGTCTTAGATAACCATTCTGTACATTTTGAATTTTTATTATTTGATTACAAGCTTTATTAATTTCTTCTTTCGAGAAAGGAATTTTGATATCCATTCTTTTAGCTGAGTGATACAATCTGTCTGTATGTTCTTGTAACTTAAAAATTTCACCATCATATACCCTCACACCCTCAAAAACTAAACTTGCGTAATGTAGTCCGTGACTTATTACATGAAGTTTTGCATTCTGCCATTCAACAAGATCACCGTTGTACCAGATTTTTCCGTCTCTTTTATCGTATGGTATCATTTGATTTATTTTTTTTAAAAAAAATATCTTTGTATATATAATATGTCAATATAACTTACCATTATGAAAAAACTTTTATATTTAAAAGATCATCAATTAAAAGAATATATAGAAAAAATATTCAATGGATATAGAGAAACTGTCGCTGATGCTAAAAAGGTTTTAGATAAACATGCCATAGGTACTGCTCATAATAAAGTAATACATCTTATATCTTTGTATGAAGGCATAACTATCTCCAGCTTATTAAGAAAGCTTAAGGTTACCAAACAAAGTTTAAATAGGGTTCTGAATGATTTGGTAGAGATTAAGGCTATAAAATTTGAAAGAGACGACATTGATACAAGAGTTAAACATGTATATTTAACAGAAGAAGGTGAAAAAATATTTAATGAAATTTTTTCTGCTCAAAAAAAAAGGATTTATGATGCATTTTTAAGTTCTGAATCTAACGATGTTTTAAGTTTTGATAAAGTACTTAAAAAAATTAT
>CACDHV010000047.1 GCA_902552755.1 uncultured Pelagibacteraceae bacterium | reverse complement strand
ATGAAAATAATTTGATAAAAGTTTTTTTTGATAAAGAAAGTTTAGATTTAATAGGTTGGGAAACTAAAGACATCTATCAAAATTTAATACAGACTTTTTTAAGTGATATTAATATTAATATTAACGTTGAAGAAAAAATATTTTCGATTCAAAAATATACTAATTAAGATCAACATTTATCTTTTCGGATTTAAATACTTGCATTCCTCTAGCTAAATAATTTTTAATTGCATTTTCATGGTCCAGTGAACAAGTGTGCAACCAAACTCTGGACATTCCTTCCTCAAATAACTTCTTAATAGCCTCAGAAAGAAGATAACCACCACATTTTTTCCCAAAATATTCCTCTAAGATGCCAAAATAGGCTATTTCTGAATGATTGTTATCAGGATCATGGATAGTTTCATAATATCCAGCTAAGTTGTTATTATCCTTTAAAATAAAGGTTTTTATTCTCGGATTTTCAACATACTCAATCCATTTTTTGTCACCCCAGGCTAATCTGTCTATCCATCTATGTTTTCTTCCAATTTGTTTATAAAAAAACTTATTTAATTGGAAATCTGGTGGGTCTACTTCAATGATTTTAAAGTTTGGCCCAGGACTCTTTGTGCTGTTTAAATCTTTTACAGAATTTATTTCTAAGAAACTTCTGTCTACATTAATTTTCACGTGACCATTTTACCAATTTTCTCTCCACCAAACAAATGAAAATGCAAATGAGGGACTTCTTGTCCACCATCCTCGCTTACATTTGCTAGAGCTCTATAACCTTTTCCTGTATCGACAGATATGTTTAATTTCTTTGCAACAATATTTATACCCTTGAGTAATCCAACCATTTCTTTAGGAGAAGCGTTTTGACTAAAATCATCTAAATCAACATATTTCCCCTTTGGAATAACCAATGCATGGATTTTTTTTTGAGGATTTATATCATGAAAGGATAAAACAAATTCATCCTCATAAATTTTATTACATGGTATCTCATTTCTTAATATTTTTGCAAATATATTATTATCATCGTAACTCATAATTACATTTTTTCTAGAACTGATTTTACTGTATCACCCATAACAGATGGATTTTTAGAAATTGTAATTCCACACTCTTTTAAAATTTCAACTTTTTCAATTGCACTTTCACCATAAGCTGAAACTATTGCTCCTGCATGACCCATCACTCTTCCTTTTGGTGCAGTTAATCCAGCTATGTAGGCAATAACTGGCTTCTTCATATTTTCTTTTGCAAATTCTCCTGCGGCTACTTCCTGTGGGCCACCAATTTCACCAATCATTAATATTGCATCAGTCTCATCATCTGTTTCAAATTTTTCTATGATATCTTTAAAAGAACTTCCATTTATTGGATCTCCTCCAATACCCACACTCGTTGAGACACCTATATTTAAATTCTTAAGTTGTTGAGCGGCTTCATAACCTAATGTACCTGATCTACTAATAATTCCAATTCTACCTTCTTTATAAATATGTCCCGGCATTATACCCAACATTGATTTTCCAGGACTAATAATTCCAGCGCAGTTTGGTCCAACTAAAGTCATTTTAGAACTTTTGGTATACCTTCTCATATACCTTTTAATTCTGATCATATCGTGAGACGGAATTCCATCAACTATAGCTACACATATTTTTATTCCGGCATCTGCTGCTTCCATCGCAGAGTCGGCTGCAAAAGCTGGGGGTACAAATAAAATTGATGCATCTGCTCCTGTTTCGGTAACTGCATCTTTCACAGTATTAAAAACTGGCAAATTTAGATGCTTAGAGCCTCCTTTTCCAGGTGTTACTCCACCCACAACGTTTGAGCCGTATTTTATCATCTCGTCTGCATGAAAAGAGCCCATTTTTCCAGTAAAACCTTGAATAATTATCTTACTATTTTTATCAACTAATACAGTCATGATTTATTTATTTAGTGCTGCAACTGCTTTATTAGCTGCATCCTCTAAAGTATTTGCCTCTATATAGTTTATTTTACTCTCTTTTAAAATTTTATTTCCTTTTTCGACATTAGTACCTGCTAAACGAATAACTAGTGGAACTTTAATTTCAATTTTTTTTAATGCATCTACAATTCCTTCTGCAACCCAATCACATCTATTGATACCAGCAAAAATATTTACAAGAATTACTTTAACTTTTTCATCCATTGTAACTAATTTAAAGGCCTTAACTATTTTTTCTGGTGTTGCTCCACCTCCTACATCTAAAAAGTTTGCAGGAGCACCTCCAGCTAATTTAATCATGTCCATAGATGCCATTGCAAGACCAGCACCATTAATAATATTACCTATGTTCCCATCTAAACTGACATAGTTTAAACCTCTGTCTGATGCAAAAATTTCTTTTGAATCTTCTTGTGTTTTATCTCTTAGCTCAGAAACTTGACTTCTTCTAAACATTGCATTGTTATCAAAACTCATTTTACAATCTAAAGCTAAAATTTGTTTTTGTTTTGAAATGACCATTGGA
>CACDHV010000046.1 GCA_902552755.1 uncultured Pelagibacteraceae bacterium | reverse complement strand
GATGGTAAAGATGAAGTTGATGATATTGATCATTTAGGAAATAGACGTGTAAGATCTGTTGGTGAACTAGTTGAAAATCAAGCAAGAATTGGCGTTTATAGAATGGAAAGAGCTATTAAGGAAAAAATGACCACTCTTGATGTTGAGTCAGCAATGCCTCAAGATTTAATCAATGCAAAACCATTAACAATTTCATTAAAAGATTTCTTTGCAACGTCACAGCTTTCTCAATTTATGGATCAAACAAATCCACTATCTGAAATTACACATAAAAGAAGAGTTTCAGCATTGGGACCAGGAGGACTTACCAGAGAAAGAGCGGGATTTGAAGTTAGAGATGTTCACCCCACTCATTACGGTCGTATTTGTCCAATTGAAACACCAGAAGGGCCAAATATTGGATTAATCAATAGTCTATCCACTTATTCTAAAATTAATAAGTATGGTTTTATTGAAAGTCCATACAAAAAAGTTGAAAATGGTATTGTTCAAGATCAAATTGAGTACCTATCAGCTATGGAGGAAACTAAATTTACAATTGCTCAAGCAAACTCTCTATTAGATAAAAATGGAAAGTTTGTTGAAGATCTAGTTTCAAGTAGAGCAAATTTAGACTTTATTTTATCAAAACCAGAAAATATTGACTACATAGATGTATCGCCTAAACAACTAGTTTCAGTTGCAGCATCCCTGATACCTTTTTTAGAGAATGATGATGCAAATAGAGCACTGATGGGATCTAACATGATGAGACAAGCAGTTCCGCTTTTAAAACCTGAGGCACCTTTGGTGGGAACTGGTATAGAAAGTGATGTTGCTTTAGATTCTGGTGTTACAATCGTTGCTAGGAGAGATGGTATTGTTGACAAAATTGATGGGAAAAGAATTGTAATTAAAGCATCAAATGAAAAAGACTATTCACAGTCAGGTGTAGATATTTATAACTTACAAAAATTTAAAAGATCAAACCAAAATACTTGCATTAACCAAAAACCATTAGTCAGAGTTGGAGATAAAGTAAAATCTGGTGATATTATTGCGGATGGACCTTCAACTAAAACTGGAGAATTGGCGTTAGGAAAAAATGTGACTGTAGCCTTTATGCCTTGGCAAGGATACAATTTTGAGGACTCCATTTTGATATCAGAAAGATGTGTTACAGACGATGTTTTCACTTCGATACATATTGAAGAGTATGAGGTAATGGCAAGGGACACAAAACTCGGAGAAGAAGACATCACAAGAGATATTCCCAATATAAATGAAGAAGCTTTAAAAAATCTTGATGAATCAGGCATTGTTTATATAGGAGCAGAAGTTAAGCCAGGAGATATATTAGTTGGTAAAGTTACTCCAAAAGGAGATTCTGCCTCTGGTCCAGAAGAAAAATTATTAAGATCAATATTTGGTGAGAAGGCGATAGATGTAACTGATACTTCGCTAAAAATGCCAAGTGGTAGTGGCGGGATCGTAGTTGACGTAAGAGTTTTTAATAGACATGGAATAGAAAAAGATGAAAGATCAATTACTATAGAAAGATCAGAGATAGAAAGTGTTCAACAAGACAAAAATGTAGAGGAAGAAATATTAGAGAGAAGTATAAAGCAAAGAGCTTCGTCAATTTTAAACAATACTAAATTACTTAAAAAAATAAAAAATATTGAAGCTGGTTTTAATCTTAATGATGAAACAATCTTTCAACTTACAATATCTGATTTATTTAAAATTTCAGTTGAGGATAGCAAGAAAACTGAAGCATTATTTCAATTGAGATCGCAATACGAGAAGGCAAAAAAAGATATTCAGGATAGATTTGAAGATAAAGTTCTTAAAATAAGACAAGGTGATGATTTATTACCAAGCGTAATGAAAATGGTTAAAGTTTTTGTTGCGATAAAAAGAAGACTGCGACCTGGGGATAAAATGTCCGGTAGACATGGAAATAAAGGTGTTGTGAGTAAAATTGTTCCTGTTGAGGATATGCCGTATAGAGAAAATGGTAAACCAGTTGATATAGTATTAAATCCACTTGGTGTACCAAGTAGAATGAATGTAGGACAGATATTAGAAACCCATCTAGGTTGGTCATGTAAAGAGCTTGGTGAACAGTTAACAGACTTGATAAACCAAAACCAAAAAAAAATTGAGAAAGATGAAAAAATTTCAAATTTTTTAAAATCTGTTTATGGAGAGGAAATTTTTTCTGAAAATATTGATGCGTTATCAAATACAGAATTTAGTGATCTGTGTCAAAACATTCAAAATGGAGTACCTATAGCAACACCTGTATTTGATGGCGCTAAAGAAGCAGATGTTACTAAAATGCTTGATTTAGCAAACTTACCAAATTCTGGACAAACAGAATTGTGGGATGGCAGAACAGGAGAAAAGTTTGATAGACCAGTTACAGTAGGAATTATATATATGCTTAAACTACATCATTTAGTAGAAGATAAAATACATGCTAGATCAACAGGACCTTATAGCTTGGTTACACAGCAACCATTAGGGGGTAAGGCTCAGCTAGGTGGACAAAGATTTGGAGAAATGGAAGTTTGGGCATTGGAGGCATATGGAGCATCTTATACACTTCAAGAAATACTGACCGTAAAATCAGATGATGTTGCGGGTAGAGTCAAGGTATATGAAACAATTGTAAAAGGCGAGGAAAATTTTGAATCTGGAATACC
>CACDHV010000045.1 GCA_902552755.1 uncultured Pelagibacteraceae bacterium | reverse complement strand
TTGCTGATGTCATGTTTACTGAGTGTGAGTCAGTAAACCAATTTAAAGGTAGTAAAAAAATACCTG
Source organism: uncultured Pelagibacteraceae bacterium (assembly GCA_902552755.1). Lineage (GTDB taxonomy): Bacteria > Pseudomonadota > Alphaproteobacteria > Pelagibacterales > Pelagibacteraceae > Pelagibacter. The sequence goes on along the minus strand of CACDHV010000045.1, from coordinate 2,708 downwards.
CTCAATTTACCCGTGGATATGGTTTAGTTTTTGGTCAATTAGAGAGAAAAGCTATTTCTATGGCTTTGGTTGACAGATCAATGAGATGGAAAGAATTTGGTGAGGAGTACTTAGGTGTTGCTGCTCAAGATGAAGAATTTGTTATATCTCATTGTGATAATATTCAAGCTACAGGTTTTTTAGAACATATCAAATTACCTCATTATGTAGATTTTCAGGCGGAATTGGATTTAGTAAGAAAAATTAGAGAAGAGTATAAAAAAAATGAACAACGTACTTAAATTTAAAAATAAAAAAAATACTGTTGCAGCTCAAGATGAAATTTATAATTTTGCTTATTTAGACGAAAATACAAAAAGAATGATAAGAAGAGCTTTGATTAAAGCTCTTTGTATACCAGGTTTTCAAGTTCCATTTTCATCTAGAGAAATGCCTATGCCATACGGATGGGGAACAGGAGGGGTTCAAGTAACATCGTCATGTTTAACAACTGACGATGTGATAAAAGTTATTGACCAAGGAGCAGATGATACTACAAACGCAGTTTCAATTAGAAATTTCTTTAAAAAAACTGCTAATATTAAGACCACAGAAAAAACAAGCCAAGCTTCGATAATTCAGACTAGACACAGAATTCCAGAAGAAAAGTTAAAAGAAAAACAAATACTTGTTTATCAGGTTCCAATACCAGAACCTCTTGCGTTTTTAGAACCAAGATATCAAGAAACTAAAAAAATGCATGCACTATCAGAATATGGAATTATGCATGTAAAGTTATATGAAGATATTACCAAAAATGGTCATATAGAAACAGCATATGCTTATCCGGTAAAGACAAATGATAGATATATAATGGACCCATCACCTATTCCAAAATTTGATAACCCAAAAATGAACAATAACCCTGCTATTCAATTATTTGGAGCAGGAAGAGAACAAAGAATTTATGCAATACCACCATATACTGAAGTAACGAGTCTTGATTTTGAAGATTATCCATTTGATCCCTCAAAGGCACCTCATAAATGTTCTATTTGTGGATCAAATGAGAGTTTTTTAGATGAAATAATTACTGATGATGACGGTAATAGATCATTTATATGTTCAGATACAAATTATTGTAATCAAAGAATGGAAAATAATTAAATGCAACCAATTTTGTCAGTTCATAATTTAAACAAATATTACGGTAATCAAGTGGGATGCAAAAATATGAATTTGACATTATATCCTGGGGAAGTCGTTGGTGTAGTAGGAGAATCTGGCTCAGGAAAAACAACTTTTATAAATTCCATATCAGGCAATCTTATTCCTGATAGTGGAAAAATCTTAATTGAAACAGGTAATGAAACGATTGATTTTCTAGAAATATCTGAGTCATTGAAAAGGTTATTGATAAGAACTGAATTAGCTTTTGTTCACCAAAATCCTAGAGACGGTTTAAGATTAGATGTAAGTGCTGGTGGAAATATTAGTGAAAGATTAATGTCGATTGGACAAAGAAATTATGGAAATATTAGGCAAACTATTTTTAAATGGTTAGATAAAGTAGAAATCGATAAAAGTAGAGTAGATGATTTTCCAAGAACATTTTCTGGTGGAATGTTGCAAAGATTACAAATAGCAAAAAATTTGGTTACGAGTCCTAAAATAATTTTCATGGACGAACCAACAGGAGGTCTTGATGTTTCTGTTCAAGCAAAAATTTTAGATTTGTTAAGAAAATTAGTTAGAGAATTAAATTTATCAGTTGTAATCGTTTCTCACGATTTAGCAGTGATTAGATTGTTAGCTGATAAAATTATTGTTATGGAAAATGGGGAGGCTGTTGAGTCTGGACTTTGTGATCAGGTATTAGATGATCCGCAACATTCTTATACTCAGTTATTAGTTAGTTCAGTATTACAGGTTTAAAAATGATTGAACTAAATAAAATTACAAAAAAATTTACACTTCATAATCAGGGCAAAACAAACATATTAGTTTTTAATAATTTGAATTTGAAAATTAATCCTGGAGAAATTGTAGCGTTAACAGGACCATCAGGTGTTGGAAAGTCTAGTATTTTAAAAATGATTTATGGAAACTATGTTTTTCAATCAGGACAAATTAAAATTAATAATCACAACATAGATCATACATATCCGAGAAATATTATTGAACTTAGAAAAAATATAATAGGATATGTTAGTCAATTTCTAAGAGTGATACCTCGTGTTCCTACAATTGAAATTGTTATGGAGCCCTTATTAGAAATAAATTCAGATCAAGATGAAGTTCGTGAAAAAGCTGAAAAAATTTTACTAAAACTTAATATAGATAAAAACTTATGGAATTTATCGCCACTAACTTTTTCAGGTGGAGAACAACAAAGAGTTAATGTTGCTAGGGGACTGATTAGAAATTATCCATGTTTATTACTAGATGAACCAACTGCTAGTTTAGATAGTGTTAACAAAGATATTGTTTTGAATTTGATTAATGAAAAAAAGGATAGTGGATCTTCAATAATTGGTATTTTTCATGATGAATATTCACGTAAATATTTAAATGCTAGGGAAATAGATATTACAAAAATATCAGATGCAAAATAACGGTCAGCTTATCGTAGTCGTTGGACCATCAGGATCAGGAAAAGATACTTTATTAAAAAAAGTAATTAAAAAAATTCCTAATTCCATTTTGGTAAAAAGGTACATTACTAGGAA
>CACDHV010000044.1 GCA_902552755.1 uncultured Pelagibacteraceae bacterium | reverse complement strand
CTTTGGAGCTTGCAAGGTCAATTCAAGTTCATCCATTAACTTATCAAGAGCTTCCCTATGACCCTGAATATTCTAATTATGCTGGAAGATTAACACTTGAGAAATTATCGAATGTTAGCTCTGAGGAGATGTATTGGAAAGGAAGACAAGAAATAATTTTTAGACATACCGGTGAACATCCATTTGAAATTTCTGGTCCAGATTCATTAAAATTATTACAAAAAATATTTCCAAGAGATGTATCAAAAATATCTAAAGGAAGATGTTCTTACCAGTTTGCCTGTTATCATGATGGGGGAATGATTACAGATGGAGTTCTATTAAAAATTGAAGAAGATAAATATTGGTTTGCTCAAGCAGATGGGGATCTTTTTTCTTGGTATAAAGCTCACTCTAAAAATATGGATGTTGAAATAAAAGATCCTGAAGTATGGGTAAGTCAAATTCAAGGCCCTAAATCAATGAAACTTTTAGAAAATATAGTAGATGGATTTTCTGAAAATGACTGGAAATATTTTGATTGGAAAGAATTACAAATTTTAGACCAAAAAGTAATTATAAGTCGAAGTGGTTTTACAAATGAGTTAGGTTGGGAAATTTATTTTCGACCTGAAAATGAAACTGAAAAAATAGGAGATTACATTCTTGAGGAAGGAAAAAAGTTAGGTATGATTTTAGTTGCCACTCCAGGTTTTAGATGTAGAAGAATTGAGGCAGGTCTACTATCTGCAGGACAAGATTTTACAAAAAAAACAAATCCATTTTCAGTTGGTCTTGGGCGTTTTATAAATTTTGATAAAGAAGATTTTATTGGAAAAGAAGCTCTTATGACATCAGACAAAAAATGTAAGACGTGGGGAATTAGAGTTGTGGAGGGAACTGCTATTAAAGGTGAAAGTATTAAAATAAATGAAAAAAATATTGGTAAAATAACTTCTAGCACTTGGTCACCATATCAAATTTGTGGAGTTGGTATTGTACACCTCGATAATAATGAAAATGGACCAGGAGATGTTGTTGATGTAAAATGCACTGATGGAAAAGTACATAAAGGAGAAATCTGTAAATTGCCAATGTATGATGCAAAAGGAGAAATAGTTAGAGGTCTAAACAGAAACATTCCTAAAGCACCTAATCCTTGGACTGGCATTAAAACCACAAATTAAAAAAATTTATTTAGTGAAAGCTAAAAAACAAATAATAGCAGTTGGAGGTGGTGGTTTCACTCATAATGAAGATAGAGATTTAGATCAATTTTTTTTAGATCAAATAAGTAAAGAAAAATGCTCTATAGGATTTTTACCAACTGCTAGTCATGATGATAACAAAAAAACTGAGCTATTCTATAAAAGATTTAAAAATACTAAGTTTAAAGTTTCTCATTTCAATCTTGTTTATAAAGTTAAGGGTTTTGAAAACTGGATTTCAAATTTAGATGCTATTTATGTTGGTGGAGGAAATACTAAATTCATGCTCGACCTGTGGGAAAAAAATAATTTATTTGAAATTTTTAAAGAAGTTTATAACTCAGGAATAATTCTTTCTGGTGTAAGTGCTGGGGCTGCATGTTGGTTTGATTATTTTCTCACAGACTCAGATGGGCCTGGTTTTAAACCATTAAACGGTATTGGACTTATATCTGGAAGCTTTACTCCACATTATTCAGATGCAAAAAGAGCAGATAAATACAGACAAAATATAAAAAATAAAACTTTACCAAATGGTATAGCTGTTGATGATGGAGTTGCGGTACTTTTTATTGACGGAAAACCAACTGAGGTTTATTCTTCAAGAGAAAGTCATAATGCTTATTTTGTTGATCAAAATAAACAACTTAATTTAAAAGAATATATTAAAATTAATAATGAGTGATAATATTTTACCAAGTCAAAAAATTTTTAGCATTAAAGATGCAAGAGAACTATCAAGAAAACGTCTACCTAAATTAGTTTTTGATTTTATTGATGGAGCATCTGGAGATGAAAAATTAGCAGAAATAAACAGTAAAGCATTAGATCAGATTAGACTTGAACCTAAAGTTTTAAGAAATGTTGAGAAAAGATCTCTTAAGAAAAAAGTATTAGGGTATGAATTTGATTTTCCCTTTGGTTTTGCTCCAATGGGAATGACTAATTTATCATGGCCTGGAGCAGACTCTATGTTAGCTGCAGAGAGTGCGAGAAATAATATTCCTACATGTGTATCTATGGCTTCTACTACAACTTTAGAAAAAATGTATGAACTTTCAAAAGGTCATGCGTGGATGCAGTTATATATTTTCCAAGACGAAAATTTTGTTATGGAACTTTTAGATAGAGCTAAGAATACTGGATATGAAGTTGCAATATTAACTGTGGATGTTCCAGTGCTATCCAGGAGAACTAGAGATGATAAAAATGGTTTCTCTTATCCTTTTAAGATTGGTCCAAAGCAATTTTTTGATTTTGCGACTCACCCAATTTGGTCTCTTTCGACTTTGCTGAGTGGTATTCCTAAACCAATGAACTATGTAACATCTAAAAGTGGAGATGGTATTTTTAAAAGAAAAGAAAGTAGAGGCTCTACAGATTGGGATACTCTTAAAAGAGTGAGAGATAAATGGAAAGGTAAACTTATAATTAAAGGAGTAATGTCTCCTGACGATGCAACACAAATTAAGGAAACTGGCGCTGATGCAATACAAGTTTCAAATCATGGTGGCAGGCAATTAGATAGTGCTACAGCAGCAATAAATATGCTTCCACTAATTAGAAAATCAGTGGGAAGTGATTTTCCTTTGATCTTTGATAGTGGAATAAGAAGTGGAAGTGATATCGTGAGAGCACTTGCATTTGGTGCAG
>CACDHV010000043.1 GCA_902552755.1 uncultured Pelagibacteraceae bacterium | reverse complement strand
AAAAAAAGAATTACCTGGTTATTTATCTGATAGACTTCAAGAAGCTTTATGGAGAGAGGCGTTACATATTATTAATGAAGGATACGCTACAACTGAGGATTTAGATAGAGCCATAGAGGATGGTCCTGGTCTAAGATACTCTTTAATGGGAACATTTTTAACTTTCCATTTAGCAGGGGGAAAGGATGGAATGAAGCATATGTTAGAACAATTTGGGCCAGCACTAAAACTTCCATGGACTAAGCTTAAAGCGCCAAAATTGTCAAAAAAACTCTCAGAAAGGCTGATTTCAGGTACAAAAAAACAAGCTAAAGGAAAATCAATTAATCAACTTTCAAATATAAGAGATGAGTATTTAGTCAATTTACAACTATTCAGAAAAAAATATGAGAATAAAATTAGAAAATAGATATCTTAAAAAAAATTAAAATGGTAAATTAAATATATGGACTTTAACCACTTCTTAACGAGCTACATGCCAGATACAAATGTTGGTTCGAAACAACATTTTAAAAATATGTTGGAAGAATGTGTTGTTGCAGAGAAACTTGGTTATGCAACAGTATCAATTCCTGAACATCATTTAATAAATTTACTTATGATGCCATCCCCTTTGCAGATGGCTGTAAAAATTGCATCTATCACAAAAAATATTCAAATCACAACTGGAATAGTTGTTTTACCTCTTCACGATATGAGAACATATGCTGGTGAAGTCACAACAGCAGATATTTTAACTGATGGCAGATTAATTTTAGGTGTTGGAAGAGGTGCTTTTGCTTGGGAGATGCAAAGATTAGGAACTCCCATAGAAAAATCAAAAGAAAAATTTATAGAGTCACTCGAGGTTTTACAATTATTGTTAAAAAATAAAGAAGTTTCATATAAAGGTAAATTCTATGATTTTGAACCAATTACTATTATGCCTCGACCAATAAGTAATCCTGTACAAATGATGATAGCTGCTATGAATTTAGAAAGTATTAAAGATGCAGCATCAAGGGGATTTCATGTTCAATCAACAGTATTGTCAGGTACTAAAGATCTTTTATTAAGTAGAGTGAATGCGTTTAAGGAAGGTTGTGCAAAGTTAGGAGAAGAGGGAAAACTACTAAAACTTTCTATGCAACGTATGGCTTATTTAGCGAAAGATGAAAATGAAGCTAGAGAAAAAACAAAACTTGCTTACGAATATTACAAACGATTTGATAATATGTTTACTGGTCCTGGTAAAGTAAATGAAGGAAATATTGAAGCTTTGCCTAGAAAACAAACTTTAGACGAATTAAAAGAAAATCTTTTGATCTGTCCTCTGAATGAGATGATTGATAAGTTAAGTGTCTATGCCGAGGCTGGAGTTGACGAAATTATTCTTAGTTCAAGTTTTGGTCAATCACAAAAAGATTTAATAGAGTCGATGCATAGAATTGGTGAAAATGTAATTCCATATTTTAAAAAATCAAACATTCAAGTAGCATAAATATCTATGAGTATCATAGATTGTAATTTTTCAGTAACAGGATCAGGACCTGCAATTTTTTTTACCCATGGAGTAGGAGGAGCAGAGGATGCATGGAGGTTCATAGCTCCAAAACTCAAAGATAAGTTCACAGTTGTAACTTATGATTTAAGAGGCCACGGAAAATCACCCGTAAGTAATAAAGATTTTAATCTAGATGATCTTGTTTTAGATCTTGAGAGAGTTAGAGAAAGAACAGGTATAGAAAAAGCCCATTTTATGGGGCATTCTTTAGGAGGTATGATTGCTCCTGCTTATGCAAGAAAATTTCCCGAAAGAGTAATTTCAGTAGGTTTATTATCCACGGTGGCAGGAAGATCGGAAGAAGATAAACAAAAAGTGTGGAATGTTATTTCTGATTTAAAAAATAAAGGTGTTGAACAAACTTTAAAAAATTTAACCACTAGGTGGTTTACAGATGACTTCATTGAAAAAAATCCTGATCTTGTATCAAGAAGATTAAATCAGGTTATAGATACTGATAAAGATGTTTTTATCAACGTATTTAAAATATATGCAGAAACTGAGATGATTTCATGGTTAAAAGAAATTAAGAAGCCATGTTTATTTATGACAGGAGAAAATGATGGAGGTTGTACACCTTCTCACAATGAAAGAATGTCAAATGAGATTGAAATTTCTAAATTGGTTATAATACCAAAGGTAAAACACTCTTTTTTGATAGAGGCTCCTGAGCAAATAACAAATAACTTATTAGGATTTATTGAAAGTTTATAAAAACTTAATGCATTCTTAAAGTGTTTCCATCAACACCAACAACTTGTCCTGAAATTCTAGAAGACTCATCTGAAATTAAATAGCAACACATATTTCCAATATCTTTTTCATAAACCCAAGTGTTTAGAGATGTCATAGAAACGAACTCACTTTCAACAGCTTTTTTAGAAATTTTTAAAAATTTTGCTTTATCTCTGATTACTCTACCCATCCTGTCTCCTTTTACAGTTCCTGGACATATTGCATTTACTCTAATTTTAAATTTTCCTAATTCCATTGCTAAAGTTTTTGTCATCCCTACAACTGCCCATTTACTTGCTGAGTATGGAGACCTTAATGGAAATCCAAATATACCTGCTGTAGAGGATAGATTAACTACAGATCCACCTTTATTTTTTTTTAACATCGGAATTGCTAATTTTGAAAAAATAAAATGACTAATTACATTTATTTTTAATGTTTGTTCCCAATCTTTTGTCTTAAGTTTTTCCATAGTTCCAGTTGGACCTGCTACTCCAACATTATTAATTAGAGCATCAATTTTTTGTGTTTTTTTTTTAATTTCTTTAAAAAAATTAATCACATCATTTTCATTTGAA
>CACDHV010000042.1 GCA_902552755.1 uncultured Pelagibacteraceae bacterium | reverse complement strand
CAAGAAAAACAAGTAAAAGTGGTGATTTTAAGAATATTGGTGGGTTTGGAGCAATTTCTAAAATTCCAAAGAAATTGAATGATCCTCATATTGTAACAAGTACTGATGGTGTTGGAACAAAAATTGAGATTGCAAATGATCTTAATAAATTTGATACCATTGGGATAGATCTTGTTGCTATGTGTGTAAATGATTTAATAGTTCAGGGGGCAAAACCACATTTATTCTTAGATTATATGTCTGTGAGCAAAATAGACTTGGATAAACTTAAAAATTTAGTCAAAGGAATAATAAAAGGATGCAATTTATCAGATTGTTCATTGGTTGGTGGCGAAACAGCAGAAATGCCAGGTACATATACAAAAGGGAAATTTGATATAGCAGGTTTTGCCGTAGGCCTTGTGGAGAAGAAAAAAATACTTAATAAAAAAATAAGAAATAATGATTTAATTTTAGCAGTGCCTTCCAATGGACTTCATTCTAATGGTTTCTCATTAGTAAGATATCTGTTGAAGAAAAAAAAAATAAATTTAAAAAAAAATAAATTTCTAAAAAATGAATTAATTAGACCAACTAAAATTTATGTCAAAGAAATATTAAATATTAATCAAAAAAATTTAATAAATGGATGTGCGAATATAACTGGTGGTGGTTTAGTTGATAATATTCAAAGAATTATTCCCAAAAATCTAGGAGCTGAAATAAATCTTAACAATATAAAAACATTAAAAATTTTTAGTTGGTTATATAAAATGGGAATAAGTGAAAAAGAGATGTTAAAAACATTTAATTGTGGTGTAGGGTTTTGTTTAATAATAAGTCCTAAAAATATAAAATTAGTAACTAAATATTTTGGGAAAAAATTTAAACCATATTTAATTGGAAAAATAAATAAAAATTCGAAAAAAGTTAAAATCAGTGGAAAAATATCCTGGTAAAAAAAGAATTGCTGTCTTTATAAGTGGTAGGGGGAGTAACTTAAAGTCATTGATTAAGTATTCTCGCAAGAAAAACTCTTTAATAAAAATTATATTAGTTATTTCAAATAATCCTAATGCAAAAGGATTAAAATACTCAACAAATTCAAAAATAAAGAGTTACGGAATTAAATTTAAAAGTAAATCAAGTTTTGAGATTAAATCACTTAAACTGCTAAAAAAAAATAATATAGATATGCTGTGCTTAGCTGGATTTATGAATATACTATCAGGTAGTTTTATCAGAAAATTTTCTAAACCGATTTTAAATATTCATCCCTCTTTATTGCCAAAATATAAAGGATTAAATACACATTTAAGAGCAATAAAAAATAAAGATAAATACTCTGGGGCTTCAGTACACAAAGTGACTGAAAAATTAGACTCGGGCAAAATTATCTATCAAAAAAAAGTAAAAATTTTAAAAAAAGATACTTTAAAAAGTTTAGAAAAAAAAGTTCTTAAAATAGAGCACTTAATTTACCCTAAAGCTATAATTAAATTTTTAACTAGTCTTTAAAAAAAAAATCCAATTCTACCTTAGCGTTTTCGACACTGTCAGATCCATGGACTGAATTTTTATCAATTGAAATACCATATTTCTTTCGTAGAGTTCCATCACTTGCATCTTGTGGATTAGTAGCTCCCATCAATTTTCTATTCTCTAGCACTGCATTTTCCTTTTGAAGCTTCATTACAATAATTGGACCTGAGGATAAATACTGACATAAATCGTTATAAAAAGGTTTAGACTCGTGAACTTTGTAAAATTTTTCTGCTTCTTCCTTCGAAATATGTATCTTTTTTTCATTTATAATTTCAAATCCATTATTTTTAAATTCAATTTTAATTTCTTCTTGTAAGTTTCTTTCTACCGCATCTGGTTTGATAATTGACAAAGTTTGTTCAATGTTACTCATAATTCTCCTCTATAAATTTGTTTAACAATCTCACCCCATAGCCTGTTGCTCCACCTGAATTTAGTGCTCCAGCATATTTAGAAAATGCCATACCTGCAATATCCAAGTGAGCCCAAGGTGTTTTATTAATTATGAACCTCTGCAAAAATTGTGCTGCGGTTGTTGAACCTGCACCTCCCACATAATTGATGTTTTGCATATCAGCATTTTTTGAATTCATTAATTTATTATAATTTTCGTGTAAAGGCATTCTCCAAAGTTTCTCATCTACCTGATTTCCAGCATCAAATAATTGTTTAGATAATTTATCATTGTTTGACCATAAGCCAGCATATTCTGATCCTAATGCAACAATTATAGCGCCTGTTAAAGTAGCTAGGTCAACTATAAGACTTGGTTTAAATTTTTCCTCAGTATACGTAAGTGCATCTGCCAAAACTAATCTTCCTTCTGCATCGGTATTTAAGACTTCAATAGTTTTTCCACTATAAGATTTTACTATATCACCAGGTCTTTGTGCATTACTTCCTGGCATATTTTCAACTAACCCTACTACTCCAACTGCATTAATTTTAGATTTTCTTAATGCAAGAGTTTTCATTAATCCTACTACTGTAGCTGACCCTGCCATATCATATGTCATGTCCTCCATAAATTTCGCTGGTTTTAATGAAATTCCACCTGTATCAAAACAAACTCCTTTTCCAACAAAAGCTAAAGGTTTTGATTTATTTTTATTCCCATTCCACTCCATCGTTACTAAATAGGACCCACGAATACTTCCCTGTCCCACTCCTAACAGCGCGTTGAAACCTAATTTTTTTAATTTTTTTTGATCATAGACTTTGACTTTTAATCCAAATTTTCTAAGTTTAAGAATTCTTTTTGCATACTCATCAGGATGTAAAACATTTCCAGGCTCTGAAACTAAGTCTCTGGTAAAAAAGATACCTTCGAGAAGTGCGTTAAGTTTACTTCTTAACAAATTTGTTTTCTTTATATTATTTCCAACAACATTTAATTTTA
>CACDHV010000041.1 GCA_902552755.1 uncultured Pelagibacteraceae bacterium | reverse complement strand
GAATATGGCTTGGTTAAAGAAAAAAGTATATTAGATCTCAACGATATGAATGATTTAAAAATTGCCGATAAAAAAACATTTAAAAAGTTCAAACAAGATAACTATGTTTACAACATATTATCAACTTTTAAGGAAAAAATTAACGCTCCAACAAGAAAAAGGAAATAAGTGGCGGTCCCTAGGGGAATCGAACCCCTCTTTCATGGATGAAAACCATGTGTCCTAACCGATAGACGAAGGGACCAATGGTGGATCTTTTATTGTAATTTTTTCAATTAATCAAGTAAGTGATATCACTTTTTTTATCAGCTTTATATCTGATTTATTATGAGTAATAATTGTCTCAGTTATATATTTCTTATTTTCTTTTCTAACGCCTCTCATTAAATCACTTGACGTTATACCTGTGGCACAAAATATACTTTCACCTTTAACTATTTCATTAATTTCATATTTTTTGTTCAAATCTTTTATTCCCATCTCTTTTGCTCGCTTTTTATCCTTCTGTGTTTTAAATAAAAATCTACCTTGAAAATTACAATTTAATGAATCGAGTGCTGTTGCTGCTATTACGCCTTCAGGTCCACCGCCGATACCCATAAAAATATCCACATTATATTTTTTATTTGAGACAAGTAGAGCACCATAAATATCACCATCTGTAATAAATTTTATGTTCACATTTAGTTTTTGTAACTCATCTATAATTTTTTTGTGTCTAGGTCTATCTAGAATACAAACTGTAATTTCTGAAGTTTTTTTTTTTGTAATTTCTGAATAAATCTTAATATTTTTTTTTACTGAAAAATCAATATCTATAGAACCCTTAGGGATATGATTTCCAGTCGCAATTTTATCCATATAAGTTTCTGGAGCATTTATCAAATTACCTTTTTCTGCGACTGCTAATACAGACATTGACCCTGGTAGATTCTTTGCAACAAAATTTGTGCCCTCAACTGGATCTACAGCTATATCTAATTCAGGTCCAATACCACTTCCAAGCTCTTCTCCAATATAAAGCATAGGTGCCTCATCAAGTTCTCCTTCCCCTATGACTACTCTACCTTTAATATTTAATTTATTAAGTTGGTATCTCATTACGTCAGTAGCAGCTTTATCTGCTAATATTTTTTCATTTTTCCCAATAAAAGGAAAACAAGCAATCGCTGAATTTGAAGTTATTTCAATAAGATTATTTAATAATTCCTGAGATAATTTCATTAACTATGATTTAGATTCAATTGTGCCAATTGTATCTTCAGTTTTTAATTTATATTCAAATTCTCTTAATCTTTTATATACGCTTGCAAGTTCAATAATTGTAGGCCATGCTTTTAAAATGTATTGCATTGAACCTTCTACACGCCCAAAAGCTCTTATAATCTGTTGCATTACTCCAAGTGTTACAGCACCTGCTACAATCGCAGGTGCAAGAAAAACATATGCAGATAATACATTTGCTTGTAAGTATGCTATTCTGCCAATATTAAAATAAAGGTATCTAATATAACTTAAAAAATGAATACTTCTTACATCATCGAACAATTCTTCAATTGACTTTGGTCTTACAGTTCCATCATCTTCAGCAATAACTAAGATTTTTCTATAAGCGGCCTCTTTTTTTTGAAGATCGTATTCAACTCCAACTAATCTCAAAATTAAACCTAAAATAACTAAAAAAATTGTTCCTCCTATTGACCATAAAAGTGCACCTACAATTAAACCATATTCCCAATCTCCAAAAAAGAATATTGGTATACCTATACTTAATCCAAACAGAATTGGCATAAATTCAACTAATATCATTATTGCTTCTATTAAACTTGTCCCTAGTGACTCCATTATACGTGAAAATTTAATTGTATCCTCTTGAACTCTTTGAGAGGCACCCTCTATCTTACGAGCTTTTTCGTACACACTATGATAATATTCAACCATAGCTGTTCTCCATCTAAACAAATAATGTGATGTAAAATAACTTACTACCACAGCAACACCAACATACATGGCTGCAAGTATGATAAAAGAAAACAAGCTAGCCCAATATTCTTCAATTGTGATAGCATTAGGTGAACCAAGTGCTTTTTGTATCATGTCATAGAATTCTCCGAACCACTCATTAATTTTAACATCTATTTTTACTTGCACCCAGAGAGATGATAAAATTATGAATGAACCTATCCATGACCATAAATACCATTTTTTTATTGTAAAAAATCTAAACATTATTTTATAAAATTATCAGCGTAGGATTTTTTGGTTATTTTTCTTTTCTTTGGTTCTATAACTTCGAAAATAATATTATTTTTTTTGGCATATTCTATTGCTAAATCTTTAGATTTAAATTCTAAATTTAATTCTGAATATGTATCAGATGAACTTTCCCAACCCATAAGTGGATTTTTACCTGGATCTTCAGTTATAAATTCTATTACCCACTTATCAAACTTCTTCATTCCAGATTGCATCGCAGATTTTGATGGTTTGTAGATTTTAACTTTTCTCATAAATAGTGGTCGGGGCGGCAGGATTTGAACCTGCGACCCTCTGGTCCCAAACCAGATGCGCTACCAGGCTGCGCTACGCCCCGATTGCAGTACTAATACAGTAGATAAAAAAAAATTCAAAGTATAAAAACACGTTTTAAAAGGAAAAAATTACATTTATACTATATAAAAAGACCTATGATCATCAATTGCGAGTGTGGTAAAAAAAAATTTAATATTGATAGCGACTTAATACCTGCTGAAGGTAGATTATTAAAATGTGGTAGTTGTAGCAAGATTTGGCATTATAGTCCTGTTATACAGAATGATAGTAATGAAAAGAAATTAGAAACTCAAATTAACGAGAATACTATTAAAAATAAAGTTAATAATGATGAAAAAATTGAAATAAAAATTGAAAAAACAAAAGAAAACATAGATATAAAGGATAATGCAAATGATGAAACATTAAATGATGATGATAAGATCCCTCAGGATAAAACTACTCAAGAAAATAATAAAAA
>CACDHV010000040.1 GCA_902552755.1 uncultured Pelagibacteraceae bacterium | reverse complement strand
ATTTGTCATTTTATTTCCATTTTATATGATGCTGATAACAAGCTTTAAAACTCAAGCTGCTTTGTTAATTAATCCTTTAGATTTTAGTATTAATTTTAACCAGGGCTTTAAGGAATTATTTAAGTCATACTTTGTGATATTTGATACATATAAATTTGGTAGATACATACTTATAAGTACATTTGTTTCTGTTGGGACAGTGATAGTTACTTTACTATTTGCAATACCAGCTGCTTATGCCGTAGCAAGGTTAAATTTCTTTGGAAAAAACTTTCTGTCGACTTCAATTTTAATTATTTATATGTTTCCTGCTATTGTATTAGTTATTCCTTTGTATACTGTTTTTAGTCAACTAGGTTTAAGAAACTCGGTAGGCGGTTTATTAATTGTTTATACAGCAACTACTTTGCCAGTTGCAATTTACATGTTACAAGGTTACTTTAGAAGTATTCCAAAAGAACTAGAAGAAGCAGCAATCATGGACAAATTAAATTGGTTTGGCATAATTATAAAAATAATTTTACCGTTAAGTATACCAGCAATCTCTTCAGTTGCTTTATACGTCTTCATGATCGCTTGGAATGAGTTTTTATTTTCTTTGATGTTCTTAGATAATCCAAACTCATTTACATTATCAAGGGCAATACAATATCTTAGTGGTGATGCCGAAACACCAAGACAATATCTAATGGCTGGATCAGTGGTTGTAACAATACCGGTATTATTAATTTTTGTATACTTTGAAAAATATTTAGTTAGTGGTCTTACTGCAGGAAGTGTAAAAGGTTAGTGCAAGATTTTATCAAATCAGCTAAGAAAGTTTTATTAGGGAACAAAAAAAAAGGCTATACATTACCAACCAATAACAAATTGTACCCAGCACAATGGAATTGGGACTCAGGTTTCATTGCTTTAGGATATTCGCATTTTAAATTCAAATATGCTCTAGAAGAAATAAAGACATTAATAAGAGGTCAATGGAAAGATGGAATGATACCTCATATTTTGTTTCACGATTTAAATACCAATTATTATCCAAACCATTCTGTATGGGCTTGTGGAAATAAAATACATTCTTCTGGTATTACCCAACCACCAATTCTTGCAATAATTTTAAAACTAATTTTAGATAAAAAAAAAATAAATAATAAAGATAAATCCGAAATTAAAAAAATAATTAAGGGAATATTAAAATACCATAAATGGTTGATTAAATTTAGAGACCCAAATAATACTGGATTAGTCTCAATTTTGCATCCTTGGGAAAGCGGCTACGACAATTCACCATTGTGGGATGACCCTATGAGTAAAGTAAAAGTGCCAAAAAACCTTAAATATAAAAGGGGAGATAATAAAGTTGTTAAACCTGAATATAGGCCATTAGATATTGATTATGATAGATACGTAACTATCAAAAATCATTTGAGAAAAAACAATTATAATCCAAAAAAACTTTATAAATCTTCGTTATTCAATGTAGTTGATGTTGGTTTCAACTCTATATTTTTACGAGCAAATAAAGATCTTCTTAAATTATTAAATATATTCAATTTACAAAGTAATGAATTAGAGTCTTATATATCAAGATCTGAAAATAAAATTGTAAAATTATATAATCAGAAAAAAAATATATTCTTCAACATCGATTTAAGAAATAAAAAAAAAATAAACATTCCATCAATTACTCATTATTTTATTTTATTTGCAGATTTAAAAAACAAAGTATTGAATAACCGAATCATTAAAAACTTAATAAAACACAGTTCTAAAGAAAAATATTTATTATCAAGTGTTAAATCAAATCACCAAAAATTTGAAGAGAAAAGATATTGGAGAGGTCCAGTATGGATTAATTGTAATTGGATAATATATCAAGGATTAAAAAATAAGAATATTAAATTTGCTAAACAAATAAAAAGAAAAACTATTAATTTAGTTAAGCAAAAAGGGTTTAATGAATACTTTAGCTGTAAAACTGGTAAAGGGTTTGGTGCAACAAATTTTTCTTGGACTGCCGCATTATTTTTAGACTTAATACTTGAAAATAAAAATGACTAATTACAATTGGAATTACCCCACAACTGTTTGGGTAGGTAAAGATAGAGCTAAGGATCTTGAAAAGGCTTGTGCTGAAATTAAAACTTTAAAACCATTATTAGTAACAGATAAAGATTTATTCAATTTAGAATTTATAAAAGATTTAGTAAATGATTTAGAAAAGAAATTTAAATTATCTACTTTTTCTAATTTCTCAGGAAACCCAACAGGAGAGAATGTCGATGAAGGTGTTGAAGTTTTCAAAAAAAATAGTTGCGATAGTGTGGTAGCTATTGGAGGTGGAAGTGCATTAGACGTCGGAAAAGCCATCGCCTTTATGTCTGGACAATCAAGACCTATTTGGGATTTTGAGGATATTGGTGATTACTGGAAAAGGGCAGATGAAAAAAATATTTCTCCAATAATTGCAATTCCAACAACTGCTGGAACTGGTTCAGAAACTGGCAGAGCATCAGCTATAATCAATTCCAAAACTGGAATAAAAAAAATAATTTTCCACCCAAAATTTTTACCATCTATTGTCATATTAGACCCAGTTCTTACTAAAGAACTTTCTCCCCGTTTAACAGGAGCTACAGGAATGGATGCATTAGCACACAATTTAGAGGCATTTTGTGCTCCTGGGTTTCACCCAATGGCTGATGGAATAGCTATTGAAGGAATGAGGTTGATAAAAAAATCGCTTTTGAAAGCTGTTAAAGATGGAAGTGATTTAGATGCTAGATCAGATTTGTTAGCTGCTGCAAGCATGGGATCTACTGCATTTCAAAAAGGGTTAGGAGCTATTCATTCACTTAGCCATCCACTCAATGCTAAATTTAATCTTCATCACGGATTGTCAAATGCTATATTTATGCCTTATGTTTTAACTTTTAATAAAGAAAATATTGAAAAAAGAATTATTTCTATATGTGATTACCTTAACTTAAGTAAAAGTTTTGATGCTTTTCTTGAATGGGTACTAGAATTAAGAAAGGAACTAAATATTCCACATAAACTATCAGATGTAATAGAAATTAAAAAAATGAACTTAGATGATTTATCAAAGA
>CACDHV010000039.1 GCA_902552755.1 uncultured Pelagibacteraceae bacterium | reverse complement strand
GGATAAAGGCAGTAACAACTTTCTAAGTTTTTAATTTCGTTTATATCAATAATCTCACAATTAATTGATTTTTCCTCTAACCTTTTTTTTTGTTCCTCAATCAAACTAGCCTTAAAATTCACTACATTTTCACTAAGTTTAATATTTCTATTTTCATTTTTATTATCAATAAGAAGAATTTTTTTGAATTTTTGAATTGCAAAGTCACTGATTTCAAATGCTAAGTTATTTTCAAAAACTAGTAAGTTTTTCTTTTCAATATTTATTGGATTTTCAAAAGTTTTATGAAGAATAGTATAATTTTTATCATTTATTATTGGAGGTGCATTTTCGTTAAGTTTAATATTTTCAAATCTATTATTTGTAAATTTTTTAATATTCCATTCACTTGCAAGATAATGTTTCCCTTGAGTTTGAATACCTGCAACCCAACGCCAGCCCAATGTATTAGATGCAGTATCACCATCATACAAGTGTTGCATAAAAAATTCAGCACCAAGTTGCCAAGGCAGGTCTAGTGTAAATATCCAAATGCTCGCAAACCACATTCTGGTATGATTATGCAAATAATTATAAGTCTTAAGTTCATTTACCCATTCATTGAAGCATACAATTTCAGTGTTACCCTCAATGGCATTTAAGTAACTTTTATTATCTTTAAACTCTTCTTTTATTCTTTTTAAATCTAATAAATAATCATCCCAAACTCCTGATCTTAGTTCCAACCAACCTTTCCAGTATGTTCGCCATAAAACTTCTTGAATAAATTTTTCATTTTTTGAAAAGGAAAATTTTTCCAGTGACTTACTAATCACTTCTTTTTCATTAATCACCCCATGTGTAATATATGGTGATAAGCAAGATGTATTTGATCTTTTGTCTGGACCAAAATCAAAATTTCTTAGCCTTGAATATTCCTCTAAATTTTCTTCAATAAAAGTACTGAGATTTTCAATAGCTGTTTGTCTTGTTGGTTTTAAATTCATAATTCTAAATTTTATTTTTAATAATTTAAATTTAAAAAATGTAAATAGCTCAAAAAAACCTAACTGGAATCCTTTATTATTGGAAAATAATTTCTTTATTTTATCTTAATTTTTTCTTATGAAAGTTAATAAATCTTTCTACATTTGATTTATTAAAAGTTTTATTTTCTTCGAAAGAAACTTTTTTCATCGAGTAAGCATTACTGGAAGTTTGTCTCGATTGAATTGTAATATTACCTTTATAAAGTTTTAGTCTAACTGATCCATTTACTTTATTTCTTTTTAAATCGACTATTTTTTGAAGTTTAAATCTTTCCTTAGAATACCAATAACCATTGTAAACAAGCTCTGCATACCTTGGCATAACCTCATCTTTTTTATGCATTGTATTTTTGTCTAGAGTAACAGATTCTATTGCTCTGTGTGCCACAAGCAATAACGTTCCTCCAGGAGTTTCATAAACTCCTCTAGACTTTATTCCAATAAATCTATTCTCGACTAAATCCACTCTTCCTATTCCATTTCTTCCAGCTAATAGATTTAATTTATCCAAAACTTTTGCTGGAGATAATTTTTTTCCATTTAAACCAACAGGGTCACCATTTTTGTAATTAATAGTAATAAAGCTTGGTTTATTTGGAGCCTTTTCAGGAGAAGTTGTTCTTTGAAAAATAAATTCAGGTGCAGAATTTTTAGGATTTTCTAAAACTTTTCCCTCAGTTGAAGTATGAAATAAATTATCATCAACCGAGAAAGGTGGTGCACCTTTTTTATCTTTTGGAATTGATATTCCATGTTTTTTTGCATAACTAATGAGATCTGTTCTTGATTTTAATTTCCATATTCTCCATGGCGCAATTATTTTAATTTTAGGACCAAAGTAATGATATCCAAGTTCAAATCTCACCTGATCATTTCCTTTTCCTGTTGAACCATGTGAGACAGCATAAGCATTAAATTTTTTAGCTATTCTAATTTGATCTTTTGCAATCAGTGGTCTTGCAATAGATGTACCTAATAAATAAACACCCTCATAAAGAGCATGACCTCTTATCATAGGATACACATAATCTTTAACAAAAATGTTTTTTAGATCTTGAATTATGATTTTTTTAACTCCCAATTTTTTTGCATTCTTAATTATTTTTTTTCTGTCCATTTCCTGCCCAACATCAGCAGTGTATGATATAACTTCAGCATCATAATTTTCCTGAAGCCATTTAAGAATGATAGACGTATCCAAACCACCTGAATAGGCGAGTACAATCTTCTTTTGTTTTTTCATTTAAGTGCAGCTTTTTTTTGCAGCGTTATAAGCTTTGGTAAATCCCATTAATGAATAGTCATCTGTAGTTCTTGTGCCACTTTGTTTGTAGGCTGTTATCATTAATCTAGATGCCTTTTTCATTCTTTTAATTATTTTTTGTTCTGTTTTTCCACTAGAAATCCAAGCAAATTTATTTTGTGGTAGGTCAAACTCAAATTTTGATTTACCCGATGTAGCAAAAATTGCGTTTTGTGGATTAAAATCATAACCAGATGTTATGCTCACTTCATCAGAAATCTTATCTTCAGGTCTAAAGGATACAAATAATCTGGCTTCTCTATTGCTTGCCTTAGGAGACTGGCTTACTGGTATAGAATAAGCAAAACAGATTTTTCCAGTTTCATTAAAAACTGCAACAGCATTCCAATCTTTAAAAGTTCCTAACTTTGTTAAGTCTTCCGACTGAACAGATGTCATTAGAAAAACTGTCAATATAAGTGTTTTTAAAAATAATTTTTTAATTATGGACATGGATTGGGATATTTTTTTTGTACATTATTAATTTCTTTTATTACTTCACTATCAAGATTCACTTTTACACTTTCTACGTTAGTTTTCAACTGCTCCATGGTTGTAGCTCCAATAATTACACTAGTCATAAAGTCTTGAACTTCACAGAATTTTATAGACATTTGACTCATATCAAGGTCAAATTTTTGACTAATTTTGTAATAATCTTCAACAGCCTCTTCCATATTTGGTTTTCTATATCTTGTCCAAAAATCAAAATCTCTTTCCATTCTTGATCCTTTTGGAAATTTTTTATTTCTATATTTGCCTGTTAAATAACCACTGGCTAAAGGTGAATAAGATAAACATCCTATATTTTCTCTTATAGATACTTCTGCTAAACCAACTTCATAAGACCTATTTAATAAACTGTATGGATTTTGAATTGACATCATTCTTGGTAAATCTTTATCTTTAGCAAGTTGAAGATAATTCATAACTCCCCAAGGAGTTTCATTTGACAAACCAACATACCTAATTTTGCCTTCCTCAATAAATTTTTTTAAATTTTCCAAAACATCTTCAAATTTATTCCAGTCATTTTCTTTGTGCTCGTAACCCAATCTTCCAAAGTTATTTACGTTTCTTTCAGGCCAATGTAGTTGATAAAGATCAATATAATCAGTTTTTAATCTCTTTAGACTTCCATGAAGAGCATTCTCTAAGTTTTTGCCAGTAAAACTATTTTCTCCATTTCTCATATATTTTCTGCTAGGACCACCCACTTTTGACGCCAGTATTACGTCTTTTCTTTTTTTCGTTTTTTCAAACCAATTACCAATAATACTTTCAGTATGACCATATGTTTCTGCTTTAGGGGGCACGGCATACAACTCTGCCGTATCCCAAAAATTTACTCCATTATCTAAAGAGTAATCCATTTGTTCAAATGCCTCATTTTGGGTATTTTGTTCACCCCAAGTCATTGTCCCAAGACAAATTGTACTCACATTTAGGTCTGTATTTCCTAGTTTTTTATAATTCATACTTATGTAGTATTTGTTACATTTATTTTGACGACTTGAAAATCTTAAAAAAAAATCTTATATAAATAATATGGAATTCAATAAAGATAATATTCTAAATAAAGCATCAACAGCCAAACAAACTGTTGTTATGGATGAAGGCTTAAGAGCGTACATGCTTAAAGTTTACAATTATATGGCAACTGGTGTTTTGCTTACTGGAATAATCGCACTTTTATCATTTAAAATGTCTGTTGTAACGGATCCAAATGGAGCAATTGTTGGATTAACAGAATTTGGAAATGCAATTTATTTATCAGGTTTAAAATGGATTGTAATGTTAGCCCCATTAGGAATTGTTTTTTATATGAGTTTTGGAATTAATAAAATGAGTGCTTCAAGAGCTCAAACAACTTTCTGGGTATTTGCT
>CACDHV010000038.1 GCA_902552755.1 uncultured Pelagibacteraceae bacterium | reverse complement strand
ATAATGTTTAAAAAAAAATTTAACAATTTTATCTTCTATTGAATGAAAAGTAACTACCGCTATTACACCACCAATTGGAATTAAATTAAATGACTTAACCAAGCCATTTATTAATTCGCTAATTTCTTTGTTCACTAAAATCCTTAAAGCCTGAAAAACTTTAGTAGAATTGTGTATTTTTGTTTTTTGATATTTTTTTATATCATCTATTATTTTAACTAAATCCTCAGTTTTTATGATTTTTTCTTTTCTTTTCTTTACTATTTCTTTTGCAATTTTTTTTGAATATTTTTCGTCACCAAAAACTTTGAATACCTTAGTGAGATTATTTTCATCCATCTTAGATATAACATCGTCTGCTGAAAAATCATTTATACCCATTTTCATATTAAGTTTTCCTTTCTCAGAAAATGATAAACCTTTTTGAGAATTTTTAATTTGGTTGAGCGAATATCCTAAATCAAAAATTATTCCTTTAATTTTACTATTTTTTGATTTGATTAAATCTAATTGTGAAAATTTAAGATTATAAAATTTAAATCTTTCTTTATATTTTTTTTGGAGTTCAAGTGTATTATTTAAAACTTCTTTGTCTCTATCTAATGCAATAATATAGTTTTTTTTATGCTCAAGAATTTTTTTTGAATATCCACCTTGGCCAAAAGTACAATCGATAAATGTGCCACCATAAAGAGGGGAAATAATGCTAATTAATTCATCTAGCAGAACTGGAAAATGTTTGCTTTCCAGATTTATGGTGGCATTCATTTATTTTTTTGAAGACCATTAATTTTTTTGTCTTCTCAAAAATGCTGGGATTTCTAAGTCGTCTTCTTCCTCATTAGACTCATTTACTTCATTTATTAAAGAGGTCTCTTCATCAGTTTCATTAATTGATCCATCCGAATTAAAAAGCTCAGGTGTTTCTTCATCAAAATCGAAGTTCTCTAGCCCATTTGATGGAGGAGAGTTGCTCTCGGCTGTTTCAATTGATTTGTCAGAAACAGAAGATAATTCACTTCCAACTGAGTTAGTTTCTTCCTCAATATTCGAAGAATTTATAAAATCCTCCGAACTATTGAATTCCGATGTTGGATTATTCTCAGTTTCAGCTTTTACTTCTTCTTCGATTTTAAGTGCATTTGCACCATTAGTCATTATAGAGCTATTTTGGTTTGAAAATGTAAAAGCTTGGGATGAACTAGTATTAGAAAAATCAGAATATCCTGGATTTCTATTTTGTATTCTATGAACCATATTAATAACTGATTTTGGCTCCGGTTGTTGTCCATCCAAAGAAGTCGCTACGATTGAAACTCTCATTAACCCATCAAGATTCTCATCTGTAATTGCTCCAATTATTAGTTCTGCTTCTGGATCTACTTCAGCTCTTACTTTATTGACAGCCTCATCAACTTCAAAAAGTTTAAGGTCTTTTCCACCTGTAATATTAACAAGTAAACCTTTTGCCCCTTTTAATGTGTAATCATCTATAAGAGGATTACTTATAGCCATCTCTGCAGCTTTAACTGCTCTACCTTCACCTTCAGCCTGACCAGTGCCCATCATGGCCTTTCCCATCGAACTCATAACTGTTTCAACATCAGCAAAATCTAAATTTATTAATCCAGGCCTTACCATGAGATCTGTAATGCTTTGAACACCATGCTTTAATACATCATTAGAGAGTAAAAAAGATTCTTCAAATGTAGTTTGTTCACTGGCGATTTTAAACAAATTTTGGTTTGGAACCACTATAATGGTGTCTACATGTTTTCTTAATTCTTCAAGACCTTGATTTGCTTTTCTCATTCTTGAGGGACCTTCATATAGGAAAGGTAGAGTTACTACACCTATTGTGAGTATATTCAATTCTTTAGCAGCACGAGCAATAACATGAGCTGCACCAGTTCCAGTTCCGCCACCCATACCTGCAGTAATGAAAGCCATATTAGATCCTTGGAGAACATTAACAATTTCATTTAATGATTCATCTGCAGCAGCTTCACCTATATCTAATTTAGCTCCTGCACCTAATCCTTTTGTTAAATTCAATCCCATTTGAATTTTAGTTTGTGCATGGCTTAATCTTAAATCTTGAGCATCAGTATTTACAGCTATAAATTCTACTCCCTGCAAACCTGACTCTATCATTCCATTGATTGCATTACCTCCTGCTCCTCCGATCCCAAGGACTAGTATTCTTGGTTTCAACTCTTTTATATCTGGTGTCTTAAAATTAATTGTCATTTATCCCCCGTTTAGTTATTAAGTTTTTGCTCCCATTTAAGGTTAGCCCTATTAATATTAGATTTTTTTCTAGCAGTGACCCTAAATTTTTCAAAGCTTGTTGGTTCCCATATTTGGAAGGTTTTTCCCTGACCAACAAACAACATGCTGTTTTTAATTTTTGCATGTCTTAATAATTTTTCTGTAATAAGAATTCTTCCCTCGCTATCAAATTGTAAGTTAATACTTTCTGATAGTATTGAGGTTGCAAAATAATCTTTCTTATCTTCAAATGGATTTAAAGTATCTATTGCATTAGAAATTTTTTCAATTCTATCTTGAGGCCAAGCCTCGATTGATTGATTATTAAATGATGGAAAACATATAATCCCATTGTATCCTATATTAGAGAGATAACTTCTAAAACTAGCAGGCACGGATACCCTTCCTTTTTTGTCTAATTTGTTTTCGTAAGTTGATAAAAACATAATCCATAGTTTCCTTTATTGGGATTTTATGGGATCATATGGGTTTTATATAATATCGTCAATATATAAAATAAATTATTTATTCTTATTTTGTTCTCATAAAAATAGTTTCGAATTTTTATGATCAAATAATTATTATTTTTTGATTTTTTCTTAACTTGTGAATGCCAGATAAAATATAAGCCGGGTTCTGTCGTTTAAACTTATCATTTCTCTAGGCCTTAAATCACTTTAAGGCTCAAGCAACTAACCCAGACGACTAGCCAAAGACTGCTTTTCGTTATTTCTAACAGTGTCGTCTCTACTCAGTCTTGCTCCCAGTGGGGTTTTCCATGCGCTAGCTGTTACCAACATAGCCGGTGTGCTCTTACCACACCTTTTCACCCTTGCCTCGATAAGGCGGTTTATTTTCTGTGGCACTATCCCTAGGGTCGCCCCCGCCAGCCGTTAACTGGCACTGTGTCTTTGTAGAGCCCGGACTTTCCTCTTTAATAAATTAAAGTAATAAGTCTTTTATCTGGCAGTTGGACAATATAAATTTTTCTATAAAATTCAATTCTTTATTATTTAAGATTATAAAGGGATTTTGCTATCATATAACATTCAAAATCTAATTTTCCATTAACTAACTCAGGTCTAAATCTCATTTGAAAAACTTTTATAAGTTTTCTTAATTGATAAGGGTCAGAATATTCAATTTTATAACCTATTTTATTTAAATATTTTTTGAATTTATTCAAATTAAATTCCCATATTTTATTACTAGAAAATTTAATTTTGTCACTATTTACATTATGCCAAATTCCAATTTTTTTTTTATATAAAAGTTTCCAAGGAAACTTTTCTCCTGGATCTATTTTTCTTAAAGGAGCAATATCTGAATGACCCAAAATATTTTTTTTATGAATTTTATATTTTTTTATCAGAAATTTCGAAATTTTAATTAATGATTTAATTTGATTATCATTAAATTTTCTATAACCATGCTCATGACCGGGGTTTGAAACTTCAATACCTATTGAGTTGTGGTTAAGTGACTTATATTCTCTCCAGCTTGATTTACCAGCATGCCAAGCTGTATATAAATCTGGAACTATTTGGATTAGTTTGCCAGATGCAGTTATATAATAATGACAACTCACATTAGAATTAGAGTCTGTTAACTTTTTAATAGCTAATTTATCATTTTTCATTCCTGTATAATGATAAATTAAATATTTTATTTTATTTTTATCTCTTTTTTTAAGATCAAAATTTGGAGAATAATTAGTAGTCATTTTTTCAACATTTTTCTGCATTATTTCAAACAATTTAATCTTTAAATAACTAGAAGATATATTATAAAATGCCTAAATGAAAAAGTTTTTAAAAATATTTTTAATTCTAATCCTTTCTCAAGTTTTCATGATAAGTGTTTTTGCAGGATCAGACAGTACTTTAGAATTAAAAGATAATTCAAAAGATAAAAATACCGAAGTAAAAGATTGTTTTGAAACTGTTAACAGAGGTATTTTTGCTTTTAACCAAGGATTAGACAAAATATTTTTTAAACCAATTGCTAAAGGATATAGATACTTACCAAAACCAATTAGATCAGGAACCAGTAACGCATTAAGCAACCTAACAAATGTAGTCACAGTGCCAAATAATATTTTGCAAGGACAAA
>CACDHV010000037.1 GCA_902552755.1 uncultured Pelagibacteraceae bacterium | reverse complement strand
TATCAATTCATTTATTTCCTCAAGCACTTTAGCTTTACTCAAAGATTTATCACTTAGGAGCTTATTAGTATACGAACCATCAACTGGTGAAGATTTTCTTTCTCTTGCAAGTTTAAATAGGCTCTCAAGGGTATTTAGCATCTCAAATCCTAACAGGTATTCCTTTTGAGTCCAAATATTCTTTAGCTTCCTTCACAGAATATTTTCCATAGTGAAATATGGATGCTGCTAAAACCGCGCTGGCATTGCCTAATTTAATGCCATCGACTAAATGATCAAGATCTCCAACCCCACCTGATGCTATTGTGGGTATATTCACCATAGATGAAATTTTAGACATAAGATCAATGTCATAGCCTACCTGGGTTCCATCTCTATCCATTGATGTAACAAGTAACTCACCTGCTCCGCTCTCTTCCATCTTTTTTGCGAACTCTAAAGCATCAATTTCAGTATTATTTCGTCCACCATGAGTAAAAACTTCCCATTTATCTCCATTTTTCTTAGCATCAATTGCAACAACGATACATTGTGAACCAAATTTTTTTGAACTTTGAACTACAACATCAGCGTTTTGAACTGCAGCTGTATTAATTGAAACTTTGTCAGCCCCACAGTTTAAAAGTTTGCTAATATCCTCTACACTTCTTACTCCACCGCCAACAGTTAAAGGTACAAAACATTTTTTAGAAGTATCTTTTACAACTTCATAAATTGTATCCCTATTTTCATTTGAGGCTGTAATATCTAGAAAACAAATTTCGTCAGCTCCACCATCACTATAAATTTTAGCTTGTTCAACCGGGTCACCTGCATCTTGTAAATCAACAAAGTTTATACCTTTTACAACTCTTCCATTTTTAACATCTAAGCAAGGTATAATTCTATTTTTAAGCATCTATTTCTTTTGCAAGTTCATCTAATTTAATATCGCCATCATATATAGCTTTACCAACTATAATTCCTTCAATATTTTTATTTCCTAATTCTTTAGCCTTTTTAATATCATTTATTGATGAAACACCTCCAGATATAATTACTGGACAATTTGAATTATTAGCAACGTTTTCTGTTTCATCAAAATTTGGGCTCAACTTCATTCCATCTCTATTAATATCTGTATAAATTAATCTACTGGCTCCAAAATCATTTACATCCTTTAAAAAATCTAGAGTTTTTAAATTAGAATTTTCTTTCCATCCAGATACAGATAAATAACCATATTTAGCATCTAGTCCTAAAGCAATCTTGTCTGGAAATTTTTGGCAAGCTACTTTTAAAAAATTTTTATCTTTTATCGCTGCACTTCCTAAAATTACTTTATCAACACCTGCATCGACATATTTTTGAATACTTCCAAAGTTTCTAACACCACCACCTATTTCAATTTCAAGATCAAATTTGCTAACAATTTCCTCAATAATATCAATATTTATGGTCTCACCTGTCAATGCTCCATCCAAATCAACTATGTGTAAATTTTTAAATCCGTGATCTTTATATTTACCAGCTTGTTCAATTGGAGATATTTCATATTCAGTTTTATTATCAAAGTCTCCTTTAACTAACCTCACACACTTTTTATCTTTAACATCTATTGCAGGAAATATTTTCATTTATAAATCTGACTTTCTATGTCTTTGCAAGAGTATCCTAATTCTTTTAGTTTAAGTTTTTTACATTTATTTCCGTGTCTAACTTCATCATAATATGCAACTTGAGTAGGATCAGGACCAGGTGTCTTAGAAAGAAAAGACCTATAAACACCTATGTGAAAATTCATGTCATCTATTTTTTCTTGCGTCATTCCTGTGTGTTGAGCCTTTAATTTACCATTTACCCAAACTTTAAAAAATCCATCTTCTTCATTAGTCCATTTTGCATTTACCAGAACATCTGTCCATTTACCTAACATATCGCTCTGATCAATTAGTAGTTTAGGATTATTATTATTTCCCCCAATATAACTATCAACCTCTAACCAATAACTTCCTGGAATAAGAACTCCTTGATTCTCAAAAGTAAAAGCTGGTGGATTGTCACCATCATTATGAAATTGACCTAACATAGTTCTAATTGGAAAAACTACATTGTAATCTTTTGGCAAATATATTGACCACGCAGTCCAAGTTATTTTTTTATTTACACAACAAATTTTAAGTTCTACTCTTTCTCTATCATTTCTTTTATCCCAACCCCAACCATTACCATGTCTTACCTCAAATCTTAACGATTGTTCTCCTAGTCTCACTGGATAATCGTCAGCCTTGTTAACAATTTTTAATACATGTTTTCTAGTTTTTTTTTCACTTTTAAGAATATCACTATTATTAATTTCCCAATTATTTTTACTTGAACCATCAAGAAATTTTACATTTTTAAAACCCATTACTAAGTCTTTATTTTTTTTAATTTCTTTTAAAATGTTTTCAACATCTGCATTACTAAAATTTGTAAAAGATAATAAAATTGAAATTACATAAATAAGAATTTTCATTATTTTAGATATTTATGAAGTTACTTATTATTTTTAGCCCTATTTTATCACTCTTTTCAGGGTGAAATTGAGTACCAAATATATTTTCTTTTTCTGCAGCACAAACAACATTAGATGAATAATCAGTTGTTGCTGAAATCACTGATTTATCCTCTGGTACAAACTCATAACTGTGAACAAAGTACATGTGAGATTTATCTTCAATGTCTTTAAAAATCTTGCTGTCTTTCATTATATTAATTTCATTCCAACCAATGTGTGGAAGCTTAAATTTTCCACTTTGGTTATCAATTTTAGAGACTTTTCCAGAAATCCATCCTAAGCCTTTAGTCTCAGTTTCTTCATAACCAATATCTGCAAACATTTGAAGCCCAACACAAATTCCAAGAAGTGGTTTTTTACTTTCTAATGCAAATTCATTAAGAGTATCTATCAAACCATTAATATTCTTAAGTCCATCAATGCAGCTTTTAAAAGATCCTTGCCCAGGTAATACAACTTTATCGCTAGTTTTTATAGTTGCAAGATCTGATGTTACTTCAATTTTTACTTTATCTTTTGCAACTTCTTTAAACGAATTTATTACAGAACTTATATTGCCTGAATTGTAGTCAACAATTGTGACATTCATTAAATTTATAAAGAACCTTTTGTAGAAGGTATTGTTGTTTTATTTCTTGGATCCATTTCTAAAGCAGCTCGTAAAGATCTTGCTAATCCTTTAAAGCAAGACTCGATAATGTGGTGGCTGTTATCGCCATAAATATTTTCAACATGCAAGGTAATTCCTGCAGCTTGCGAAAAAGCTTGGAACCATTCTTTAAATAATTCTGTATCCATCTCACCTAATTTTTCTACTTTCAATTTTACTTTCCAAATTAAATAAGGTCTGTTTGATACATCAATTGCAACTCTGGTTAATGTTTCATCCATTGGTATCATTGCATGAGCATATCTTTTAATACCGACAAACTTTTTAGATGCTTTTTTCAAACATTCACCAATTGCAATTCCTGTATCTTCAGTTGTGTGGTGAAGATCAATGTGCGTGTCACCTTTAGCTTTAATATTCATATCCATTGAAGAGTGTTTTGATAATTGCTCAAGCATGTGATCTAAAAATCCTATACCTGTGTCAACTTTGTACTTACCCTTACCATCAATGTTTAAATCAACACTGATGTTAGTCTCTTTTGTTTTTCTACTTATTTTGGCTTTACGTTTCATAATCTGAAAAAGGTATATATCTATTATTCAATTATGGCAATAATTCTAGCCTTGGTCTTGAACTATTAGATTTAGTATCCATCTATATTCCATGACAACAATAGTATTAGTTAGAAAAAATAATGAAGTAGTAGTTGCTGGTGATGGCCAAGTTAGTATGGGAAATACAGTAATTAAGAAAACTGCAAACAAAGTTCGTAAGATTGAGAAAAGAAATGTGATCGCTGGATTTGCTGGATCTACAGCAGATGCCTTAACATTATTTGAAAGATTAGAGTCTAAACTAGAAAAACATGCTGGAAATCTAGCAAGAGCAGCTGTTGAATTAGCTAAAGATTGGCGAACCGATAAATATTTAAGAAGATTAGAAGCCTTAATGGCTGTTGGTGATAAAGAAAATAGTTTTATTATTTCAGGAACTGGTGATGTTTTAGAGCCTGAAGGTGATGTCATTGGAATAGGATCAGGTGGAAATTATGCATTGGCTTCAGCAAAAGTATTGATGGATACAGATTTATCTGCAGAAGAAGTTGCAAAAAAAGCAATTAAAGTTGCTTCTGAAATATGCGTGTTCACAAATAATAATTGCAACATAGAGAAAATTTAAATGGAAAAATCAAACGTTACAACTCTTCCAAACGCTAAAGTAAAAAAAGAAAAAAATAATATTCAAAATTCATTATCTCCGAGAGAAATAGTTTCTGAATTAGATAGATTTGTCGTTGGACAAAATAATGCAAAAAGAGCTGTTGCAATTGCTTTAAGAAATAGATGGAGAAGACAAGCCTTAGAAGGCGATATGAAAGATGAAGTTCTTCCAAAAAATATTTTAATGATGGGGCCAACAGGTGTTGGTAAAACTGAAATATCTAGAAGATTATCAAAATTAGCTGAAGCACCATTTGTAAAAGTTGAAGCTACAAGATTTACTGAAGTTGGTTATGTTGGAAGAGATGTTGAACAAATAATTAGAGATCTTTTAGAAATTGCTATTGCAATGGAAAAAGTTAAAAAAAGAAAAGAAGTTCACGCTAAAGCACAAAAAT
>CACDHV010000036.1 GCA_902552755.1 uncultured Pelagibacteraceae bacterium | reverse complement strand
CTAAAACTTTCTTTTGTTAAAAAATATAATTTAGATTTTGAATCATTCTTTCTAGAATTTAATGATAAATTATTAAGTGAATAAAAATTACTACATAACTACACCAATATATTATCCATCTGCAAAGCCACATATGGGTCACGCATATTCAAGTATTATCGCTGATTTTTTTGCAAGATTAAAAAGAATACAGGGTTTTAATGTTTTCTTTTTAACTGGCACAGATGAGCATGGACAAAAAATACAACGCGCAGCTGAAGAAAAAAAAATGGATCCACTATTATTTTGTGATGAAATTAGTAAAACTTTTAGAGATTTATCTGACACATTAAACTTGTCAAATAACGATTTTATAAGAACTACAGAGTCTAGACATGCTAAATCTGTTGAAAATCTTTGGAGTATTTTAGAAAAAAAAGATGAGATTTACTTATCAAAGTACTCAGGCTGGTATTCTGTCTCAGATGAAGCGTTTTATACAGATAGTGAAATTGAAGATTCAAATGGTACAAAAAAAGCAATTATCTCAGGATCTAAAGTAGAGTGGGTAGAGGAAGAGTCTTATTTTTTCAGATTATCTCATTGGCAAGATGAATTGATAGACTTTTATAATAAAAATCCAGATTTTATACTACCTGAAACAAGAAGAAATGAAGTTATTAGTTTTGTTAAATCAGGATTAAAAGATTTATCCGTCAGTAGAAAATCTTTTAATTGGGGAATAAAAGTTCCTTCTAATAAAGACCATGTTATTTATGTTTGGTTAGATGCTTTAACAAATTATCTAAGTGCTTTAAATTATCCAAACGAAAGTGATGATTTGTACAAATCTTTTTGGCCTGCAGATCTTCATCTTATAGGAAAAGATATACTAAGATTTCATGCCATTTATTGGCCAGCTTTCCTATTAGCTGCTGATATAAAACCTCCAAAAAGAGTATTTGGTCACGGGTGGATACTCTCGGGTGATGAAAAAATGTCAAAATCTAAAGGTAATATTTTAGACCCGCTCGAAATTATAGATACTTATGGTTTAGATCCTTTAAGATATTATTTAATTAAAGAAGTTTCTTTTGGTAATGACGGAAATATTTCACAAGAAAAATTAGAATCTTGTATAAATAGTGATTTAGCTAACAATTATGGAAATCTTTGCCAAAGGGTTCTAGCATTTTGCGATAAAAATTCTAAATTTGAAATACCTAATTATGACGTCTTTACAGATGATGATAAATTGATCTTAGATGAATATTCTAAACATTATGAAAATTTAATAAAATATTCTGATAATCAGGATGTAAATTTATATATAAATTTTATTGTTGAACAGTTATTTGCAGCAAATAAGTATTTTAATGATCAGGAACCTTGGAAAAAAAAGAATGATAAATTAAGAATGAATACTATTATTTATGTTGCATTAGAGCTAATAAGGAAAGTGACCATATTATTATATCCAATAATACCAAGTTCATCTCTCAAAGTTTTAGGAATATTTGGTATAAAGGAAGATAAAATTAATTTTGAGACAATAAAGGATAATAATTATTTAAAGAAAGGTCTTAAATTAAGTAAATTAGACATATTGTTCAAAAAGATCGAAAAAAATGATTGATTCGCATTGTCACCTAGATCACGAACCCTTGGTTGAAAATATTGAAGACGTATTATCAAGATGTAAAAAGGAGGGCATTAGCAAAGTACTTACTATTTCGACAACATTATCAGGTTTTCCAAAAATTATAGAGATTATGAACAAGGATGAAATGATATATGGCACTTTCGGTATTCATCCCCATGAAACAAATACAGATCAATTGTCAAAAGATGAAATAATAAAAAAAATTAATTCAAATGATAAAATTATTGGAGTAGGTGAGTCAGGATTAGATTTTTATTACAACAATAGTGATAAAGATAAACAAATTAAAAGTTTTAAAAATCATATCGATGCTGCATTAGAATTAGATATACCTTTAATTGTTCATTCAAGAAATGCTGAAACTGAGACATATGAAATATTAAAGAATTCTGACAATAATTTAAAGATACTGATGCACTGCTTTACAGGATCCCTAACTTTTGCCATGAAATTAATGGAACTTAATTCTTTCTTTTCAGCTAGTGGTATTATTACATTTAAGAATAGCACAGACCTTCAGAATACTTTTAAGGAATTACCATTAGAAAGATTGCTAATTGAAACAGACAGTCCATTTTTAGCACCTGAGCCAATGAGAGGTAAGAAAAATGAACCATCTTTTGTACGTTACACTTTAAAAAAATTATCAGAATTGAAAAACGTTGAAGTAGAGGACTTAGATAAAATTACTACTGAGAACTTTAATAGATTATTTTTTAATAAATGAGCATAAAATTTACTATCTTGGGCTGCGGTAGCTCTTTAGGTATTCCTCGAATTGATGGTTACTATGGAAATTGTGATCCTAAGAATAAAAAAAATATACGATCAAGATGTTCAGCTCTAATAAGTTCAAAAAACCTAAATATTCTAATTGATACATCTCCAGATTTAAAATCTCAATTACTAAAAAACAAAGTTAAAAACATTGATACAGTTTTTTATACTCATTCTCATGCTGACCAAACACACGGAATTAATGAGTTGAGGGTTTTTTCTTTAAAAAATAAAAAAAAAATAACAATTTACGCAGATAGAATTACAAAGAAAAATCTTATAAATACCTTTGGTTATTGTTTTAAAGATTATAAAAATTATCCATCTATTCTTGATGCAAAAACATTAAAAAGTAAACATATACTAAAAGATTATAAAAAAAAAATTGTAATAAAATCTTTAAAAGTTCATCATGGTTCAATAAAAAGTATTTGCTATATCATAAATGATAATTGCGCTTATGCACCTGATGTTAATAAGATTGATAATAAAAATTTAAAGTATCTTAAAAATCTAAAGTATCTTATTATTGATTGTTTGAGATATAATTATCATCCAACACATTTTAATTTAGATGATGTTTTGGAATTAATTAATAAAATAAA
This sequence comes from uncultured Pelagibacteraceae bacterium, assembly GCA_902552755.1. GTDB lineage: Bacteria > Pseudomonadota > Alphaproteobacteria > Pelagibacterales > Pelagibacteraceae > Pelagibacter. Next base: position 1,799 of record CACDHV010000036.1, on the reverse strand, counting down.
GCCAAAAAAAACAATTCTCACTAATTTAAGTAACGAAATTGATTATAATGTAATAAAAAAAATACTACCCAAAAATGTAATTCCCGCTCATGATGGATTGACTATATTATTTTAATAAACTCTCTATTTTTTTTGTAATTTTTTTTGATGTTGGATTTGTTAAAGATGCATAAGTATCTTCAATTTTACCTTCATTATTAATTAATATTTTATAAAAATTCCATTTTGGTACAGCAGATTTTCCATAGTTATCTTTAGCCCACTTATAAATTTCATGTGCATTGTCACCTTTAACATCTGTTATTTCTGTAAGTGGAAAATTAATATTAAAATTAACTTCACAAAATTCCTTAACATCATCATTATTTGTTTTTTCCTGATTAAAGGAATTTGATGGTACACCAAGAACTATTAAACCTTTGTCTTTATATTTCTCCCATAGATTTTGCATGTCATTATATTGCTTTGTAAAACCACAATAACTAGCAGTATTTACAATCAGTACTGGCTTTCCTCTAAAAGCATTTAAATCAATTACATCCCCGGTAATGCTGTTTATTTTAAAGTCAAAAAAGATTTTTTCATATTCGGCATGTGATGTACTCTTAAAAAAAATCATAACTATAGTAAGTCCAAATATTAATAGGTTTTTCATTAATTAAATTATTTATTTGGTGTAAGTAGTATTAAAAAGTATCCAAATAAAGTGGATAATAATGACCCAGTCAAAACTCCAATTTTTACACCATCCATGTATTGTAAATTTTCAGCAAAAGCTAAATTTCCAACAAACAAACTCATTGTAAAACCAATTCCTGTTAAAACCCCAACTCCATAAAAATTATACCAACTTGTATTACTTGGCATCTGCGCAATTTTTAATTTTATAGATGCGTAAGAAAAAATAAAAACTCCCAATTGTTTTCCAACAAATAATCCTAAAACTATGCCTAAAGGAACTTTATCTAACAAAGATGATAAGGATAAACCTTCTAAAGACACACCCGCATTTGCAAAAGCGAAAATAGGCATTATTCCAAATGCAACATACGGACTTATGGCATGCTCCACTTTAATTAGGAGGGAAAAATCTTTATTCTTTTTTCTATGAGGTATTGTCATTGCAAGTAACACACCTGCGATAGTTGCATGAATACCCGAATTATGGGTAAAATCCCATAAAAAAATTCCGACTATCAAATAAGGGAGAAATCTTTTTATATTAAATTTATTTATAACCAATAGAATTAAAAAGGCTAATAGCATCAAAGATAAATACTTAATACTTAAATCGCCAGAATAAAATAGAGCTATTATAACTATTGCACCTAAATCATCAATAATTGCTAATGCTGTTAAAAACACTTTTAATGAAAGAGGGACTCTACTTCCTAATAATGATAAAACACCTAAAGAGAAAGCGATATCCGTTGCAGATGGTATTGCCCATCCTTTTAATGTTTCTCCATCTCCTAAATTTATAAAAACATAAAATAATGCTGGAACTACCATCCCCCCTACGGCAGCAATTATAGGAAGCAGTGCTTGTTTTATATTTGATAATTCACCTTGCAAAAATTCCCTCTTAATTTCAAGTGTTACAAAAAAGAAAAAGATTGCCATTAATGCATCGTTTATCCAATGTAATACTGAAAGCTTAAGACCAAAATTATTAATTCCAATAAATAAATATTTTTCCAACGTTGAAAAGTATAGTGTTGATAATTCAGAATTACTTATGAACAAGGCAATTATTGCTGCAAAAAGAAGAACAATTCCACTTGCAGCTTCTAATTTAA
>CACDHV010000035.1 GCA_902552755.1 uncultured Pelagibacteraceae bacterium | reverse complement strand
GCATCATTGGGGCATTAACACATGCACCCAAACATTCAACTTCCATCCAAGAAATTTTTCCATCTTCAGATAATACATTTTCTTTTTCAGATATTTTATTTTTACAAACTTTAACTAATTCATACGCTCCTCTAAGCATACAAGGTGTTGTAGTACAAACTTGAAAGAAATATTTACCAACTGGTGATAAATTATACATCGAATAAAAAGTTGCCACTTCATAAACTTTTATATAAGGCATGTCTAAAAATTTAGCTATGTATTTCATTGCTTGTAAGGGTATCCAATTGTCATTTTGTCTTTGAGCTATATACAATAAAGCCATTACTGCACTCTGTTGTTTTCCATTTGGATAATTAGAAACAATTTTATTAGCAGTCTCCATGCTTTTTTCACTAAATTCAAAGGTTTCAGGTTGTTCTTTGTGAATTTTTTTTACACTCATCTATCGACCTCTCCAAAAACAATATCCATTGAACCTAAAACTGCAGGTACATCAGCAAGCATGTGTCCTTTTATTAAATAATCCATTGCTTGAAGATGTGAGAATCCAGGAGCTCTAATCTTGCATTTGTAAGGTTTGCTTGAGCCATCTGAAATTAGATATACACCAAATTCTCCTTTTGGTGCCTCAACTGCTGTATATATCTCATCTTTTTCAACCCTATATCCTTCTGTAAATAACTTAAAATGATGAATTAAAGCCTCCATGGACTGTTTAAGTTCATTTTTTGGTGGAGGAGAAATCTTTCCATCCTCTGTTTTAATTGATCCCTTTGGAATATTTTTTAAACACTGTTTAATAATTTTTACGCTTTCTCTCATTTCTTCAATTCTGCAAAGATATCTGTCATAACAATCTCCATTTTTTCCAACAGGAATTTTAAATTCTAAATCGTCATATAAATCATAAGGTTGACTTTTTCTTAAATCCCAAGCTACACCAGAGCCTCTTAACATTACTCCTGAAAAAGAATAATCTAATGCATCTTGTTTGGATACAATTCCTATATCTACATTTCTCTGTTTAAATATTCTGTTATCGGTAAGTAAAGTTTCTAAATCATCAATAATTTTTGGGAATTTTTCGCAAAATTCACTTATGTCACTGTCAAGTCCTGAAGGCAAATCTTTATGTACTCCACCTGCTCTAAAATAATTAGCGTGCAACCTTGATCCTGATACCCTCTCGTAAAATCCCATTAATTTTTCTCTTTCTTCAAAACCCCACAACGTTGGTGTAAGTGCACCGACATCCATTGCTTGAGTAGTTACATTTAATATGTGACTTAATATTCGTCCTATTTCACAGAAAATAACTCTTATATATTTCGCTCTCTCAGGAACTTCGATTTTAAGAATTTTTTCTATAGCTAAAGCAAATGCATGTTCTTGATTCATTGGTGCTACATAATCAAGACGATCAAAATAAGGAACTGCTTGGATATAAGTTTTATTTTCTATTAACTTCTCAGTACCTCGATGCAATAATCCTATATGAGGATCGGCTTTTTCTACAACTTCTCCATCTAATTGAAGTATTAATCTTAAGACTCCATGTGCTGCTGGATGTTGTGGTCCAAAATTTAAATTTAGTGTTTTTTTTTCTTTTGCCATTAGCTTTTTTTAATTTCTTTGATGTATTTGGTTCCTTCCCAAGGACTTTCATAATCAAAATTTCTGTAATTTTGTTCCAATTTTACAGGTTCATAGATTACTTTTTTTTGTTCTTCGCTATAACGAACTTCATTGTGACCAGTTAGAGGGAAATCTTTTCTTAAAGGATGCCCCTCAAAACCGTAATCAGTTAAAATTCTTCTTAAATCAGGATGATTTTTAAAGTTTAACCCATACATATCAAATACTTCTCTTTCCATCCAATTTGCAGCTGGAAATATGGAAGTTAATGAGGAAATTACGTCATTTTCTTTTATTGAATAATCAATAATAATTCTTTGATTATATTCATGACTTAATAGTAAATAAACCATCTTAAATCTGTTTTCATTTTCAGGGTAATCTACAGCTGTAATTTCGATTAATTGCCTAAATTTAGTTTCTTTATTAGTCTTCAAAAAAGAAATTACATCGATCAATTCATCATGATCTATGTTTATATAAATGTTATCATGCTTTATAAATGAATTATTTATTTTAGACGATAATTCGGAGTTAATAAACTTTTCCAAGTCCTCAAGATTTTTCATTATTATCTTTCTAAAGAACCTTTATTTCTTATTTTTTTCTGTAATTGTAAAATTCCATAAAGTAATGCTTCAGCTGAAGGTGGACAACCTGGAACATATACGTCAACAGGTACTACACGATCGCATCCTCTCACTACAGAGTATGAATAATGATAGTAGCCTCCACCATTTGCACAGCTTCCCATAGATATCACGTATCTAGGTTCAGGCATCTGGTCGTAAACTTTTCTTAATGCAGGAGCCATTTTATTAGTTAGTGTGCCTGCAACTATCATTACATCTGATTGACGTGGTGATGCTCTTGGTGCTGCACCAAATCTTTCAAGATCATATCTTGGCATAGATGTTTGCATCATTTCAACAGCACAACATGCTAATCCAAATGTCATCCAATGCAATGAACCAGTTCTTGCCCAATTAACAAGATTGTCTAGTGATGTTGTTATAAAACCGTTGTCACTAAAGTCTTGAGCTAATTGTTTAAACTCTTCTGGGATATCTTTTTTTCTATCTTGTAAATTCATTTTATTCCCAATCTAAAGCTCCTTTTTTCCACTCATAAATAAATCCAACAGTTAAAATAAATAAAAATAACATCATAGAACAGAAACCATATAAACCGATTTCACCAAGTGAGATAGCCCATGGGAATAGAAATGCAATTTCTAAGTCAAAAATTATAAATAATATTGCAACTAAATAAAACCTTACATCAAATTCCATTCTAGAGTCGTTGAATGGTTCAAACCCACATTCATAAGCTGAAAGTTTCTCTGGATCAGGTTTACTTGGAGCGGCAATATAATTAATTGCAACAAAAACAAGACTCAAGCTTAAAGCTATTATCAAAAATAATATTATCGTTAGATAATCTTTTAAAAATTCCGCAAGCATTTGATTCCTATGTAACAACTATTATATCAACTAAAAGTGAAGATATGTCACATTTTTATGCCTAGTTTTACTCAAATAATGGCGGGAGTGAAGGGACTCGAACCCTCGGCCCCCTGCGTGACAGGCAGGTGCTCTAACCAACTGAGCTACACCCCCACAGGTGTAAATGGTGGGTAGTAAAGGACTCGAACCTTTGACCCCCTCGGTGTAAACGAGATGCTCTACCAACTGAGCTAACCACCCAAAATCTTGGTACTATTACATCAACGGATTAATAAAGTAAATTGTTTATTACTGAATACTAGCTTGTGATTTGTCGTCCTTTTTGCCCTCAGAAATTTTTTCAACTTCAGTCCATTCTACAGGTTTAAGCTCTTTTGTAAGGGCAATTTTAAGCACTTCATCTGCTGTTTCTACTGGAATTATTTTAATGTCTTCTCTTACCTTTTTTGGAATATCTGCCAAATCTTTTTCGTTTTCTTTAGGTATTAACACTTTTTTAACCCCCGCTCTGTGTGCAGCTAATAATTTTTCTTTTAAACCACCAATTTGTAAAACTTGTCCTGTAATTGTTACCTCACCGGTCATAGCAATCTCTCTGTTGACAGGAATATTTGTGATCGATGAAACTATGGATGTAACCATTGCTATACCTGCGGATGGTCCATCTTTAGGTGTAGCTCCTTCAGGAACATGGATATGAAAATCTTTTTTTTCAAAGAAAGGTGGAATTATGCCATACTCTAAACTTTTTGATCTGACATACGATTTTGCAGCCTTAACAGACTCTTGCATCACATCACCGAGTTTACCTGTTATTTGCATTCTGCCTTTACCTGGCATATTAACAGTCTCAATTTTAAGAATTTCGCCTCCTACTTCAGTCCACGCTAGCCCTATTACTATTCCAGTTTTATTTTTATTTTCTACTTCGCCAAATTTGAATTTTTTAATTCCTAGAAAGTCTGGAATATTTTTATCATTTACTTGAACCTTTTCAACTTCACCACTTACTACTTTTTTAACAACTTTTCTTGTCACTTTAGAAATTTCTCTTTCTAAATTTCTAACTCCAGACTCCCTTGTGTAACTTCTAATTATTTCTTTGATTGTACCATCTTCTAAATTTAGTTCGCCCTCTTTCACACCATTTTCTTTAACTTGTTTAGGTAGCAAATATTTGTTTGCAATATTTATTTTTTCATCTTCTGTATATCCAGGAATTCTTATAACTTCCATTCTGTCAAGAAGTGGTGGTAAAATATTTAAAGTATTTGCTGTTGTTACAAACATTACATCAGACAAATCGTAATCAACTTCTAAATAGTGATCATTGAAAGCTGTATTCTGTTCAGGGTCTAATGCTTCTAGTAAAGCTGATGATGGATCTCCTCTGTAATCGTTTCCAATTTTATCAACTTCATCTAGTAAAAATAAAGGATTTTTTGTACCAGCTTTCTTCATCATTTGGATTATTTTTCCTGGTAAAGATCCAATGTATGTTCTTCTATGACCTCTTATTTCAGCCTCATCTCTAACACCTCCCAAAGACATTCTAATAAACTGTCTATTAGTAGCTTTAGCTATAGATTTTCCAAGTGATGTTTTTCCAACTCCAGGAGGACCAACTAAACATAAAATTGGTCCTTTAATTTTTTCCATTCTTTTTTGAACAGCTAGAAACTCAATAATTCTCTCTTTAACTTTTTCTAAACCAAAATGATCTTCATCTAAAATTTTAAGACCTTTATTTAAATCAATATCAACATCATCTTTTTTAAACCACGGAAGATCAATCATCCAATCCAAGTAATTTCTAACAACTGTAGCCTC
>CACDHV010000034.1 GCA_902552755.1 uncultured Pelagibacteraceae bacterium | reverse complement strand
CTTGAGCTAAACCATTGACCTTTTTGTTCAGCTACGTTTAACATCATCACAACAAATAAAAACAGAACTGCAACAGCTCCAACATAAACTATGAGCATTATCATGCCTAGAAATTCTGCACCTATCATAATAAACAAACAGGATATGCTAATGAAATCTAGGATTAAAAAAAATACAGAGTGAACTGTATTTTTTGAGACTGTTACCATGACTGCAGAAACAATAGCTATTAATGAGAAAATATAGAAGAAAACTGAGTGTGCAATCATAAGATTACCTGTGAGAACTATCAGCCTTTATATTGGCAGCTAAAATGTTTTCCCACCTGTCTCCATTTTCCAAGAGTTTTTCTTTTGTATAATAAAGCTCTTCTCTAGACTCTGTTGCAAATTCAAAATTAGGACCTTGGACAATTGCATCTACGGGACATGACTCTTCACAAAGACCACAGTATATACATTTAAGCATATCAATATCATATCTTACAGTTTTTCTACTACCATCATCTCTTTCCTTTGACTCAATCGTAATAGCTTGGGCTGGACATACAGCTTCACAAAGTTTACACGCTATGCATCTTTCTTCACCATTAGGATATCTTCTAAGAGCATGCTCCCCTCTAGACCTTGTTCCTAAAGATCCCTTTTCAAAAGGATAATTGATTGTTTTTTTTGCCTTAAAAGTCTCTTTTATTGCAATTAATAAACCAGTCAAAAAATCAATCATGAATATAGTTTTTAATAATCTTGAAATTTTCATTTATTTCCCTGGTAGTAAATCAAAATATATTAAAAAACTCGAAGTTAAAACAACATAAAACAGCGAAAATGGGAGAAATATCTTCCAACCAAGCTTCATTAATTGATCATATCTGTATCTTGGAACAGTTGCTTTAACTAAAGCAATTAAAATAAATAAAAGTAATATTTTAAAAATTAACCAAAAAGGACCTGGAATAGCATTAAATGGGAAAATATCTATTGGAGATAACCAGCCACCCAAAAATAAAACTGATCCCATTGCACACATTAACAAAATATTTGCATACTCCCCTAACCAAAACATAGCATACATCATTCCTGAATATTCAGTTTGATATCCTGCCACTAATTCTGCTTCTGCTTCTGGTAAATCAAATGGAGGACGATTTGTTTCTGCTAGTGCAGAAATAAAAAAAATTACAAACATAGGAAACAAAGGAATTACAAACCATAAATTTTGTTGAGCCATAACGATGTCACTTAAGTTTAAAGATCCAACACATAATAGAACGTTGATTATTATAACTCCTATTGAAACTTCATATGATACCATTTGTGCAGCAGATCTGATTGCACCTAAAAAAGGGTATTTAGAATTTGAGGCCCATCCTCCCATAATTATTCCATAAACACCCAATGATGAAACTGCAAAAAGATATAAAATACCAACATTGATGTCGGCTAGAACAAAATCTTCGCCAAATGGTATTACAGCCCATGATATTAATGCTAATGTCATAGTAACGACTGGAGCTAATACAAATACAAGCTTGTTTGAGCTTGCAGGTATTATTATTTCTTTAAAAATATATTTTAATGCATCAGCTAATGATTGAAATAAACCAAATGGACCAACAACATTAGGTCCTCTCCTTTTTTGTACAAAAGCCCAAACTCTTCTATCAAGCCAAACTATCATTGCTACAGAAACTAAAACAGGTACTAATATAAATAAAATTTTATAGACTTCAGTAAATAATATTGAAAAATAGGATTCCATTAACCCTCAGTTCCAGTTTTTTTCAAATTAGCTCTTGCGGATCTACACTCTGACATTGTCTTGGATGCACGGGCAATCGTATTAGAATAGTAATAATCAATATCTTCAACTAATATTTTTTCATCATTCAAATTATATGCGGGAACTTCAAAATTTTTAATATTTTGATTATTTAAATGTTTTTGCATAGATTTGAGTAGTTCATCTTTATTATTAAATAAAGAATTTCCAAGAATAGTAGAAGATAATTCATTAATTATTTGCCAATCTTCTTTAGCTTCTCCTGGAGGATATGAAGCTTTATATGCTTTTTGAAGTTTTCCTTCTAAGTTAGTGAAATATCCATCTTGTTCAGTATATGCAGCACCAGGTAATATAAGGTCTGCCATATCCGCACCATTATCACCATGACTTCCAATATAAATTATAAATTCATTTCTTTTTTTAATTTTGAGGTTGTCTTGACCAAATAAAAAAATAATCTCTGCTTCACTATCCTCAATTTTTTTAAGAGCTTTATTACTCCCATCATTTGATGAAAAAATGCCTAAATCATAAGAACCAACAGCCGATGCGTCAGTTGATAAAATATTTAGTGCATTCCAATTATCATTAATTTTATTAATATTAGTTAAATACTTTTTTAACTCTTCAAATATATATGCACCGTTGTTACTATTTAATATTGATTGACCTAAGATAATAATAGGTTTTTCTGCACTGGCAATTTTGTTTGAAATATCGTGTTCATTTTTAATTATTTTATTAATTATTTTCGAATTATTTTCTAAAACTTTATAAGGATAAGTTAAATCACCAACATTCTCTAAAGAAAATATTTCAGTTTTATTTTTTAAATAAGTTTTTCTTATTCTTGAGTTTAATATAGTTGCCTCAAATCTGGGGTTTGTACCCATTAACAATATAAGATCACATTCTTCAATCCCTTCAATACTAGAGTTAAATAGGTAATTATTTCTGTTCTCAAAGTTTATGTAAGTATGGTTAGCTCTAGAGTCTAAATAACTAGAATTTAAAGCTTTTTGAAATAATTTTTTAGCAGCAAACATAGTTTCCATGTTTGTCATGTCACCAGTTAAACCAACTATTTTTTCCGATGATGTTTTTAAAATTTTTTCTTTTATTTTTTTGTATGCATCTTGCCAACTAATTTCTTCAAAATTTGCATTATTCTTTATAAATGGGGTATCTAATCGTTGATTTTTCAAACCATCACATGCATATCTTGTTTTATCAGAAATCCACTCCTCATTAATTTCCTCATTAATTCTTGGTAAAACCCTTTTGACTTCCCAATCGTAAGTATCCACTCTGATGTTTGACCCAACAGCATCCATAACATCAATTGTTTCAGTTTTTTTTAGTTCCCAAGGTCTTGCTTCGAACACGTAAGGTTTAGAAGTTAATGCACCAACTGGACACAAATCAATTACATTTGCTGACATTTCAGACTCCATGGATTTCTCTAAATATGTGGTGATTTCCATGTTTTCTCCACGTCCAATCGCACCTAATTCTGGCACTCCCGCTACTTCAGTTGCAAATCTGATACATCTAGTACAATGAATACATCTTGTCATTTGGGTTTTTATTAACGGACCCATGTATTTTTCAGGTACGTATCTTTTGTTCTCTTTAAATCGTGATTTATCAATTCCATAAAACATAGATTGATCCTGTAAATCACACTCGCCACCTTGATCGCAAACAGGGCAATCTAAAGGATGGTTGGCCAGCAAAAACTCCATCACACCTTTTCTTGCTTTCTCGACTTTTTCTGTATTTGTTTTAATAACCATACCTTCAGCTGCAGGCATTGCACATGAAGCTATAGGTTTTGGAGATTTTTCCATTTCAACCAAACACATACGACAATTCCCAGCTATAGAGAGTTTTTCATGGTAACAAAATCTTGGTATTTCAGCTCCAGCTTGTTCACAAGCTTGGAGTACCGTTAGACCATCTTCAACTTCAATATCAATATCGTTTACTTTTAATTTAGGCATTTTTCTTTTCTAATAAATGTTGATCAACAAGGTATGGAATATTTTTGTTTTTTTTCACAACAGGGTCAAATTTATTTCTTTCAAGTATTTCATCTTTAAAATGTCTGATTAATCCTTGAACTGGCCAAGAGGAACCTTCGCCAAATGCACAAATAGTGTGACCTTCTATTTGTTTCGTTACATCAAAAAGCATATCCACTTCGTCTGGGGTTGCCTCACCTGCTGCCATTCTTTCCAACATTCTCCACATCCATCCAGATCCTTCTCTACATGGAGTACACTGACCACAACTTTCATGTTTATAAAATCTAGCTATTCTTGCCATACACTTAATAATATCTTGGTCATTATTGATCACAACAATACCAGCTGTTCCTAGTCCTGTTTTATTTTCAACACATGTATCAAAATCCATTTTCATATTGTCACAAATTTCTTTAGGTAACATTGGCATTGAAGAACCACCGGGTATTACTGCTTTGAGATTGTCCCATCCACCAACTACACCTCCAGCGTGGGTTTCAATTAATTCCTTAAGTGGTACTCCCATTTCTTCCTCAACATTACATGGGTTATTGACATTTCCAGAAATACAATAAATTTTTGTTCCAGTGTTTTTAGGTCTTCCAAGTGAACTAAACCATTTCGCACCTCTTCTTAGAATTGTAGGAACAGCTGCAACAGTCTCAACATTGTTAATTATAGTAGGACATCCATATAATCCAATTAGCGCGGGGAAAGGTGGTTTTAATCTTGGTTGACCCTTTTTTCCTTCCAAACTCTCGAGTAGTGCAGTTTCTTCACCGCAAATATAAGCACCAGCACCATAATGAATATAAATATCTAAATCCCATCCTGAATTTAAAGAATTTTTACCAATTAAATTGTTTTTATAAGCTTCGTCTATTGCAGTTTGAAGTTTTTGTCCTTCATTAAAATATTCACCTCTTATATAAATATAACATTTATGGGCATTAACTGCGTAAGAAGCAATTAAGCATCCTTCTATTAATTTGTGAGGTTCAAATCTTAATATATCTCTATCTTTGCATGTTCCAGGTTCTGACTCATCAGCATTGATAACTAGATAATGTGGTCTAGATCCTACCTCTTTAGGTGCAAATGACCATTTTAGACCAGTTGGAAAACCAGCTCCACCACGTCCTCTTAGCTCCGAAGATTTAACTTCATTGATTATCCACTCTCTTCCTTTTTCTAAAATTTCTTTTGTTCCATTCCAGTCATTTCTTAATTTAGCAGACTCTATATCAGCGC
>CACDHV010000033.1 GCA_902552755.1 uncultured Pelagibacteraceae bacterium | reverse complement strand
AATATGCTTCTGGTGTATAAGCCTACTCAAATGACGAATAAAATGCTTAAATTTGTAGATATAGGTCAGCAAAATCCACCTAAAAGAGATAAATCCCAAAGAAAAGAGGATTTTGGAGAGATTTATCAAGAGTTTATTCATGAAAAAGCTAAAGAACAATCGAGCAGGTGTTCACAGTGTGGCGTTCCTTTTTGTCAGGTTCACTGTCCATTAAGTAACAATATACCCGATTGGTTAAAGTTAACTGCAGAAGGAAGGTATGAAGAAGCTTACCATCTATCCCAAAGTACGAATAATATGCCGGAAGTTTGTGGAAGAATATGCCCACAAGATAGATTATGTGAAGGAAACTGTGTAATTGAGCAATCGGGACATGGAACAGTAACAATTGGTTCAGTTGAAAAATATTTAACCGATAAAGCTTGGGAAAATGGCTGGGTAAAACCAATAAATGTAAAAATTGAAAATGAACAAAGTGTTGGAATTATTGGAGCAGGTCCCGCAGGACTAGCTTGTGGTGAAGAATTACGAAAAAAAGGATACCAAATAACAATTTACGATAGATATGACAGAGCAGGTGGATTGTTAATCTATGGAATACCAAATTTTAAATTAGAAAAGCATGTAGTTGAGAGAAGAATTAAACTTTTAAAAGAAGGTGGAATAAAATTTATTCATAATTTCGAGGTTGGCAAAGATTCTACATTAAAAGAATTACAATCAAAACATGATGCCTTGTTAATTTCAACAGGTGTATACAAAGCAAGAGAAGTTAACTTACCTGGAAATGATCTAAGTAATATTTTTCCTGCTATGGAATTCTTAACAGCTTCAAACAAAAAAGGTTTAGGCGATAAAGTCGAAATGTTTGATAACGGAACATTAAATGCTGAGGGTAAAGATGTAGTAGTAATTGGTGGTGGAGATACTGCAATGGACTGTGTAAGAACTTCTGTAAGACAAAAAGCTAAATCTGTAAAATGCCTTTACAGAAGAGACAGAGAAAATATGCCTGGATCTGCGAGAGAAGTCGGCAATGCTGAGGAGGAAGGTGTAGAATTTATTTGGTTAAGTAACCCGAAAGAGTTTAGAGGAACTAATAAAGTAAATAGTATTGTTGTAGATAAAATGAAATTAACGGATCCAGATGAAAGTGGCAGAAGAAGACCCGTTGCAGAAGAGAACTCAGAATTTGAAATTAATGCTGATTTGGTGATTAAATCCTTAGGTTTTGATCCAGAAGATTTACCAATTCTATTTCAGGAACCTAGATTACAAGTTTCACAGTGGGGAACAATAAAAGCTGACTTTGATACCTTGGAAACTAGTATACCAGGTGTATTCGCGGCTGGAGATATAGTAAGAGGAGCCTCATTAGTTGTATGGGCTATCAAAGATGGTAGAGATGCTGCCACTTCAATTGAAAGTTATCTTCAATCAAAACAAAAAATGAAAGTTGCATGATGGATATCCAAAACAAAAATCGTAAACTTTTAAAAAAAAATCATGTTTATGATGAAACTATGGAACATGATGCATGTGGAGTAGGTCTTGTTGCATCAACTGAGGGCCTAAAATCAAGAAAAGTAGTCGAATACGGTATCGAGGCTCTAAAAGCTGTATGGCATAGAGGTGCAATTGATGCAGACGGTAAAACGGGAGATGGAGCAGGTATTCATATTGAAATACCAAATGATTTCTTTGCAGAAAAAATTGAAATAACAGGTCATGAGCACGATAACTCAGATTTATGTGTGGGAATGATTTTTTTGCCAAGAAATGACTTTGGGGGACAAGAGCAATGCAGATCAATTGTAGAAAGTGAATTAACAAAAAAGAATTTTAATATTTACGGATGGAGACAAGTACCTGTGGATCCTTCTGTTTTAGGAGAAAAGGCAGAACAAACTAGACCTGAGATTACACAAGTTCTTTTTACACATAATGATAAGTCAATTCATGGTAAAGATTTAGAAAGAGCTCTTTATGAAACTCGAAGAAAAATTGAAAAAGAAGCATTAAGAAATCAATTAAACAATTTTTATATTTGTTCATTCAGCTCGAAATCAATAATTTATAAAGGAATGTTTTTAGCAGAGTCTTTATCTGATTTTTATCCAGATTTAAAAGATGAGCGTTTCATTTCACGTTATGCAATTTTCCATCAAAGATTTTCTACTAACACCGCTCCAAGTTGGGATTTAGCCCAACCTTTTAGATCAATTGCTCACAATGGGGAGATAAACACTTTAAAAGGAAATATTAATTGGATGAGAATTCATGAAGAGGAAATGTTTAGTCCTTTGTTTGATGATATGGAAAATTTAAAACCGGTTATACCTGCAGGTAATTCTGATTCTGCATCATTAGATAATGTATTTGAATTATTAAATATTTCTGGGCATTCTGCACCTTTAGCGAAACTTATGCTAATTCCTGATGCTTGGTCAAAAAAAAGTAAAGTTCTTCCTAAAGATCACCAACAACTTTTCAACTTTTTAAATAGTACAATGGAACCTTGGGATGGACCTGCTGCCATAGCAGCAACTGATAATGAGTGGGTTATTGTAGGTAGTGACAGAAATGGACTAAGACCTCTTAGATATACAATAACAAGAGATAAACTTTTGTTTGCAGGTTCTGAGACAGGAATGATCGACCTTAATGAAAAGAAAATTGTTTCAAAGGGAAGATTGGGACCGGGTGAAATATTAGGAGTAAGAATTGAAAAAGGAAAAGTTTATACAAACAATCAAATAAAGAATTATTTGTCTAAAGAATACAAACACTTCAATAATCAAATAATTGAATTAGATAAATCATTAACTATAGAAAATGAAAAAAGCGAGTTTTCAGGTGCTGATTTAAAAAAGATTCAACATTGTTTCGGTTATAGTCTTGAGGACTTGGAGTTAATTTTGCACCCTATGGCTGAGGATGCTAAAGAAGCAACCGGGTCTATGGGTGATGACACTCCCCTTGCAGTTTTATCTGATAAATATAGACCTCTTTATCATTATTTTAGACAGAATTTTAGTCAGGTGACCAACCCCCCTATCGATTCACTAAGAGAGAATAAGGTGATGAGCTTGAAAACTAGGTTTGGAAATTTAGGAAACATACTAGATTTTTCTAATCTTACTGAAGAAAATATTTATGTTTTAGATAGTCCAATTTTATCAAACACTCAGTTTGAAAAATTTATAAAGTATTTTGGCGATAATTATAAAATTTTAGATTGCACATTTTATACTGATCAAACCTTAGAAGAGGCTATTGAATTATTAAAAAATAACGCTGAAAAAGCAGTTAGAGAAGGAAATACTCAACTTATTTTGTCTGATAAAAATATATCTGAAACAAAATTACCAATGCCAATGTTGCTATGTATTGGTGCAATAAATACTCATTTAATAAAATTAGGCTTAAGAGGCTATGCATCAATTAATGTACAAACAGGAGATGCTCTAGATACCCATTCATTTGCAACATTAATAGGTGTTGGAGCAACAACGGTCAATCCTTACTTAGCATTTGAAAGTTTACATCAAAGATACTCAAAAAAGCTTTTTGGGAATTTCTCATTTGATGAGTGCGTGGGTAGATATATAAAATCAGTAAACCTTGGACTATTAAAAATAATGTCAAAGATGGGTATATCAGTTTTAAGTTCATATAGAGGTGGATGTAATTTTGAAACTGTTGGATTGAGCAGAACAATTGTAAAAGATTATTTTCCAGGAGTGTTATCTAAAATTTCTGGAATAGGTTTAACTGGTATTGAAAAAAAAATAAGATCTATACATAAAGATGCATTTGATATTCACTCTAATATTTTACCAATTGGTGGAATTTACAGATATAGAAAAAATGGCGAAACTCATCAATATCAAGGAAAATTAATTCATCTTTTACAAGCAGCCGTAGGCTCAAATTCATATGAAACTTATAAAAAATATACTAAGGGTATTTATGGTTTAAAACCAATTAGTTTAAGAGATTTAATTGATTTTAAAAATCAAAAGGCAATTGATATTGATCAAGTTGAGCCAATAACTGAAATCATGAAAAGATTTGGAAGTGGAAGTATGTCTCATGGAGCTTTATCGAAAGAGGCACACGAAACACTTGCCATGGGAATGAACAGAATTAAAGGCGCTTCATGCAGTGGAGAAGGTGGAGAAGATGAAGAGAGATTTAAAGTATTAAATAATGGAGATAGCGCAAATTCTAGAGTAAAACAAATTGCTTCTGCAAGATTTGGAGTAACTATTAACTATTTAAATAATTGTAATGAGATTGAAATCAAAATTGCTCAAGGAGCAAAACCTGGAGAAGGTGGTCAATTACCAGGATTTAAAGTAACAGAGGAGATTGCAAGACTAAGACATTCTACGCCTGGCGTAACTTTAATATCTCCACCACCACATCACGATATTTACTCAATTGAAGACTTAGCTCAACTTATTTACGACTTAAAGCAGATTAATCCAAAGGCAAGAGTTGGTGTAAAATTAGTTGCCTCTTCAGGTATAGGAACAATTGCTGCAGGTGTTGCTAAAGCAAAAGCAGATATAATTTTAATTTCAGGTCATAATGGTGGAACAGGTGCTACCCCACAAACAAGTGTTAAATATGTTGGTATTCCATGGGAAATGGGACTAACAGAGGCAAACCAAGTATTAACTTTAAACAAATTAAGACATCTAGTTACATTAAGAACAGATGGAGGAATTAAAACAGGAAGAGACGTTGTAATAGCTGCAATGATGGGAGCTGAAGAATTTGGCGTAGCAACAACTGCATTAGTTGCAATGGGTTGTATTATGGTGAGACAATGTCATTCTAATACATGTCCAGTTGGAGTTTGTACTCAAGATGATGAGTTAAGAAAAAAATTTACTGGCACTCCTGATAAAATAGTAAATCTATTCTCTTTTATAGCTCAAGAAGTTAGAGAAATTTTATCAAGTTTAGGATTTAAAAATTTAAATGAAGTAATCGGAAGAACAGATTTACTAAGACAAGTCAGTAAAGGATCACCGAATTTAGATGACCTAGATTTAAATCCTTTATTTGTTCAAGCTGATCCAGGTGCAAACAAAAGATATTGTGAAACTCCTATAATAAATGAAGTGCCAGATACTTTAGACCAAAAAATTTGGCCTGAGATAGAAAGTTTAATTAACAGAAAATTGCCGTTAGAAAATGTATACTCAATTGAAAATACAGATAGAGCTGTTGGGACAAGAATTTCATATAATCTCTATAAAAAATTTGGAAATAATAAATTAGGGGAAAATACTTTTGCTATTAACTTTAAAGGTTCTGCTGGTCAATCTTTTGGTGCCTTCGGTGTTAAAGGACTTAAACTAATATTAAAGGGAGATGCAAACGATTACGTTGCAAAAGGTCTATCAGGTGCATCTATCGTGATTAAACTTCGAGATGAAAGTAATTTAATTTCAAATGAAAATACTATTATAGGAAATACAGTCTTATATGGAGCAACATCAGGATATCTTTTTGCAGCTGGGCAAGCAGGTGAAAGATTTGCTGTTAGAAATTCGGGT
>CACDHV010000032.1 GCA_902552755.1 uncultured Pelagibacteraceae bacterium | reverse complement strand
TCTTTTAATATTAAGATATTAACTGGAAACTTTATTATTTCCCAAAGAGGTGTGGAAATATAATCTAATATAATTGTGCCAGGTTTTTCTTTTTGGACTAACTCTATTAAATCTTTAGCTTGCGAAATTTTGAAATTTTTTTTATTATTTTTTATAAAGGACAAATATGGATAAATTGGATAATATTTCTCTATAAAATCTGCGCTTAAATCATTATAGGTTTTAATTAAAATTTCACGATTTTTTAAATTACTTGAATTCAATACATCTGTTATTTCTTTTTGCTTATTGTAAAAATCTAAACTGTTTGGAGAAAATTTTGGATAAAAAAAATTGTTTATAATTTGAGGAACATATAAAATTTTATTTTGTTGGGTTTGAATGTATTTATTATCAAAAAAATTTATTTGTTTAACTTCAGTCCTTTGTTTTTTAAAAAAAATTTTTTTTTTATTAATAATTTTGAATTTTGAGTATGAATGAAAAATATCACATAACTCATAATCGTTAACATAGTTTAGTAAAGTATTAGGGTTACTATCATTGAATGCTCCATAAGTCCCACCATGTTGAAAACCTAAAACACTTATATTTTTTTTAAAACATTCTCTAATTAAAATGGGAAACATATTAACTTCACAAGGTGAAAAAAACCATGCAATTTTTTTAATGTTTTGTTTTTTTACTAGTTTTAAAAATTCTTTTTTTTCAATGTTTATTACTTTCTTATTTAATTTAATAAACTCCTCAAAATATCTTTTTAAGAATATTTTTATAAATGAAGATGAATTTCTAATATTATATTTAATTTTTGTTAAATTAATATTTGAAAATTGATTTATTTGATAATAGTCATATAAATTATAATTATCTTTTAAATGTAATTTAAGTTTTTTTCGACCAAGTTTATTTTTTTCAAATAAAAAAATATTTTCTTTTTGAGTTATTTTAAACTCAGATTTGATAATGATTTCATTTATGAGATTTTTTACCCTCGAAATTAAATTTTTTTTTTGATTTTGTGTGTTATCCTTATTCTTATCAACAATATTAACCTTTACTTTAAAATTTTGTAAAATACCTATAAAAATTTCATATATTAGGGGATCACTATCTAATTTATTTTTGATTGATCCCATCAAAATAATTTCATTTATATTATTATTTTTAATTATTTTGGATACAATATCTTTTAAGTAATTTAGTCCAATAAAATGAAAAAGATATTTATTTCTAAATAATAAATAACATAACTCGTTATTACGAAAAATGTCATAATATTCCTTCTGTAATTTTAGAAAGTTTTTTTTTTTTAATTCATTTGTATGAAATTTATTTAAATCATAGCAGTATATTTTTTTTTTATTAAAAAAATTTGATACGCTTGTAAAACCTGAGACTAAAATTTTATCGATACCTAAATTTTTAACATACCTTAAATCATTAAATGACGAGACTATAACAAGTTTCATTTATACTATTTTTGGAAAATATACACTACCCTCGACAAGTTTTGAATTATCATCAACATCATCAATCTTATTATAGTATCTATCAAAATTTTTACTAAAATCTTTGTAAAAATTGTTACAATAATGATCATCAATAATAATATCTATATTATTCAAATGATTTTGTACCAAATCACATTCAAATTTCATTACTTCATAAGAATGATCACTATCGTGAATGAATAATTCAATCTCAGTATTATTTTTTATAATTTTTTCTAAATACTTAGAAGATGGACCTAAATATAAACTCCAACTTTCAAGTAAATTATCAGGTATTATCCAGCCTGGTTTTTCGTCCTCTATTTCAAATTCTGCATCTCCACCTGGTCCAAATGGTTTTTTTCCAAAATGTTCAAACCAGTTTCGCCTTGGTAAATCTATCGAGATTAAGCTTCCATAGCCATTATCTTTTATTGCTTTAAGTATCCAGGCCGATGTTAAGCCATGAAGTACACCTGTTTCTAAAATTATTTTTGGTTTTCGGTTTCTAATCAGTGAATAAATGAAGTTACGATAGACTGATAATTCATAAATTGATTCAAAATTTCTTTTTTTAAAAATATTATTTTTTGAAATTTTGTAATTTATATTCTTTAAAAAATCATCATCATTATCTAAATTACTCAAATAGTTATTTAAATTCAATTCACTATGAATTGTTTCTAAAATTTCTTTTACTTTTTTTTTCTTATTCAATTGGAATGTAACTTTCTTTCAGTGCTGTAAAACCTTTTTTATTTATTGGATAATACCTAAATAAACCAGATATTCTGACGTTATTTGAAACATTTTTACCACTCTTATGAATAGTTTTCATTGGAAAAATTAAAACATCTCCAATATTGATTTCAAATATTTTACTTTTAAATTTTTTAAAATACTCTTTTTCAAGTTTATAGTTATCAGATTTATTATCATATTTTGTTCTAAGTCTCATTTTGATTTTTGTTTTATTGGAATTTAAGAGAAATATTGGAGAACCATGTTCTATCTTTATATCATGTAGAGCAACTACTACAGAAATTCCGTTGATCGGGTCTATTTTTTCACTATTAGGATATAAATCATAATGCCAATCTACAGAATTTCTCTCATCAAATGGAGGGTCAAATCTGATTACAGAGTTGAAGCATATAAAATTCTCTTTTTTTATATTTGTGTACTTTTCAACAATATTCATTATATTTTTTGATGTCATCATCTTCTTGACTGAAGATGATAATTGAATTGTATCATAAATTTTTCCAAATTTTTTTTTTGATTTTTTCCTAGCTTTAATTATTGATTCTTGAAATTTCCTTAATTTCCATATTTTTAAAGTAATCTTCTTAGGTAACCATTGAAATAACTCTGGAAAATAAAATTTAAATAAAACTCCCATAGTAATAAAAATTTCATTTATTTGGTTTTCTTTAATACAATTTTTAAAACAAATTACAGATTTATTCTTGATTAAAGATTTTTTTTTATTTTTTTCCATATTTTATTAATGTATTTAATTTCCTTAATATTTAAAACATAATTAAAGTCATTAAAATTTGTTTTAACAATTTTTTTTTTTTCCATCCCAATAAGTGATGTTTTAATGAATTTTAAAGTCTTTAAAGAATTTATACCCAGACTGTTGATATTTTTAAATTTTCTAATATTGAGTTTGTTATCTCCGATAAATAATTTATTATTTTTAAAATTTTCTAGCAAAATAAATAATCTTCTTAACGAATTTTCACTCATTGGAAAAGAAACTTTTGCCTTAGTATTTTCACTGAGCATATCCGTTTTTTTGTTCATTGAGGAGAATATTTTATTTAGTTCAATTAAATTTTCTAAATTACCTTCATATAATGATGCACTAGAAAAAAAATTAATTTTTTTTTTATTTAAAAAATCCAAAAATTTAAAATTTGTTGAAGGTTTATAATTTAACAAATCAGGCATACCAATACTAACTGGTGCCTCTATACATTTAAAACCATGATCTGATCCAATTTGCTTTTCTATGTCGCTGACAACTTTTTCAATATCCAGAAAGTTTTTATTGCTGCTATATCTTCTGAACCCGTTCCAAGTCGAAATACCATAATTTATTATTTTTTTTTGCCTTCTTTTAATTTCAAGTTCTATTAAAGCTGAAATAATTTTTTTATAACCTCCTCTAATCTTTAGACTCAGTTCTGGATTATGTAGTAAATAAAAATCAATATATCTAGTATTCATTAATTTCAATGAATTATCTACAGACCAATTTATAAATTTTGGATCTATACAAAAATCATGTTCTAAAAGGCAATTAGACTTTTGAACTTTTAACTTATTCAAAATTTTATTTTTCTTAATGTAGTCTGGAATTAAACCCACTTTTGATGATATAATTAGTTTTTCCCGTTTGCCAAATTTGTTTAAAACTTTTTTAATAATTTTTTCACTTCTCCCATTTCTATATCTTTGTGCTGTATCTATTACATTTATTCCCTTATTTAGGCCATAAATTATACTTTTTAACATTTCAGTATCACCTTTATTGGAATTTTCACCTTTGTATAATCCAAAACCAAATCTAGAAATTTTTGTACCATCAAATAAATATTCGTATTTCATTATTTAAAATTCCAATTTTTAAGCCATTTTTCTAAACTATATAATTTCCAAAGAAACATCATATGATCTTTTTTTTCTGAAAAGTGTTCATCAAGTATGCCTCTTAGTTTATTTATTTTTAAGATTGAAAAATTTTTTCTTTTAACAAGATTATTTATATTCTTCACTAAATCAGGCTTAAGATCATTTCTGAACCATATATTTGCTGGCGCGTTTAAACCAACGTGTTTTTTATTCCATAATATTTCAGATGGTAAATATTCTTTTAAAGAGTACCTAATCAACCATTTGGTAAAACCGTCTTTGATCATTAATTTTATTGGTAAATTCCAACAAAATTTTACTACATTTTCGTCTAAAAATACTGATCTACAATCAATTCCAAATTCAGAAAAGTTAGGTATCTCAGCCCTTGTTGAAGGTGGAGATGAAGAAAAATGTAAATCTTGAATTAATTTACTTTTAAGAAAACTTTTGGTTATAGATGGAAATTTTTTTATTTTTTTTATTATTACACCTTTCTTTAACAAATTTATGTATTGATAATTTTTTCTCATTATTTCCTCATCCCAAGTATAATTTAATATTTTACCCATATATTTACGATTAAAACACTTATTTAAGTAAGTCTTAAAAACTTTCTTATTTTTTTTAAATATTGGGTGATCATGCATCTCAATCCATTTATCTAATTCATATTTATAATCTTTCTGATTTTTGCCATATTTTAAATCTGCCAAAAAATATGGGATATCATCATATAAACCTGCAAGAATATGATCTCCACCATCACCACCAAAAACATATTTTATTTTATCTTTATGTAATTTTTTACAGAGTAAATAATGAGAATACCAAGTTGGAGAAGAAATTGGTTCGTCATGTATATTTAACATATCATTAAATGTTTTTTTAAAATTTTTAGAATTAGGATAAACAAATTTTGATTTAAAATTATTAAACTTTACAATTTTATTTATTAAAAAAGATTCATCATAAAATAATTCTTTTTTATTATGTTTAATTTTTCTATAAACTATTGAATAAGTTTTTATACTTTTACGCAAATTTTTTGATGCAATTGCAGCTATTGTGGGAGAGTCTAAACCACCACTCAGTAGAAATGCTTTTTTTCCCCTCAATCCATTATATCTTTTAGTAAAACTTTTATTTAATAAATCCAGAAATTTATTTTTAGTTTTATTTATATTTTTAATTTTCTTATTTTTAATATCAAAATAAAATAAATTGGATGTTAATATTTTGTTATTAATAAATTGATTAATACTATTATTTTTAAATATAAATATATCTTTAAAAAAAGTTTCTTCTGTACCATAGGAATATCTATAATTTTTAAAAATATAGATCTTAATTAAATCCCAATTAGGCTCGAGATTTATCAGCAGGTTAAATTTTAAAAATTTAATTTTTGTAAATATTGATAAAATTTCATTCTTGCAATAATAAAATAAGATATTAGATCCATGCCTATCTCTAACAGTTAAAATTTTATCATTTTTTAAATTTAATATTAAAATTGAAAAGTTTCCATCTAATGTATTAAAAAAAGATCTCCCATTTTTTAAATACCCTTTAAGTATA
>CACDHV010000031.1 GCA_902552755.1 uncultured Pelagibacteraceae bacterium | reverse complement strand
TTAGTCAAGAGATCAATAAATTGTATATTGTCGTAAAGCATTTTTTCAAAGTGTGGAATTATCCATTTTTCATCAACAGCATATCTTGAAATTCCTCCTTCTAGTTGATCATAAATACCTTTCGAACAAAGATTATTAAGTAAAATTTCAACAGGTTTAAAATAATTTCTGTTTTTTGTTTTTAAATAAAAATAAAACATTGCATCAAATAAATAAAATTGGGGGAACTTTGGGGCTCCTTTAAAACTTCCATTATTTTCATCTAAATAATTAATAATTTTTTCAACAAATGGCTCCAAAGGTTGATTTAAAACTGCGGATCTTTGATTAATTTTTGAGAATATCTCTTTAACTTGTGGTGCCTGAGCTAAAATTTTTTCTCTATTTTCATTATAAACATTATGCACATTATTTAGGACTTTTTTAAAGTCAGGTCTTCCTTGAATTTCTTTCGGTGGAAAGTAAGTGCCACCAGTAAAAGGTACACCATTTTCGTCTAAAAACATTGACAATGGCCATCCACCTTGAGCTCCGGTTAGTATTGATAAGCTTTTTTGGAAGACATAATCCAAATCAGGTCTTTCTTCTCTATCAACTTTAATATTAACAAACTTTTCGTTCATTAGTTTTGCAGTTTCTTCATTCTCAAAACTCTCATGGGCCATAACATGACACCAGTGACAGCTTGCGTAACCGACACTTAAAAATATAGGTTTTTTTTCTTTTTTAGCTTTATCTAAGGTTTCTTTATTCCAAGGAAACCAATCAACTGGATTATCTTTGTGTTGTTGAAGATAAGGACTTTTTTCGTTTTTTAAAATATTAGACAATTTAATGATGGTAGTAAGGTTTTCTAGAAAAAATATTCCTAACCATTGGTTCAAATTCTTTTAAAGTCATTGATTTATAATTTGGATCAAATGAAGATTGATCATACTTTTCACAAAAATCTATTGTTGCTTGATAATGTTCTGCATTTTTATATTTTTCTCTTGCATTTTTGTCTCCACCTAAATGTTCTGCAGAATAATAAGTTTGAAATAGACCGTGATGTAAAATAATCCAATAAGTTTTTTCTGAAACATAAGGTTTAATTACTGATGCTGCATATTGAGAATGATTCATAGGAGCCAATTCATCTCCAAGATCGTGTAATAATGTGGCTACGACCATTTCTTCGTTTTCACCATTTTTATATGCTCTTGTTGCTGCTTGTAATGAATGTTCTAATCTTGTTATCTGATAGCCTTCAAGTGTAGTAGTTTGTGAAGCTAAATAATCTAAAATTCTATCTGCTGTTTTTCTTTCATATTGTTTTTCTAATTTTTCCAAAAGTTGATAGTCATCTCTAGTACCGTTCTTCATCTCTGTAAAACTTACTTTTTTCATTTTAATTATTTGATGCGGTACTCAATAAAGAAAGTTGGGTCACTTTATCTTCACCAAGCTCATCAATTATTTTCACGGGATATTCACCTGTAAAGTGGTGATCTGTTAATTGAGGGTAATTTTCATTTCTTTTTTCAAATCCCATTCCTAAATATAAACCATTTAAACTTAAGAATTTTAATGATTTTGCCTTTATAAATTCACATATTGCAACTGTAGATTTGTTAGCCGCTAAAAGCTCTTTTTTTGTTGGTGTATCTACTCCATAAAAATCAGGAAACTTAATTTCTGGACTTGCTATTCTCACATGAACTTCTTTTGCTCCAGAGTCGTATAACATTTTTACTATTTTTGACGATGTAGTACCTCTTACTAGTGAGTCATCAACCAAAATAATCCTCTTATTTTTTATTACTGAGATATTTGGATTCAATTTTAGCTTAACTCCCAAACTTCTAATTTGTTGAGAGGGTTCAATAAAAGTCCTACCAACATAATGGTTTCGAATTAAACCTAGATCAAATTGCAAACCTTTTTCTTCTGCATATCCTAATGCTGCAGCGTTTCCAGAGTCTGGAACAGGCACAACTAAGTCAGACTCTAGCTTGTCTTCTTTTGCTAATTGTGAGCCAAAGTTTTTTCTATATTCATATGCAGTTTTGCCATTTAAAATACTATCTGGCCTAGAGAAATAAATATATTCAAATACACAAGGTCTAATTTTTTTCGTTGGAAATGGTTTAATACTTTTTAATTCGTCATTTTCAATGTAAACAACTTCTCCGTTTTCGACCTCTCTTATAAATTTTGCTCCAATTATATCAAATGCACAAGTTTCAGAGGCAAATACGTATGAATTTTTTAATTTACCAATTACTAATGGTCTAATTCCGTATGGATCTCTTACACCTATTAGAGTATTTTGTGTCATCATTACGAGTGCATAGCCACCTTGAATTTGAAAAATAGCATCAATGATTTTATCAATTGTTTTGTTTCTTTTAGATTTAGCAATTAATTGAACAATAGTTTCAGTATCAGATGTTGTATAAAATATTGCTCCATCCTGTACTAGTTTATTTCTTAATGTAATAGCATTTGTAAGATTACCATTATGTGCAACACCAATACCACCTGCGTTTGTATCAGCGAAAAAAGGTTGTACATTCCTTAAAGCGGTTCCACCTGTTGTTGAGTAACGATTATGTCCAATCGCATATTTTCCAGGAAGTTTTTTTAAAACTTTTTCATCATTAAAATTATCACCGACTAAACCAAATCTTTTTTCTGAATGATATTTTTCTCCATCATATGAAACAATACCACAACCCTCTTGTCCTCTATGCTGAAGTGCGTGAAGACCTAAAGCAGTGAGGGTAGAGGCATCATTAGAATTGCTTATTCCAAATACTGCACACTCTTCCTTAATCTTAGGATCATATATCTTGAACTTTTTCTTTAGTTTCTTCATAATCTTTTTTGTCAGGAAATTCTTTTATAAGGTAGTTACTACCTTTTTCAACCCATGCATATGTGAAAGTATCATCTAAATTAATTGGCCATTTTTTGTGGTTATAGATGATATTTACAGTTGTATAAATACATACAACTATAACGTAAGCCCTAATAAATCCAAAAAAGAAACCAAAGATTCTATCTAATTTTCCCAATCCAGAGTAGGTGACTGCTCTATTAATTCCTTTATTTATTAATAAAATTAAGAATATAATTATTATGAATAATCCTAAGCCAACCGCAAGATCAAGGACATATTTACTATCAATTATATCTTCGAAGTATGGTTTTACTTTTGGAAATAGAAATAGAGTAATAACATAAGCTAGTAGCCATTTAGAGGCTGACAAAATGCTCAACAAAAAACCTTTTTTTGTGCATGTAATCAAAGATAATACAGTGAATACTAAGTAAATAATGTCAAAGGTATACAGGTCACTTAATAATTCTTTCACAACTTCCATTAATTATTAAACTTTAAAAGGTTTGAATACTAAAATTAAAGATGGCAATAATGTTAAAACTGATATCATAGCGAATAGCATTGCTAACCCAGTGAAGATACCAAAATATATAGTTGGGATAAAATTAGATAAAACTAAAATAGAAAATCCAAATACAATTGTTACAGATGTATTTAGTATTGCCACACCAACTGTGGAATGACAATATTTAAGCGTTTTATTGTAATCTTTTATTTTAGCTAGTTCTTCTCTAAATCTATAGATATAATGAATACTATTGTCTACTGCAATACCAATTGTTATTGCAGCAATTGTAATTGTCATCATATCAAGAGGAATTTCTGCCAAACCAATTATCCCTAGAATAAAAAATGCTGCAATAAAATTTGGCATTACACCTATCAATGAGATTTTTATATTTCTAAAAAGAATTAAAAACATTATAAAAATACCAATCATCACAAAACCAAGAGTTAAAATTTGAGACTTAAACAAACTTTGAAGTAAGTTATTAAATAAAATTAGTACGCCTCCTAATTTAAATCAAAAAATTATTCATTGTTATGAAAATAAAGAAATAGAAACTTTTCTTGAGGACTATGTATATTATGCTCTACTAATGATAACACTTTATGAGGTTAATGCTGATACAAAAGCTTTAGAAAGATCAATAAAAATAATGAATGATACTTGGGAATTATTCTTTAATAAGGATACTCAATTGTTTCAGAAAAATATTATTAAAGATAATGATTTGTTTGCGAGTCCACTAGACTTAAATGATAGCAACATTCCAAATGGTAATAGTGTTTATTTATTAATTTCAAACAAATTATATTCAATTACAAATGATAAAATATGGTCTGAAAGAAATGAAGTACTTAAAAGATCATTCCACCAAGTTTTAAACTCTTATTATTCACAGATGTTTAGCTTCATTAAAGCCCTTGATATTTGCGATAATAGCCTATCATTCACATTCCATGGAACATCTCAATCTATTAAGGAAATGCAGCTTTATTTACAAAAAGAATATTTAGGGGTTGCAACATTTATTTACCAATTAAATAATGATACAAAAGCTAGTGTTATTATATGTAAAAACCAAACCTGTTCTAACAAATTAACTAACATAAGCGAAGCTGTTGAATATCTAAGTAAGAGTGATTAAATCATTAATATGAACAAAGATAACATAATAGACCATTTTAAATCAGGAATTAAGGAGCATATAAATTCCAAAATAGGTGTTGAGCACGAAAAATTTCTTTTCTACAAAAAGAATAATAAAAGAATTAATTATTCTACAATTAAAGAGATTTTCAAAATTTTATATGAATTTGGTTGGAAACCATCTTATGAAGGTGAAAATGTAATAGCGTTAAATAAAGACAATAAGAGTATAACTTTAGAACCAGGCAATCAAATTGAGCTTGCAGGCGCTCAATTAACCAATATTCATGAAGTTTGCTCTGAAGCTAATAATTATTTGTTTGAACTTAAACAAGTTGTTGAAAAATTAAATTTAAAAATAGTGAGTGCTGGATTTGATCCAATATCTAAGTTGTCTGAAATTCCAAACAATCCTAAAAAAAGATATGAAGTAATGACAAAGGATATGCCTAAAGGTGGGTCGCTTAGTTTAGATATGATGTATAGAACATCTGGGACACAGTTAAATCTAGACTACACTTCTGAAAATGATTTTATAAAAAAATTTAAATTAGCTAACAGTTTAGTTCCATTGAGTATTGCACTTTTTGCAAACTCATCAATTGTTGAGAAAAAAGATAGTAAATATTTATCATATCGATCGAAAGTATGGCAAGAAACATCAAGGGGTGGACTTCCAGAAATTTTTTTAGAAAATGTTGATTTTGAAAAATATGCAGATTTTGTAATGGATTATCCAATACTGTTTATAAAAAAAGAAGATAAATATTTATCTGGTAAAAATTATAAATTTTCTGATTATATGAATGGTAATATTCAAGAAATAAATAAATGTTTACCAAGTATTAATGATCTTGGATTGCATTTAAGTACTATATTTACTGAGAATAGATTGAAACAATATATCGAATTAAGATCTATGGATACTTGTGGTTGGAACTGTATCTGCGCTGGTCCTGCTTTTTTTACTGGACTTTTATATGGTAATTTAGATGAAGCATTAGAATTTATTTCAAAATGGGAAAAGAAAGATTTATTAAATGCTTATAAAGATGCGCCTATGAAAGGACTTGATACAAATTTAATGGGTAAAGATATGATTTATTGGATCTCTAACTTGTTAAAAATTGCCGAAAAAGGCTTAGAAAAGAGAGATTTTATTGGAAAAAGCGGTACAAACGAGACAAAATACTTGGAACATCTAAATAAGATTATCAATAATAAAGAAACAGTCGCAAGCCATGTTATAAATAAATTCTCTAAATTTCAAAATTTAGAAGATTTATATGACAAATAAAATAATAGGCATACAAGGCGATAAATTAGATAAAATAAATATATCCTCTGATACATCAATATTTTTAGCTCATGAAGCTCAGAAATTAGGATATAAAATATTTTATTATACTCCTTCAAACTTATCCATCATCAAAAATAAAACTTATGCAAATGGAGTATTTGTAAAATTTAATTATGAAAGAAAAAAATTTTATAAAATTATTAAAAAACAAAAAATTAATGTTGAAAATCTTAAATTTATTTTAATTA
>CACDHV010000030.1 GCA_902552755.1 uncultured Pelagibacteraceae bacterium | reverse complement strand
CCACCAGAAGAAGTTTTTGAAGCATTTTATTTAGATTATAAAATTTTAGTTAAGAATAAAACTGCAGGAAAATTACAGACACAATTAAATTATGAAAAAAATGGTTTTAAAAGTGTTTTAAAAAAACTTGCCAGAAAACAAAAGAAATTCGAGGAAGGAAACTACAAAGAACAAATAATGAAAGTTCACAAAAGATGGAGAAATGTTGAATATTGGAGAGCAATTAAAAGAAGAGCTCCATCTTATACATATTCAAAATATCTTAAGGGTATAGATATGTACTCAAATGAAGATGGAAAAATTGTTCAAGTATCTGAGGATAGACGAATTCACAGAATTTTATGGATTAGAACAGTGGAGGTTGCTTTCTTTGTAACTTTGTTTTGTTTTTTAATGGCTTATCCAATTGCACATTTATTGGCAACTCTACCCATGAAATATAGTAATTTGCTAATGATTTGTGTCTTATTGCCTTTTTGGACTTCTTTACTCGTAAGAACTGCTAGTTGGATGATTCTTTTACAACAACAGGGTATTGTTAATGACTTTTTTGTTTGGATAGGTCTCGTTGCAGACGATAACAGACCAGAAATGATGTATAATAAAACTGGTACCTATGTAGCAATGACACAAATATTATTACCATTCATGGTTTTACCTTTGTACAGTGTTATGAAAACAATATCACCTAGTCTGATGAGAGCTGGCAAATCTTTAGGAGCAACACCAGCTACTGCTTTTTTTAAAGTTTATTTTCCACTTACAATTCCAGGTATTGGGGCAGGTTGCTTATTAGTTTTTATCCTTGCAATTGGGTATTACATTACCCCAGCCTTAGTAGGTGGAGCTTCAGGAACACTTATTAGTAACCAAATAGCCTATCACATGAAGAGTACTTTAGATTGGAGTTTTGCATCTGCGATGGGTTTAATGCTTTTGACAGGAGTACTTGTAATCTATTGGATTTATAACAAACTTGTAGGAGTTGATAATATTAAACTAGGATAATTATGGCTTTACCAAAATATACAGAACCACATTATAGAATTTGGCATTATTTTTATCTTTTTGTTTGTGGATGTGTTTTCTTCTTTTTAATTGCACCATTATTTGTAATTTTTCCATTATCATTTAATGCGGAGGAATTTTTAGTCTTTACAGATGGAATGAAAAGACTGGATCCAGATGCTTTTTCATTAAGGTGGTATAATGACATGATTTATGGAACGAAAAATCCGTGGGGATTAGCAGCAAGAAATAGTTTTATAATTGCTATATTTGCAACTTTAGGATCAATTATTTTGGGTACTCTTGCTGCATTGGGTTTAAGCAGCAGACATATGCCATATAAAGGTTTGATAATGGCAATTTTAATTTCTCCAATGATAGTTCCACTGATTATTTCAGGTGTTGCAATATTCTTTTTCATGGCAAAAGTAGGTTTAGCAGCAACACACTTGGGTATTATATTAGCACACATTATTCTTGGAACTCCATTTGTAGTAATTACGGTTACCGCAACACTTTCAGGATTTGATCATAGTATTACTAGGGCTGCTTCTAGCTTAGGGAGCAGTCCTTATAATACGTTTATGAAAATTACCTTACCATTAATACTACCAGGAGTAATTTCAGGCGGTTTATTTGCTTTTGTAACATCATTTGATGAAGTTGTTGTAGTATTATTCTTAGCTGGCTTAGATAATACAACAATTCCAATTCAAATGTGGACAGGTCTTAGAGAGCAGCTTAGTCCAACAATTCTAGCTGTAGCAACTTGCTTGATAGTTTTATCAGTATTAATTTTAGTCACTGCAGAGCTTTTAAGGAGAAGATCTGAGAGGTTAAGAGGAATAAATAGATAAATTAGTTTACAGACTCAATCACTGTAGCAATTCCCATACCCAAACCAATACACTGAGTTGAAAGTGCATATTTTTTATTTTCTCTCTTGAGCAATTCAGCAGCTTTGCCTGTAATTCTTGCGCCTGTTGCTCCAAGAGGATGTCCAAGGGCTAGCGCTCCACCATCTAAATTAACTTTATCTTTATCAATACCTAAATCTTTAATACATGCTAAGGATTGCGACGCAAAAGCCTCATTCAATTCAACAATGTCAATTTTATCTGCTGTCAATTTAGCTCTTTCCAAAGCTTTTTTTGATGCTCCTATTGGACCTAATCCCATATAGTCAGGGTCACAACCTTGCACTGCAGTAGATAAAATTCTTCCCAAAATATTTAAATTATTTTCTTTTGCATAACCTTCTTCACAAATTAATGTTGCAGCTGCACCATCGGTTAAAGGCGATGAAGTGGCTGCTGTAACAGTTCCATTTTCATCGAATGCGAGTTTTAATCCATCCAACTTTTCCATTGTGCTGCCTGGTCTAATATTTCCATCGGTATCACAATCTCCGATTGATACAATTTCATTTTTAAAATAACCTTTTGTTTGCGCTTCATGAGCTTTTTGATGACTTGAGATTGCAAATTCCTGCTGTTCATATCTTGAAATATCATATTTTTTAGCAACATTTTCAGCTGTAGTTCCCATTGAAAAATATACGTGAGGATTATCATTTTTATTTTCTGGATAAGGTATTGGATCAAACCCTGTATTAACTCTTGTCATACTTTCAACTCCACCACATATAAATACCTTCCCTGCACCTAAAGAAATTTTACCTGCAGCAATATGAATAGCCTCCATTGAAGAACCACACCATCTGTCAACTGTCATTCCTGAAGTTTTGACATCCATATTAGTTAAGAATGTTGTCAACTTTCCAATATTAAATGATTGCTCTCCAGTTTGAAATGCACAACCAACAACAATATCTTCAATGTCTTCTTTTTTAACATTTGATTTAGCAACTAAATTTTTAATCACTTCTGCTAATAAATTTACTGGCTTTGTATCTACGAGCGCACCTTTTCTCGCCATTGTAAAAGGTGATCTAGAGAAGCCGGCAATTACAGGTTTAAACATAATAATAAATATAAGGTTAATCTGGAAATGGTAAAGAAGTTATAATGCCTTTTCTATTTTTTCCATTGAAAGTATTTACAAAGACCTCATTTCCAATTTCCCAATAATCTTTTAAAATCATAGAAAGACCAATATTTTTTTTAAATCTTGGAGAATATATTCCAGAAGCAATTTGCCCAATTTTTGCATTATCTCTAGAGTATACTGGTAAGGGCACACCAGTCGGCTTGCATGGATCGCCATCAAACAAAATTCCTCTCATTCTTTGTAAAATTCCATCAGATTGGATCTTTCTTAAAGCCTCTTTACCTATAAAATCATGATCATCTTCTTGTTTGCAGTATTTTTCAAGATTACACTCGAGAGGATTATTTTCTTTTGTAAAATCATTTCCGTAAGACATTAAACCAGCCTCAATTCTATCAATTAAATTTGGGCATCCTGGAGAAATATTAAATTTTTTTCCATTTTCCCATACAGTGTCCCAAAGTTTTTCTCCAAGTTCTATCTCATTAAAATGGTTTTCAAATCCCTTAAAATATATTTCAAAACCATCTTGTTTACTGTAACCAGATCTCGCAATAATTTGTTTAGTTCCTAGAAAATCAAAAACTTTAAAATTAAAAAATTTTAACTTCCTTATATCCTCCCCAAATATTGAAATTAGAAGATCTTCAGATTTTGGACCTTGAATAGCTAGTGGATAAACATCTGGTTCGATAATTTCTACATTTAAATTTGATCCTAAAGCAATTCCTTTAGCCCAAAGTAAAATATCGGAATCTGCAATAGAAATCCAAAACATATCGTCATCTAGTTTTAATAAAACTGGATCATTAATCATTCCAGCAGTTTCATCAATTATTGGAATATAAAAACATTTACCAGTCTCCATTTTTTTTATGGATCGAGGTGTCAATTTTTGTACGAGTTTTTCAGCATCAGGCCCTGTAATTTGTACTTGCCTTTGACAAGACACATCCCACACTTGAACTTGCTCTCTTAAATGCCAGTAGTCTTCTTCAACAGTATTTTTAAAACCTTTTGGTAGTAGCATGTGATTGACAACAGTAAAATCAGATACTCCACATTCCTCTACTTTATTTGTAAATGGAGTTCGTCTTATACGTCTAGACATATTTAATTTTATATTTTTTTGTGTAATTAAATTTTCTTTACTCATCTTATTTAGACCACCATACTGTGTAGCTATTTTTAGAAATTATAATTGGTATATGATATTTTTTACTTTGGTCCTCCATTTTAAATCTAATATTAATTTCTGAAATTATTTTTTTTTCTGAAAAATAATTACCAGTTTTGCAAACCATTTCATATTCACATTTACAGTCGTTTTTACTTAATTCAAATTCTTGAAGTATTCGACCACCTTCATCAGATTTGGTTTTGCAGAAAATTTTTTTTTCTCCACTCTCACTAATTTGATAAATTATTACATCAATATTTGCAGCGTGTGAGCCATTTGTTGCGTCTAATAAGTGAGAAGAGAAAGTTGCCACAATTATTCTATTGATGATTTTTCCCTTTTACTTGCAACTGCAGAGACTATTGGGCTTAATACAGGTTTTGCTTTAACATTTACGCATGCAGGCTTTCCACTTTTCATTGCTCTTTTAAGTGCTGGACCTAGCTCTTCTCTTTTATTAACTAATTCTCCATGTCCTCCAAAACCCTCAAATATCTTGTGAAATGGTATATCACGGAAGTCAGTTCCCACACTTTTCCCACTTTTAAATAACCTCTCTTGTTGCTGACCAATTGAAGCAAGGCCCCCGTTATTATCAATTACAACAGTAATAGGTTTTTTCTCATAAAATACACTTTCAATAGACATGCCTCCTGATAAAAATGCACCATCACCACTAATCAGAACCACATTAGAATCTGGATTATGATTTTTAGCAGAAAGAGCGAATGAAACTCCAACACCTAACATACTAAAAGTTCCAGGATGCAATATTCCTTTTAATTTTTTTCCTTTTGCACCTGCAATGTTTATTGCAATTTCTGACCAAAAATGAGTATTTCCTCCATCGATTACTAACCAATCATTTTCATTCATTGCATCTTGAACATCCAATGAAAGTTGTAGAGGGTGAATTTTTCCACCATTTTTTTTTGATGCTTCAGCTTCAATTTCTAAATCCTTCAAAGATTTATCAACCCACTCTCTCTTCTTTTTTTTATTTTGCTCAAACCAATTTGCACTTAAAGACCATTTATTATTTTTTTTTAAGTTAGATAATGTATCTAGAAAAACTCCAGGATCACTTAATAAACTTAAATCTGAAGCTCTATTAAGTTCTAATTCCTCATGTGAACCATTTACACAAACTAATTTTGTTGATTCTGGTATAAAAGGTGGATTTCCAAAATTTAATTGATTATCCAATCTTGCTCCAACAACAAGAACTAGATCTGAATTATGTAATGCAAATTCTGAAGGAGGGTATTGATGTATATCAGCCAACCCCATATAAGCGTTAGCTTCTTCTCCTAATAATTTTTGATGATATGGAACATTAAATATCGGTATATTTAAATTATTACCAGCCGCTTCAAGATTTTTTTCTGAATGTGACCACCAAACACCGTGTCCACCAATGATAACTGGTTTCTTCGCATTACAAGCAAGTTCTAATACCTCTGAAAGTGAATTTGGATCTGGCCATGCTTTGGCTATAGGTTTTGCTTTTTGAGAATATGGTCTTTCTTCTAAACCAACTTCCTCTTCAAAAGATGAAAACATTATATCAACAGGAAGACTAAGATGTACAGCACCAGGATAACCATTAGTTGCAATATGATATGCTTTGTCTACAAATTCTCTTATTCTAGTTCCATCAGTAATACTTGCACTATATTTTGTTAAAGGGGCTGCAATTGAAACATCGTCAATTTCTTTAAAACCACCTGAACCTTGTCTTTTAAGACTGCTAGATCCTGTGATGTAAATAATGGGACTTCTTTCACCCCACGCCTCCATCATTGAAGGCACAGCGTTAGTAAACCCCTCAGGTCCAACTAAACATACCGAAGGTTTACGAGTAATTCTTGTATTGCCGTCTGCTAAATGACCTGCAATCTGTTCATGAGGAGTGTTTATGACTTCAATTTGGCATTCAGCAAAACCTTCAATTGCTGGATTACAAAAACCCCCAGTAAGGGTGAAAACTTTGCTAATTCCTTTGTCTTTTAGAGCCCTTGCAAGTAATGCTCCACCTCTAATTTTATTTTCACTCATTTAGTAATCTACCTTATTTACAGTATTATCTATTACTATATTA
>CACDHV010000029.1 GCA_902552755.1 uncultured Pelagibacteraceae bacterium | reverse complement strand
GGGATTGTCATGGCTTACCAATTGAATGGAAAATTGAGGAACAATACAAAAAAAATAAAAAAAATAAAAATGATGTACCTATTATTGAGTTTAGAAAAGAATGTAGAGATTTTGCAAGTAAATGGATTAATATTCATAAAGATCAATTTAAAAGATTAGGAGTAATTGGAGATTGGGAAAACTATTACTCAACTATGAGTTTTGATGCAGAAGCCCAAATTGTAAGAGAACTTGGAAAATTTTTAAAAGAGGGTAGTTTGTACAAGGGTTACAAGCCTGTTTTATGGTCAACAGTCGAAAAAACAGCCTTGGCAGATGCAGAAGTTGAATATCAAGATCATGTATCCGATACAATTTATGCAGCCTTCCCAGTTAAAAAATCTAAGATTAATGATCTAATTGGATCGAACGTTGTTATTTGGACAACAACTCCATGGACGATACCAGCTAACAAAGCATTAGCCTATAATCAAAGTTTGGATTATATTTTATGCGAAATAGATAACAAAGATATTTTAGAAAATAAAAAAATAGTTATTGCAAAAGAACTTTTAGCATCTGTTGTAAAAGATACTGAGTACTCAATTAAGATATTAAAAGAATTTAAAGGAAAAGAATTTAATGGAACTATTTGTAGTCATCCATTTCATAAAATTGGATATGATTATGATGTTCCAATGCTTGAGGCAAGATTTGTAACAACTGAACAAGGAACAGGAATTGTTCATTGCGCACCAAGTCATGGTCCTGATGATTTTAATTTGTGTATCAATAATGGAATAAAAGCAATTGAAACAGTTGATGACGATGGTAGGTATACGAAACATATACCAATATTCGAAGGAACACACATTTTTAAAGCAAATGATATTGTTATTGAAAAGCTTAAAGAACTAAAAAGTCTTTTGAGCAATGGCAAACTAACACATTCTTACCCACATTCCTGGAGATCTAAAGCTCCTTTAGTTCATAGAGCTACACCCCAATGGTTTATTTCAATGGAAAGCCATAATCTAAGAGACAAAGCACTTAAAGCAATAAATGACACTACTTTTTATCCTGGTAAAGGAAAAGAAAGAATTAAGGCAATGATCGAAACCAGGCCAGATTGGTGCGTCTCTAGACAGAGAGTATGGGGAGTTCCACTTCCAATATTTATTTCAAAAAAAAATGGAGAAACTCTTATCGATGAAGAAGTTTTTGAGAATATTGCAAAAATTTATGAAAAAGAAGGCTCAGACTGTTGGTTTGAAGATAATTTTCAGAGACTACTTGGAGATAAATACAAAGCTGAAGATTTTGATAAGACTATTGATATTGTAGAAGTATGGTTTGATAGTGGATCGACTCATTCATTTGTTTTAGAAAAGCGAGAGGATTTAAAATGGCCAGCATCAATGTATCTAGAGGGTTCGGATCAGCATAGAGGATGGTTTCACTCTTCACTTTTGGAGTCTTGCGGAACAAGAGGTAGAGCACCATTTGAAAGCATTTTATCTCATGGGTTTGTTGTTGATGGAAAAGGATTAAAAATGTCTAAATCAACCGGAAATGTAATTGCTCCAGAGGATATTCTAAAAAAATACGGAGCTGATATACTTAGAATTTGGGTTGCCTCATCAAATTATGCTGAGGACTTAAGAATAGATTATTCAATTTTAGACCAACACTCGGAATCTTACAGAAAAATTAGAAATACTTTCAGATATCTTTTAGGGAATATTCAAGATGAATATACAAAAGTAGATTTTGATAAAGTTGATTTAAATAATATTCCTGAATTAGAAAAGTATATGCTACATAGATTATATGTGATCGGTGAAAGTTTTAATGAATACTTTCATTCCTATAATTTCCATAATTTATATAAGGAATTATTAAATTTTTGTACAGTAGAACTCTCAGCTTTTTATTTTGATATTAGAAAAGATCTTCTTTACTGCGATCCAAAAGACTCAAAAAAGCGTTCTGATTGTATTTTGATACTAAAAGTAATTTTAGAATGTTTATTAAAATGGTTTGCTCCAATCTTGTCATTTACGACTGAAGAAATTTACCATTTAATTCATAAGGAGGATAATAATGGAAGTATTCATTTACAAAAATTTGTGAAAATTCCAAATCAATGGAAAAATGAAGAATTAAATAGTAAGTGGGATAAACTTAAATTAATCAGAGATGAAGCAAACATTAGTATTGAAAGTAAAAGGGCTGATAAAATTATTGGTTCAAGTTTAGAGGCGAATATTCAAATAAAAATCAAAGATAAAGACATGTATAGTTTAGCACAGAACCATGATTTCTCTGAAATTTGTATAACATCATCTGCTTCAATCTCAAATGATAACAATTTAGAAAAAGAAATTGAGATTATAAGTTCAAAAGCTGTTGGGAATAAGTGCCCAGTTTGTTGGAAAATTAGAGAAAATATTTGTGAAAGAGATGGTAACTGTCATCTTTCATGAAAAGTGAAAATGTAAAAAAAATAGCAATAAGTATTTTCATTTTATTATCCATTTTCTTATTAGACAGAATATCAAAAATAATTATTTTAAACATACTAGAGGAAACTGGGCGAGTGGATATTTATATAAACTCATTTTTAAATTTTTATTTAGTTTGGAATAAAGGAATTGGTTTTGGATTATTGTCTTCAGATCAAGATTTTTTTTATAACATAGTCACTATTTTAATTGTATTAATTAATTTTGTGATAATTTATCTATTATTTAAAGAAAAGGGATTAAAGTATTATTTTTTAGTTATTATTTTAGGAGGCTCACTAGGTAATTTATTTGATAGAATATATTATAGAGCAGTTCCTGACTTTTTTGACTTAAATTATAATGGATATCATTGGTTTATTTTCAATGTTGCCGACATATTCATAACAATTGGAATTATTTTGCTTATTTTGGCCGAATTAATAAGTTATAAAAAAGTAAATGAATAAATTCTTTAAATTTTCAAAAATAATATTACTCTTATTATTTTTATATTCATGTGGTTCAGTGGGAGAGGCTTTGCAAGGAAAAAAAAGATCAGATCAAGGTGATGAATTTTTAATAGACAAAAAAAATCCATTAGTTATGCCACCTGACTTTGATAAATTGCCTAAACCTGGAGAAGCTAATGTAAAATCTACCAAGGATATTGAAAACGATCAATCTAATATAAAAAATTTACTTAAGAATAGTAATGATCAAAGTATTTCTAATACAAGTGAGTCAACATCTATTGAAAGTTCTATTTTAAAAAAAATTAAGTAAAAAATGTTTTCAAAAAACATAATTTTTAAAAATTTCCAATTAAAGAAAAATATAAAAAATATAAAAAATATAAATAAAATTTTAAAAAAAGAGTTAAATTTAAGTTCCTCATTACTTAATTCGTTTACAACTGATTATAAATATAGTTTTAAAAAACATATTATTAAGAAATATAAAAGTTATAAAAGTATCAATCTAATTGGTATGGGTGGTTCAATATTAGGTACCGAGGCAATTCATGATTTTTTAAAATTAAAAATTAAAAAAAAAATAAAATTTTTTAATAATCTGAATAATCAAATTAAACTTGAACCAAATAGCAAATCTATCAATATAATAATTTCTAAATCAGGAAATACGCTTGAAACAGTGTCAAATTTAAATTTAATTCTTAAGTCTCAAAAAAAAAATAAAAACATAGTGATTACTGAGAGTAAATCTAGTTTTTTAACTTCGTTAGCAAAAAAATTAAAAGCAGAAATAATTGAGCATAAAAACTATATTGGAGGAAGGTATTCCGTGTTGTCTGAAGTAGGAATGTTGCCTGTTCAATTGATGGGCCTAAATGAGGGAAAATTTAAAAGATTTAATAATTTAATTAAAAATAAATCTTTCTTAAATTCATTAACTAACAATGTAAGTTTTATATCAAGATGTGTTTCAGAAGGAAAAAAAAATTCTGTAATTTTAAATTATGATGAAAGTTCAGAAAACTTATTTAAATGGTATCAGCAATTAACAGCTGAGAGTTTAGGTAAAAAAAATAAAGGTATTTTTCCTATCATATCATCTATGCCAAAAGACAATCATAGTTTACTGCAGTTATACTTAGATGGACCTAAAAATAACTTTTTCACATTTTTTGGAGTTACAAAAGAAATAACGAATAAATTAGATAATAGCAATTTATTTGGTAAATTTTCGAATTTAAAAAATAAAAGTTTGAGTCAAATCATTCAAGCTCAAAGGCAAGCAACCCAAATAGTTTTCAGAAAAAAGAAAATACCATTTAGAAGTTTTGAAGTTTTGAAAAGAAATGAAGAAACTTTAGGAGAGCTTTTTTCTTTTTTTGTGTTAGAAACAATTTTACTTGGAAGAGTAATGAAGGTAAATCCTTATGATCAACCAGCAGTTGAACTAATTAAAACAGAGACATCGAAAATACTTAACTAAATTAATTTACAAAAAAATATTTTTGATAAACCATATTTTTTTTCATCTATAACATTAAGATAGTGTGAAATGTTATCTTCTGATTTCTTGTTTCTATGAATTACCAATAAAGAATTTTCATCAGCAACTTTAAGTTTCTTTATTTGGTCTATTAAACTTTTTATTTTTCTATCTTTAAAAGGAGGGTCTAAAAATATTATATTGAATATCCTATTCTCTAAGTTTACCTCTTTTAAATTATAAGCGCTATAATCAAATACTGTACTTCTGTTTTCCAATTTTAGGTTAATGATATTCTGTTTAAGAATTTTTAATGAATTATGGTAATTTTCAAAAAAAATTACTTCTGCTGCTCCTCTCGACAAACATTCAATTCCAAAAGATCCAGTACCAGAAAATAAATCTAAAACTTTTGCATTATAGATTTTTGTAGATACTTTGTTTGAGTGATCTAAGATATTGAAAATTGACTCCCTCACCATATCTTTTAATGGTCTTGTAGATTTATCTAATGGAACTGTTAATTTTTTTCCTTTTAGTTCCCCTGAAATAATTCTCATTTATCTAGAATTCTAAAACCAATATCTTTTCTATAAAAACCATTTTCCCAATTTAAATTTTCAATTTCATGGATAACCGACTCTCTTGATTTTTTTAAATCATCAGAAATACTTACAAAATTTAACACACGCCCTCCTGTTGCATAAACTTTGTTATCAATCATCTCAGTACCAGCATGATAAATAAAAGTATTATTATTACTTGTAATTTTATCTAAGTTGGGAATTTCAATGTTTTTTTTATAAGTATCAGGATATCCATTTGAGCACAGCACGATGCACATACTTTTTTTATCTCTCCAGTTTATTGATTGATTTTTTAAGTTTCCTTCACAGCAAGATATAATCAATTCAAGCAGATCTGTGTCTAATAATGGTAAAATTGTTTGACATTCTGGATCTCCCATTCTTACATTATATTCAACTAGATATGGATTATTATCCCTAATCATAAGTCCAACATACAAAAATCCCTTGTATGTTTCGTCCATATCCTTAATTGCTTCAAAGGTTGGTTTAATGACAGTTTCAATAATTTTTAAATCCAATTCTTTGTTTATAAGTCCTGAGGGAGAATATGCTCCCATACCACCAGTGTTTTTACCTTTATCACCTTCGCCAACTCTTTTGTGGTCTTGTGCAGTATTAAATTTTGTAAATGTTTTTCCATCAGATATTACAAAATAGCTCATCTCTTCACCTTGCATGAATTCCTCTATAAGAACTTGATTTGCCGTACCAAATTTTCCATTAAAAATTTCAACTACTGCATTTTTTGCACTTTCTGTATCCGCACAAATATAAACACCTTTACCTGCTGCTAAACCATCTGCTTTAACAACAATTGGCTTATTTGATTTTTCTAAATATTTGTGTGCATCCTTAACAGAATTAAAAACGCCAAATTGTGCTGTTGGAATTTTATATTTTTCACATATTTTTTTTGTAAATATTTTAGAACCTTCAAGTTGTGAAGAAATTTTGTTGGGCCCAAATACCTTTATTCCTTTATTTGTAAGAAAGTCAACAACCCCATCAACGAGAGGTTTCTCTGGGCCTACAATGACTAAATCTATTTTATACTCGTCGACAAATTTTCCAAGTTTATTAAAGTCATAAATATCAAGTTTTACATTCTCAGCAATAAGTTCAGTTCCAGCATTACCTGGTAAGCAATATAGTTTGTTAAGTTTTGGAGATTTTGATAATTGATCGGCTATGGCGTGCTCTCTTCCACCATTTCCAAGAATTGCAATTTTCATATATTCAAATATATATCCTAAATATCATGAACAAGTTAGCAAAATTAAAATATCTTCCAAATAATTTTGAAATAATGGAAGAGGGTGACCACGTGATATGTGCAATTTCCGGAAAGAAAATTCCTTTGGAAAAATTAAATTATTGGAATGTTGATGAACAAGAGGCTTATTATTCTTATGTAGAGGCTTCAGTCAAAAAGGAAAGTATTTAAATTATAATTATTTTCTCCACCTATCGTGGGTCCAAATCCACTGGTCTGGGTTCTTTAATATCATTTTTTCTAAGATTTTATTTAAATGTATAGAAATTTCTTCATTAGATTTTTCTGAATTTATAACAATTGGCTGTGAGACATACATTTTGAAATAATGTTTCATAGTTCTCTCTATATAAATTGGAACTAAATCACAGTTATATTTCTTTATAATTTGCGCAGGTATCGTTGTGGTAGATGCTAAGTCTCCAAAGAAATTTATTCTAATACCTTCAGTAACCCTTTGATCAATCATTAATGCAATTGAGTTACTTTTCTTAAGATTTTCCAATATTTGCCTTGTTCCTGACCTTCCTTTTTTTATTTGATTTTTACAAATATAATTTGTTCTTATATGCTCCATATTTTTATTTAAAAAAACATTATTTAAGGGTCTATATATTGTAGCTAAATTAATCCCTGATTTTTCTATCTGCATTGCCATCAACTCAAAGTTATTGAAATGACCCGAAATAAATACCACAGGTTTTTTTCCATTTTTTATCTTTTCTAAATTTTCTTTACCATCAACTTCAATATATTTTTCTAATTTGTTATACCTAAAATCTTTTAAAAAAGGGTATTCAGCTAAAATTCTTCCATAATTTCCAAGTACGTTCTGTGCAAATTTATTTTTGTCGTATTTAATTAAAATTTTTGATTTTTCTAAATTATTAATAATTGATTTTTTTGTTCTAAAAATATTTCCAAATCTTGATCCAATGAAAAAACCTAAACTCGAAGCGGATCTA
>CACDHV010000028.1 GCA_902552755.1 uncultured Pelagibacteraceae bacterium | reverse complement strand
TTTCTGTAGATATTATTTAAGGTCTTTTTAGAAACATTTACCTTAAATTTTTTTATCATTAATTATTGTATTAACCCTTTCCTCGCCAAGGAATAGTCCTATCAATTATTTTTCTTAAAGTTATATCAAATAATAATCCCAACATTCCCATAATAAAAATTGTTATCCAAATTACTTCATATTGAAAATATTTTTTTGCAACATTTTCAACAAATCCAATACCTGTAGTTCCAGCTAAAAATTCTGCTGCTACCAAAGTTCCCCAACACATTCCTACAGCGACTCTAATTCCAGTCAATATTTCAGGTAAAGAGTTTGGAAATATAACATGTCGAAGTATTTGTCTTTTAGAAGCACCTAACGAGTGTGCAGCATGAATTTTAGAAAGTTGAGTTCCAGATGCTCCAGCTCTGGCGGATATAATCATAATTGATAAAGAAACCATGAATAATAAAAATACTTTTCCAGTATTATCAATTCCAAGTACTGAAATTATAAGTGGAGCCCAAGCTAATGGGGGTACTGGTCTATATAATTCAATCAAAGGATCAAAAAATCCTTTAGCAAATCTGTTTAGTCCCATAAATAAACCTAATGGAACCCCTATAATTATTCCAAAAACCAATCCTAAAAATACTCTTAAGAATGAATCCCATATATGACCATAAGGAACAGGTATCTTGAATAGTTTAAAATCACCCGTAACTACTTTTAAAACTTTACCTTTAAAGTTTTCTTTAACTATCCCTTCGCTTGTATGAACAGGGTATTCGCCTGGTAAAATATCAGCAATCCAATCTGGTAAAATAAATCCTACTATTGAACTAACATCAATCATTTCTATCCAGAGAAGAGGTATATTTTTGTATCCAACATTTGGATTAGACATTAGGATAAATTTATTTAATGTGTCTGACGGTTTGGGTAACCATCTCCCAGAACCTTGTTCTGAGCAACTTGGACCACTCGCAACAATTGTTCCAGCTGGAAATAAAACAATATCAATTAATCTAAGACCAGCTTGTTCTTTTTCCTGAAGGTCATCAAATTCAATAATCGCTTTTTGCATTTCATTTAGTGCATTTGGCGGATAAATGCTTGCAAATTCAATTCTTCTTGCAATTTTGACTATATTTTTGGCGTAATCTGAGGCAATTTCCTCATTATCATCTAAACTTTTTCTATAAGTTTTAACTTCATCTTTCAGTTCTTTAATTGAACTTTTGAATTGTGGATTGTGATTTCTTAATTTAAAAAATTTATCATTAATTTTTTTCAGTTCCTCTGCAGCAGCTTGAAATTTTAAACCTTTTGAAGTTTCTGCAACAAACGGAACTTCAATAGTATTTTCTATAGTACCAGTTCCTGATCTAACTGTTGTTATGCCCCAGTTACCTTGTTCATATATTGCTTTTAACCGTTCACTTTTTTCAACTTCTGTTTCAAATGGATAATCTTCTTTTTTAAAATCTAAACTTAATTGTTTAATCTCATTTGTCATTTCACTTATTTTAATTTTAGTATCCATTTCAATTAAGTCCTCGTTAGTTAATAAAGGAATTAATTTTTTTGTTTTATTTATATATCCAACTAAAATTGTTTTTTGTTGATTGGTAAGATCTTTAGAATTTTGGATTTCAGCTGTTATTTTTTGAAGATTTTTATTTTCAATCTTTATGATCGATGTACTTTTGAACTCTCTTTCCTCTATCGGAAATTGATATTTTAATCCCAAAAGTGATTCATTTATTTTAGCAACCTGACATAATTCGTTTGCTGATTTTGGATAAAAACCTTTTGCTATGTCCCAAGAGTAATAAAGCCATACTAGTAATATTGCAGCGCTTCCAACAATAACCCAATGGGTTCCACCTTTAGCTCTTTCAGGATTTCCAAATACAGCATCAACTTTTTCAGTTTGTATTAATCTTCTGCCATACATAATACATCCAATTATGGATACAAAAATTAGTATGGTTATTATTTGAGTTAACATTTAATTTTCTTTTCCCATAATTTCTTCCTCCATATTCCAAATCATGGATAAAATTTCTTCACGCTTTGATGAAAAGTCTTTATTTTTTTTTATTTCTCTTAAATCTTCCTTTAAACCCATTTCAGCAAAAGGTAGATTGTATTCTTTATGTATTCTTCCTGGTCTTGGTG
This sequence comes from uncultured Pelagibacteraceae bacterium, assembly GCA_902552755.1. Classification (GTDB taxonomy): domain Bacteria; phylum Pseudomonadota; class Alphaproteobacteria; order Pelagibacterales; family Pelagibacteraceae; genus Pelagibacter. Next base: position 5,438 of record CACDHV010000028.1, on the reverse strand, counting down.
CCATTACATAAAGTCTTTCACCAAGTAACAACGCTTCTTCAACTGAATGAGTAATTAAGATGATAGTTTTTCCTGTCTCTTTCCAAATTTTAAGAACCAAAGATTGCATCTTCTCCCTAGTTAACGCATCCAGCGCGCCTAAGGGTTCATCCATTAATATTAAGTCAGGATCATTAATTAGACATCTTGCAAGAGCCACTCTTTGCTGCATCCCTCCAGATAATTGGTAGGTAGGAGTGTTGCCAAACCCTTTCAAACCTACAATTTCTAGCCATTCTTCAACTCTTTTAGCGGTTTTTATTGGATCTTCTTTTTTCATTCTAAGTCCAAAATCAACATTTTCAGCAACTGTTAACCACTCAAATAAAGCTCCTTGTTGAAAAACCATTCCTCTTTCAACTCCTGGACCATTAATTTCATTGCCAGCTAAAACAATAGAACCTGAAGTAGGTCTTAAAAAACCGGCAGCAATATTTAAAAGAGTAGTTTTCCCACATCCTGAGGGACCAAGAACAGTAAGAAGTTCTCCTTTTTTTAGAGTAAAATTTACATCTTTTAATGCGTGAACAGTTTCTCCTTTAGGAGTTTTAAAAATCATATTTAAATCTTTGGAAACTAAGTCACTCATAGAAATAACTTTATATAAAACTAATGTTAAAAAAAATAGGCGCTAAATAATTAGCGCCTATTAAATTTGTTTTACTCTTTATAAATTATAAAGGTAAAAAACTAGTATCAACGGCACCGCCTGGTGTTCCCATACCTTTTAGGAAACCATCAAGATTACCGCTCTCCATTGACTGTTTAGTCTCTTCTGGAGTAAGAAATTTAAATCCACTTAAAGTTTCTTTCATATCAGCAACTTTCATTTCTGAAGCTTTTGACATTGCGTTCATATCGCTTTTACCAGCTCTATATCTATCATTTGCTTCATGAGTTACTTCTATAAAAGTTCTAAGCATACCTGGATTTTCTTTCATAAATTTATCAGTTACAGATGTAATATCTATTCCTAAGATACCTGCATCTCTTGCTTCTTGTACTGTTAAAAGTCTAGAACCAACCGCAACTGCAGCTTTAATAGAATTTCCGCCAAATAAACATGCCATTACAACATCACCACTTACTAATGCAGCAGCACCTTCTTCTGGATCCATTTGAATTATATCCATTTTACTTCTATCAGCTCCAATAACTTTCATACTTTCGTCAAAGACATACTCAGCCATAGTTCCAAGTGGAACAGCAACTTTTTTACCTTCTAATTCAGAGCCGTTTGCTTTTGTAATTCCAGAAGCGTTAGATGTAACACAAGTTGTTCCGCCCATCCCATATTCCATTGCAATATCAACTAATTTGATAGGTGCATTAGATTTTACAGCATTGATAAAAGGTACTAAACCTTGAGAGTATGAAATATCAATATCTCCAGCTAGCATTGCATCAGTCATAGCTCCACCATTAGTGAAGTTTGTCCATTTTACTGGAACTCCTAGTGCTTTAGCAAAATTCTTTTTTTGCATGTCCTCTAAATTTGGACTTGGCCATTCTAGAAAGTAAGCAACTCTTACTTCATTTGCAGCAGCATTTGCAGCTGAAATTGACAAGTTAAGAGCAAATAAACTTCCTAAAATAAAGCTAATTAGTTTCTTCATTTTATCTCCTTAATTAAATTTAATTACCCTCATTTAAGTTCAATTTTAGATATATGTAAACGTATTTTGTAAGCACATTAATCAAAGGTGATTTAAAAATGTCTAAAATGGGTTCAACTTTGAGTTGTATTTGGTGTCACCTAATGACATACTTATAATGCAGAGAAATTATTTTCTATTTTTTTATTTTAGTCTATGAAAGAGTAATAATAACATTAGAAATTTTTATGAGTTCAGAAAAGCCACAAATACCAAATTCTTTAAATGAACATTGGATGCCATTTTCATCCAATAGAGATTTTAAAGCAAACCCTAGATTAATTGTTGAGGCAAAAGGTGTTTATTTAAAAAATCATCAAGGCAAGACACAAATCGATGCAAGTTCTGGATTATTTTGTAATCCATTGGGACATGGTAGAGAAGAAATAATTGAGGCAATCACAAAACAATTAAGAACAGTAGACTACGCTCAACCATTCCAACAAGGCTTTGGTGGATCATTTGAATTAGCAACAAGAATTTCAAAACATACACCAGGAAATTTAAATAGAATTTTTTATACTATTTGTGGGTCAACTGCAGTTGAAACAGCAATAAAAATTTCAGTAGCTTATCATAAAGCTAGAGGTGAAGGGGAACGATTTAGATTTGTAGGTAGAGAAAGAGCTTACCACGGTATGAATATCGGAGCAACCTCAGTCGGCGGAATGATCAACAATGTTAAAACATTTGCTAGTGTATTGATGCCGGGTGTTGTTCATATGAGACATACGCATTTACCAGAACATAAGTTTATATCAGGCCAACCAGAAACAGGAGTTGAAATTGCTGAAGACTTAGAAAGAATTTGTACAAACTTTGGATCAGAAAATATTGCAGCATGTATTGTAGAACCAATTGCAGGATCTACAGGAACTCTAGTCCCACCAAAAGGATATTTACAAAGACTAAGAGAAATTTGTGATAAGCACGGCATATTATTAATTTTTGATGAAGTTATAACTGGATGGGGAAGAACGGGCTCTCCATTTGCATCACAAGAATATGGTGTTACACCAGATATTATAACTATGGCAAAAGCTACAACAAATGGAATAAGTCCTCTGGGTGCAGTTGCATGCAAAGAAGAAATCTATGATACGGTAATGGATGGATCACCAAAAGGCTCTATAGAATTATTTCATGGTTACACATATTCAGGAATACCTGTTTCTGTTGCAGCAGGTTTAGCTGTTCAAGATATATTTGAAAAAGAAGATATATTTAATAGAGCTAAAAATTTAGCACCATATTTCCAAGAAGGTTTGATGTCGTTAAAAGATATAGACGTTGTTGATAACATAAGAGGTTATGGAATGATGGGTGGAATTGATATTAAAATGGATAAAAAACCTGGAGCAGCAGGATTTACATGCTTTAAACATTGTTATGATGCTGGAGTGAATTTTAAAGCAACAGGGGATTGTTTAATTATTGCACCAATGTTTATTTGTGAAAAAAAACACATCGATGAAATAATAGATAAATTAAGAACTGGGATTACAAATTATTCGAAAAGCAAAAAAAATTAATCCACTTATATGAAAATAGGTGTTCCAAAAGAAATAAAGTCTCAAGAAAATAGAATTGGCCTTACTCCTGAAAGTGTAAAAATACTAACTTCAAATGGAAATGAGGTACTAGTAGAAAATAATGGTGGTTTCGAAGCTGGATTTTATAATGAACAATATAAATCTGCAGGTGCAAAAATTTTAGATAAAGCTGAAGATATTTTTGATGATGCAGAAATAATCGTAAAAGTAAAAGAACCACAACCAAGCGAGGTAAAAATGATTAAAGAAAATCAAATTGTTTTTACATATTTACACCTAGCGGCTGCAAAAGAACTTACTAAAGGTTTAGTAGACTCTAAATCAGTTTGTATTGCTTATGAAACGGTTACTGACAACAACGGTAGATTACCTTTATTAGCTCCAATGAGTGCAGTTGCTGGAAGAATGTCAGTTCAAGCTGGTGCACATTGCCTTGAAAAAAATCAAAAGGGGAGAGGACTTCTTTTAGGAGGAGCGCCCGGTGTTGATCCTGGAAATGTAGTGATTTTGGGTGGCGGAGTTGTTGGTGAAAATGCAGCAATTATTGCTACAGGTATGAAAGCAAAAGTTCATATAGTAGATAAATCAGAGAAAAGACTAAACGAATTATCAAAAAAATTTGGTGATCTTATAATACCAAAATTGAGTGATGAAACTGATTTAGAAAAATTAATTTCAGAATGTGATTTATTAGTTGGAGGTGTTTTAATACCAGGTGCAGAAGCACCAAAACTTGTCACAAAAAAGATGCTTAAAAACATGAAAAGAGGATCAGTAATAGTTGATGTTGCAATAGATCAAGGAGGATGCGTTGAAACAAGTAAACCTACCACATTCGCTGAACCAACATACATTGTAGATGATATTGTTCATTATTGTGTAGCAAATATGCCAGGTGGTGTCCCTAGAACATCAACCATCGCATTAAATAATGCTACGCTTCCTTTTTTAAACAGAATAGCTAGTGATGGTTATTATAAAGCTTTAAAAGATGATCCAAATTTCTTAGCTGGCTTAAATATCCATAAGGGTGAAGTAACGTACAAAGCAGTTGCAGATGTTTTTGGATATAATTACTTAAGTGCTGGTGAGGCTTTAAATTAATTAATCAAACTAGTTATCTTTTTTTCAATATTTTTACTGATAATTTGAACACCTTTAGGATTTGGATGCATTCCATCCTCTAGATTTAGCTCTGGCTTCAAGGCAACACCTTCCAGAAGAAAAGGTAAAAAAGTTAAGCTATATTTATCAGAAAGGTTAGAATAAATTATATTAAATTTATCCCTGTATTCTTTACCATGACTTTCAGGGGCAATCATACCTGCTAATATAATTTTAATATTTTTATCAATTATAATTTTAATTATTTTTTCTAAATTTTCTTTTGTCTCGTTTGGCTTTATACCTCTTAACATATCATTTGCGCCTAAACCCAAAACCAAAATATCAATATTCTTTTCTGATAGGGTCCAACTTATTCTATTTAAACCTCCTGCAGTTGTATCACCTGAGACACTTGCATTTATAATTTTGACATCTAATCCATTATTATTTAAATTTTTTTGAAGCACTGTAGACAAATGATCTTCTTTTTTAAGTCCATATCCAGCCATCAAACTATCTCCGAATAAAACAACTTTATTCTCAGCATTCACCCCAAATGCAACTAGACATAATATAATTATTTTAATAATACATTTTTTAAACATGACTAAACTTCTTAAACTAACAGATGTGAACTTAAACTATAATACTGATAACAATCTTATAAATGTTTTACAAGATGTAAGCTTTGAAGTTGATTATAAGGAAACAATATCCGTAGTAGGAGAAAGTGGATCAGGAAAGACAAGCTTAATAATGCTGATAGGTGGTTTGGAAAAAGCATCTTCAGGAAAAATTGAATTTAAAGACTTTGAAATTTCAAGTTTAAAGGAAGATGAGATTTCAGAGATAAGACGAAAGGATATTGGTATTGTTTTTCAATCATTTTATTTAATACCCAATTATACAGCTATAGAAAATGTGAGTTTAGCATTAGAAATTAATAAAATTAAAGATCCGATTAATAAAGCAAAAGAAATCCTAGATAAACTTGGCCTTGGAAAGAGGCTAAATAATTTACCCAGTCAATTATCTGGAGGAGAACAGCAAAGAGTAGCAATTGCACGTTCAATTGTTATGAAGC
>CACDHV010000027.1 GCA_902552755.1 uncultured Pelagibacteraceae bacterium | reverse complement strand
GGTAAATTTCTAATTCGTGGAAAATTATATTTAAGTGGTATAACTTTAATATTGTAATTTTTTCCTACTTGTAAATCATCAATCTCTGTATCTTCAGCAGTTTCAATTCTTGATATAGGTAAATGCCATAATAGGTCAAAAATTGTAAAAATTTTTTTTTTGTTGAATGAACTTAATGTTTTTTTACCAACACCTTTAATTTTATTAATAGGTGACAATAAATATTCAAAATTACTCATTAAATATATATATATGTTTATAAACAATGAATTCAAACAAACAAAATTTAATTAATAAGATTATTTATAGATCTCAATATCGAGGGACAAAAGAAATGGATATATTTGTCAGTGGTTTTGTTAAATCTATTGTTGATTCATTATCATTTGACGATTTAGTGGATCTAGATAAATTAGTTAATATGAATGATGAAGACATTATTAAAATTTTGAAGAAGGAAATGATATTTAAAAATAATAAAATATTAAAACTGTTGATTGCTTTTAAATGAATGGCGGAGAGACTGGGATTCGAACCCAGGAAAGAGTTGCCCCTTTGTCGGTTTTCAAGACCGATGCTTTCAACCGCTCAGCCATCTCTCCGTGAGCAAGGTTTTATTATTATTAATATATATTTCAACAATAAAATGCCTTAAGTATTAAGTCAAAATATTCAAATATTTAAAAATGACCAAAAAAAATTTTAATAAAGGAGTTTTACTTACATCCTTTGGTTCTTTTTGGTGGGGTTTTTTTTGGTGTTATTTACTTCAAATATATTTCTTTTGCAGGACATGTTGAAGTATTAATTCATAGAAGTGTTTGGACAGCTTTTGTATTAATAGTTACTACTTTTTTATTTTCTAAATGGAGTTTTATTAAAAAAATTCTTAAAGACAAAAAAAAATTATTAATGCTCTTTATCTCAGGCTTTTTAATATTTATTAATTGGGGTGTTTGGATCTATGCAGTTAGTGTTGATAAAATAATAGAAGCTAGTTTTGGTTATTTTATAATGCCAATAATAAGTGTTTTCCTGGGAAATTTTTTCTTTAAAGAAACGATCACAAAAAAAGGCAGACTTTCAATATTTTTAGTAATTATTTCAGTTAGTTATTTATTATTATTAGATTTTAATTCAATTCCGTGGGTAGGTTTAATTGTAGCTTTGAGTTGGAGTTTTTACAATCTGTTAAGAAAAAAAATTAAAGTTGAAACTGATATAGGTCTTCTCATTGAAAGTTTGTACATACTACCTTTTGCATTAGTTGCATTTTATTTAATTAGTATTAATAATTACAATGATTTCAGTCTATCAAAACCCTCCTTGATTCCACTATTAATGTTAGCAGGACCAATGACGGTGATTCCTCTTTTTTTGTATGTAAGAGGTGTAGAATTAGCAGGACTAGGACCTGCTGGTATGATTTTTTATATTACTCCTACTTTGCAATTTATACTTGGTTTTTTCATTTATAATGAGCAATTTAATATAAATCAGTTAGTCAGTTTTATTTTAATATGGATTGCTGTATTTATATATTTGAAAGATATTTATGAAAAAAATTAAAATTTGTGTTTTTTTTCTTTTTGTTATCATAAATTTCAATGCTTACGCGAATGAAACTGAATTCGAAGAATGGAAAGAGAAATTTAAATTAGTTGCTTTAGAAAGAGGCGTGAGTCTGAATACAATTGAAAATACTATTGGTAAATCTTCTTTTTTAAAAAATGTAATTAAATATGATAGATACCAACCAGAATTTTATGAAGACACTAAAACATATGTGACTAAAAGAGCTAATATTAAAAAAGTTAACTCTGGAATAAAAATCTATAACATAAATAAAGAAGTAATTGATAAAATCACTCGTGAATTTTCTGTAGATAGAGACTTACTCTTGTCACTAATGGGTATTGAAACGAATTTTGGTAATTATTTAGGAAAAATGGATATAGTTTCTTCTTTAGCAACTTTAAGTTATGATAAAAGAAGAAGCGAATTTTTTACTTCAGAACTCATAACTCTTCTAATATTATTTGATAATGGAATTGTAAATCCAAATAATTATTTAGGATCATGGGCAGGTGCATTTGGTAATTTCCAATTTATGCCCTCTACTATTAAAAACTATGCAATTGATTATAATAAAGATGAAACTATAAATTTAAAGAGTATCGAAGACTCATTTGCATCTGCGGCTAATTACTTAAATAAAATGGGGTGGGATAATAGCGCTCCATGTTTTTTCAAAGTTGAGCTTATTAATGAAACGCCCTATAAATATCTAAATACATCTGCAAAACAAATTAAGCATAAAAATAAAATTTCCTATTTAAAAAAGTATATTAAAAATAGTGAAATTCTTAACGATCTTGATAATTTAAAAGCAGCACTAGTAACCCCAGATTATGATATTATTCCAGATGCAAATCAATTAACACCAGCTTATGTAGTTTTTGATAATTACGAATTAATTTTAAAATGGAATAGATCTTTAAGATTTGCATTAGCAGTATGCACATTAAAAAATAAGTTTAAGAATGCAATTTAAATATTTTATACTTCATATTTTTAACTTTATTTGCTTGTGAGCATCATTCAAAAAACATAAATATTAAAAGTAAACCTGAAGATAAAAAAACTGTTGCTCAAAAAGAACAAATTAAAGAAATTCCAAAAATGAATAAGAAAAATGATTTAATAAATATTGTTTATTCTAACAAAGGTTTTGCTTTAATTTACAGTGAAGATATAGATAATTCATTAGAATATAAATTGGACAATGCATCAATTAATATATTAAGTCCTAATCTCCCTAATGGAACACCAGTTAGAATAACAAATATAATAAATGGAAAATCGTTAATAACTGTGGTTCAAAATAAAACAGTTTTACCTATATTTTACAATTCAGTTATTACTAATAGAATTGTTAGTGAATTATCAATAAATCCAAATGAACCTTATATATTTATTGAAACAATCAATTCTAATAATTTGTATGTTGCAAATGATGTTAAAACTTTTGATGAAGAAAAAAAGATTGACCATCAATCTGCTACGGAAAAATATAAATATTTGAGTAAAATTTTTAAAGACAGAGTTGATATTGTTCATGGAGCAATGAGTAAAGAAGAAAAGGATAAAGTATTAAATAAGTTTAATAATAGAGAGATAGATATATTAGTTTCAACTACAGTAATTGAGGTTGGAATTGATTTTCCAAATGCAAATGTAATTGTCATTGAAAATTCTAATAAGTATGGTTTATCTCAGCTACATCAATTGAGAGGACGTGTTGGCAGAGGTAACAAAGAGTCATCTTGTATACTTATGTTTAAAGAAGGACTGAGTGAAAATGCTCGTAAGAGAATAACAATTCTCAAAAATACTAATGATGGTTTTAAAATTGCTGAGGAAGACTTAAAAATTAGAGGATATGGTGATATATTAGGATTTAAGCAAAGTGGTTTAAAAAAATACAACCTAGCAGATCCTATTCAACATAAAGATCTTTTCGATATTGCAGAAAAAGAGATTAAAAAAATTGAAAAAAATAACATTAAAATAAATAATTTTAATAAGCTTATCAAACTTTACGACAAGGTTGCTGTAATTAATGAGACTATTTAGTTTTAGTATCTGATGTCCCAGCTGAAACAATAAATTTTGATGCCTCTTCAAATGTCATATCTAGATATACAATCTCACTTTTGGGAAACATTAATAAAAAACCACTAGTTGGATTTGGCGTTGTAGGAACAAAAACATTTACTAATTCTGTGTTAGTTTTTTTTGAAATTTCACCTTTATTTTCTTTTGTAGCAAAACCAACTGCCCATGTACCTTTTCGTGGATACTGAATTAGAACCACACTTTTTTTTGATCCCCTTTTTGGAGCAAATGTTTCTGTCATTTGACCAATAGCAGAATAGATGGTCCTTAAAATTGGTATTTTTTTTAACAAATCATTAAATAACTGTAAAAATTTTTTACCAATAAATGAGAGTGATAATCCACCTACAAGAGTAATAAAGATTACCGAAAGTAAGATTTCTAAACCTGGTATGGCAAAAGGTAAATAGCTGTTTGGATTTATTCCTTGTGGAATTAACTTTGATGAAATTGATATAAAAAATGTTGTAAGATATAATGTAATTCCAATAGGGACTAAAACAACAATTCCTGTTATAAAATAGTTCCTTAGTCTTGCAACAAACGAAATTTTTTTTCTTTTTAGTTTCGACATAACTTTAATTGATTATCAATTACATGTAATATAAATATAAAGAAAAGTGAATAGAAGAAATTTTATATATTTAATGGGTTGTGGCTGTCTTTCTGCAGGTTTACACGCATGCACTACAGCTCCAATCACAGATAGAAGACAATTAAAATTAATCCCAGAATCAAAATTAAATTCACAAGCTGCACAATTGTATGAAAAAGTAAAACAAAAAGCTAAATTAAGTGACGATAAAGAGAGTTTAGATAAAATTATTGGAATTGGATCAAAAATAGAAACTTCGATATCTGAGTATTTTTACAAGAATAATATGGAAGACCCGACTGTAAACTTTTCTTGGGAGTATATTTTAATTGATAATAAAAAAGTTAAAAATGCATGGTGTATGCCAGGGGGAAAGATTGCTGTTTACACAGGTATGTTAGATATTACTAAAAATGACGATGGTTTAGCAGCTGTAATGGGACATGAAATTGCTCACGCAGTTGCAAAACATTCAGTTGAAAGAGCAAGCAGAGCAGTATTATTAAATACAACAACTGGAATAATTGATATTGCAACCGGGGGAAAGTTATCTCAAGTTAATAAAACAACAGGTATGAATACAGTTGGCTTATTATCCCAAATTGGAATAATGAACCCTTTTACAAGAAAACAAGAAAGTGAAGCTGATTATTTAGGATTAATTTTCTCTTCTTTATCTGGTTACGATATAAGAGAAACTACTAAAATTTGGGAAAGGATGAAAAAAGCTAACAAAGGCAAAGAACCACCTGAATTTATGAGCACACATCCATCAAATGACAGACGGATAGACCAAATTAATAATTGGATGAACGAGATTATTTTACAATATCCACCAATTGCTTGATGCGTTGGTGAGCCCTGATGGACTCGAACCATCGACCCATTCCTTAAAAGGGAATTGCTCTACCAACTGAGCTAAGGGCCCAACACGAAAATTCTTATATTGATTTTTTTATATTTGGCAATGGTAAAAATTTACAAAATATTAATATACTTGTCATGAAACTGATCAAAAGTTCCCATTTTAATATTTTTTCGAATTTCATACATAAGTTCTTGATAAAAATTTATATTATTTAATGTTAAAATCATTGATGACAACATTTCGTTAGTATTATGGAGGTGGTTTAAATAATTTTTAGAGTATTTATTTAAGTCAAACTTACTAACATTACTATCTAGAGGTGTATTGTCTAATTTGTTTTCAGAATTTCTAATTTGAACCCTACCATTCCATGTAAAAGCTAGTCCAGTTCTTCCTGATCTAGTTGGAAGGACACAATCAAACATATCGATTCCCCTTTTAACTGCACCTAGTATATCAGATGGAGTTCCTACGCCCATTAAATATCTTGGTTTATCAATTGGCAAGTTATCTTTGATACCATCTAACACGTCAAACATTTCTCTTTGAGTTTCTCCAACAGCTAAACCACCAATGGCGTAACCATCAAATCCAATTTCAATTAATTTATTAAGTGACTCATTTCTTAAATCATTAAATAAACCTCCTTGAACAATACCAAACAAAGCTTTGTGAGGATTTTTTCCAAATTCTACTTTTGATCTTTTTGCCCACTCTGCAGATAATTCCATGGATATTTTAATTTTATTATAATCATTGGTATTTTTAGGACACTCATCCATCACCATAACAATATCTGAGTTAAGTTTTTTTTGAATTTTAATACTTTCCTCGGGACTTAATATAAAAGTTTTTCCATCTATATGTGATTGAAAAATTGCTCCTTTATCTCTATCAATTTTATTAAATTTAGATAAAGACATCACCTGATAACCACCAGAGTCAGTTAAAATAGGAAGATTACAATTCATAAATTTGTGTAAGCCACCAATTGACTCTATTCTCTCTGTTCCAGGTCTTATCATTAAGTGGTATGTATTTGAGAGAATTATCTCACTTCCTGTTTTAACGATATCATCAATAAAAACACCTTTAACAGTGGCTTGTGTACCTACGGGCATAAAAGCAGGAGTATTAATTAATCCACGATGGGTTTCGATTAATCCAACTCTATAGTTTTTATTTTGATGTTTAACGCTAAAAGAAAAATTCTTTTTTATGTCTTCCATCCATTAATGTCTACTCAGATTTAAAACTAATTATTTTATCTGGATTAGAAACAGAGCCATTTGGTCCATCTCCTTTTGTTATCATGTCAACAAACTCCATTCCTTCTGTAACTTTTCCAAATACAGTATATTGTCTATCAAGATGTGGTGTGGGTCCAAAGCATATGAAGAACTGACTGTTGGCACTATTCGGATCTGAAGATCTTGCCATAGACAATGTTCCTCTTTCATGTGGTAAATCATTAAACTCTTCTTTAAGATTAGGTAAGTCAGAGCCGCCCATGCCAGCTCTGCTTAAATTAAAACTATCAGAAGATGAATTTCCAAATTGAACATCTCCCGTTTGAGCCATAAAACCATCGATTACTCTATGAAAAACAACTCCATCATACTTTCCACCATTAGCTAGTTCAGTTATTCTTTTTACATGGTTTGGCGCAACATCTGTAAATAATTCAATTTTTACATCTCCATCTTTTAGTTTAAGTATCATTGTATTCTCCTTTGCATTTAAAGCTGTTGTTAATAAAAATATTGAAAAAAATAAAATATAAATTCTTTTAAGCATAAACTTCCTTCAATGACTTAATGGTGCTTTTAGTTGTAAATTTTCTTAAATCACCCTTGTGTTGAGCTATTTCTTTAACAAATCTTGACGAAATAATCTGATTTTCAACATCAGACATAAGGAATATTGTTTCTACATTATTGTTTAGTTTTCTATTCATACCGGCTAGTTGAAACTCATATTCAAAATCTGATACGGCTCTCAAGCCTCTTAGAATTAGATTTGATTTATACTTTTTACATAATTCGGTTGTTAATGAATTAAATTTAATTACTTGAATTTTTTTTTTTGGAAGTTTTAAATCGCCATATAAAGCTTTTGTAACAATTTTTAATCTTTCGTCTATTGGAAATAGAAAGTTTTTCTCATTACCATCAGAAATACCAACAATTATTTTATCAGCTAATTTTAATGCTTTTTTAATAACATCAATATGACCGTTTGTTATTGGATCAAATGTTCCTGGGTATATGGCTATGTTTTTCATTAAACTAAATTATCATCTAATTTAATTGAGGAGACAACCTTTTCATCTCCAGTTAATTTAATAATTCTTACGCCTTGAGTATTTCTTCCTGCAATCCTTATTTCTTTTACAGCAGTTCTTATTACCCTACCTTTATTGGTAGAAATTAATATTTGATCACCTTCAAACACTGGAAAAGATGAAGAAACGT
>CACDHV010000026.1 GCA_902552755.1 uncultured Pelagibacteraceae bacterium | reverse complement strand
AACAAAGTCTAGAGCGGGTAAAAGACGTTCTCATCTAAAAGTATCTTCAAAAAATATTATAGAGGATAAAAAATCGGGTGAATATAGACTTTCTCATCATTTAGATTTAAAAACAGGTTTCTATAAAGGAAGACAAGTTTTAGATCCTAAAGAATAATTTTTTTATGAACAACCCAATATTTGTTGCTGTAGATGCAATGGGTGGTGATAATTCTCCAAATAAAGTCATAGAAGGTATTAAATTGCACTCTAATTCTTCTGCTGATGTGTTTTACAAAATTTTTGGTAATCAAGAATTAATAGGTCCACTTATAAAGGAATATAATTTATCAAAAAAAAGATTTGAAATAATACATACAAATGATGTTGTTGAAGGTGAAGATACTGCCTTGTCTGCTGCTAAAAGAGGAAAAAAAACAAGTTTATGGCTTGCAATAGAATCATTAAAAAATGATGAAGCTCATGCAATTGTATCTGCTGGTAATACTGGAGCACTTTTTTTAATATCAAAACTAAATTTAAAAATGGTCGAAAATATTGATAGACCCGCATTAGCTGCACTATGGCCTAGTAAAAAAGGAATGAATGTTGTTTTGGATCTTGGTGCAAACATAGACTGTAATTCAAAAAATTTAATTGATTTTTCCATTATGGGATCTGCATTACATAAAGTCTTATTTGCGAGTAAAAAACCAAATGTTGCGTTACTTAATATTGGCTCAGAAGAGTTAAAAGGTAATGCAATGATTAAGGATACCTATCAATTATTAAATGAGACAAAATATGAATTATTTGATTTTAAGGGTTATATAGAAGGGAATAATATTATGGAAGGCGAGGTTAATGTAATTGTTGCTGATGGTTTTACTGGAAATATAGCTTTAAAAACTGCAGAAGGGACATCAAATTTTATAATAAGCGAGCTTAAAAAAGCACTAACATCTTCGATAATTGGAAAATTATCATCATTAATTAATTTTAATAATCTAAAAAATTTCAAAAATAAACTTGATCCTAGATTATACAATGGTGCAATTCTTCTAGGTTTAAGTAAACCTGTCATAAAAAGTCATGGTTCTACAGACGCAATAGGATTTGCAAATTCTTTAAAAGTTTGTGAACAAACAATCAGAGGTAATTTAATTAATCAAATAAAGAATAATATCAAATGATAAGAATTAATTTAACTAAAAAAGAAATTATTAATTCTATATATATGCAGATAGGTTTTTCAAAAAAAATTAGTGAAACTTTATTGGAAGATATATTAGAATTGATACTAAGAAATATTATAAAGCACAAAAAAGTTAAAATTTCTAAATTTGGTACTTTTACGCTTAGAAAAAAAAATCAACGATTTGGTCGAAATCCAAAAACTAAAGAAATTAAAACAATTTCAGAGAGAAATGTTATTCTTTTTAAACCATCTAAAGAGTTTAAAAAATATATAAACCAAAATGAATAGTTTTAACCCTAATAGCAAATACAAAACTATTGGCGAAGTCGCAAAAATCTTAGATCTAATTAACAAAAAAAATGGTTTACCATCTACACATACTATAAGATTTTGGGAAAAAGAATTTAAGCAAATAAAGCCTAAGATTTTCTATGGAAAAAGAAGATATTATGATGAGAATGCAATAAATATATTAAAAAAAATTAAATTCTTGTTGAAAGACAAGGGTATGACGTTAAATGGAGTTAAAAAGGTTCTAAATTCAGAAAATTCAGATATTGACGAATTATACAATACCTCTATAAACCAAAAAAATATTATTAAATCAAAAATAAATAAAATTAAAAAAATGTTGAAAGAGTTTAAAAATTAAATGGCCAAAAAAACACATGTTAAAGTTAGATTAGTTCCTGAGGCGAAACCTGATAGTCCTTTTTTTTATTATGTGAAAAAACCAGCTGGTGGGGAAAAAGCTAAAGTTAAACTTAAAGCTAAAAAATATAATCCAGCAACTAGAAAACACGAAGTTTTTGTAGAAAAAAAATTACCGCCACATAGTAAATAATTTATTTTTTTTTATTAAAGTTTCTACGTTCAAAATCAATATATGCGTAAATCATATTTTTCCAAATTTTATGTGTGATCTTTGGATCTATTTTGTTTTTAATCGATTTATTTTTAATATTTTTAAGGATTAAATTAATTCTTTTTTGGTCGACGATCTGGTTTTTTCTTTCTTTAATCGCCAAAACTCTTTTAACCAAATTAGTTCTTTTCTTAATAATTTTTATTAATTCATTGTCTAATTTATCTAGTTCTTTTCTTATTTTACTAAGTTTATGTTTTTTTAATGGCGACATTTATATAATTGGATAATTTAAAAATTATTATATTTATCCCTCTATGTATACTGAAAATCTAAAGGTTAATAACCAAATATCTATATGGCTTATAAGCATGTTTTGGATGATTTCAGCGATGATTATTGTTGGTGGTTTAACAAGATTAACTGACTCTGGTTTATCAATTACAGAATGGCAATTATTCTCAGGTTTCTTTCCACCATTTAATAATTCTCAATGGAATATGTATTTTGATTTATATAAAGAAATACCCGAATTTAAATTACAAAATTATGATATGACCATGCAAGAATTTAAAGTTATCTTTTGGTGGGAATGGGCTCACAGATTTATGGGTAGGTTAATAGGTTTGGCTTTTCTAATACCGCTAATATATTTCACACTTAAAGTTAAATTTAAAAAATTAATAAGTTTTTATTTTATCTTTGGCTTAATATGCTTTCAAGGATTTATAGGATGGTATATGGTTAGTAGTGGTCTTATAGATAGAGTAGATGTTAGTCATTTTAGATTATCAGTACATTTATTGATGGCTTTTCTTATTTTGTCTTTAATATTCTGGAATTATTTAAAAACAAAAGTTAAAAACAATTTTCAAAATACAATAAATATAATATTCCCATTAAGTTTTCTTTTTTTAATCTTTTTACAAATTTCTATTGGTGCATTCGTTTCTGGAATGGATGCAGGCAAAATTTATAATTCCTGGCCATTAATGGGTAACTCAATTTTTCCAAATGATAATAGTGTTGTTAATTTATTTAAATTTTCAGCTTTTAGCGATCCATCATTGGTACAATTTATACATAGAAAACTAGCATATTTAATTGGATTATTTTATTTTTTTTTATTATTTTATATTTATAGAAATAAGAAAACAGATTTATATAAATCAGTTCATATTTTGGGATTTTTTATAATTTTGCAGATTGTTTTAGGGATTTTTACTTTATTACATGGTGCACAGATATTAATTGCATCTATGCACCAAATAAGTTCTATTTTTTTAGTAGCGTCTTGTATTTATTTTTTATTTATAAACACAAAATCTAACTTACAGCTTTCAAACTAGGCTTTCCAGAAGCTCCTAAAGCTTGATCTAGATCAGCTATAATATCGTCTGGGTGTTCAATCCCAATAGACAATCTTACATATCCTGGTGTTACACCTGCCGCTAAAAGCTCTTCTTCAGTTAATTGGCTGTGAGTAGTTGTTGCTGGATGTATAGCTAAACTTCTGGCATCTCCAATATTTGCAACATGGTAAAACATTTTTAATGATTCAATAAATTTTTTACCTGCTTCAACACCACCTTTAACCTCGATACCTACAAGTGCTCCATTTCCACCCTTCATATATTTTTTAGATCTATCACCAATTTCTCCTTTATGAAGAGTAGGGTAGATAACTCTCTCTACATTCTTATGTTTTTGTAAAAATGCTACAGCTTTCTCTGCATTAGAACAATGCTGTTTCATTCTTAATGGTACAGTTTCTAGACCTTGGATTATTCCCCATGCATTATCTGGTGCTAATGGAGCTCCCAAATCTCTAAGAAGACATACTCTAGCTCTTACAGCAAATGAAACATTTGCACCTGTTAACTGAGGTACTACTTCACCCCATTTGGCACCACCATAACTTGCATCTGGTTCATTAAATAATGGTTGTCTTTTTGGATCTTTTGTCCAATCAAAATTACCACCGTCAACAAGAGCTCCACCAATTACTGTTCCGTGGCCTCCAATAAACTTAGTTAGTGAGTGAACTACAACTGCAGCTCCATGTTCTAAGGGCTTACAAATTACAGGCGCTGCAGTATTATCCATTATTAATGGAATATTATGTTTTCTGCCTATGTCCGAAACTTCTTTAATTGGAAATACCCTTAGGTATGGATTGGGCAAAGTTTCTGCATAAAAACATCTTGTTTTTTCATCAATTAATTTTTCAAAATTACTTGGATCTGAGGGATCTGCATATCTACACTCGATTCCTAATTTTTTAAGTGTGTGAGTGAATAAGTTAACAGTTCCTCCATATAAATCAGTTGAACTTATAAAGTTATCGCCTGATTGACAAACATTCATTATAGCAAATGTTGATGCTGCTTGACCTGAACCAACGGTTACAGCTGCAAGTCCACCTTCAAGAGCCGCAACTCTTTTTTCAAGTACGTCATTTGTTGGATTCATAATTCTTGTATATATGTTTCCAAATTCTTTTAGTGCAAATAAATTTGCAGCATGGTCTGTATCATTAAATTGATAAGATGTTGTTCTATATAGTGGTACTGCTACTGCTGTTGTAGCCGGATCACTTCTGTAATCTCCACCATGTAATGCGATTGTCTCTGGATGTTTATTTTTACTCATATTTCCCCTTCTGTTTAAAAATGTATTAAACTAAAATGAAAAAATACAATCAAGCTTAAATTTAACTTGATAATGGGGGATAATTTGTAGTTATAAATTTTTTAAGTACAGTTAATACTCTATCTGCTTCTTCCAATAACATCATGTGACCGCAGTTATCAATTATATCAACTTGACTACCATCTATTAATGAAGCTAATTTTTTTCCCTCTTTTACAGGGCACATTTTATCATCGGTTGCTAAAATTGATAGAGTAGGACATTTAATTTTTTTAGCTGCCTCAAATCCATTTTTGTAATTATCACAAGCTCTAAAATCTACACCTAATGTATTCTGTATTGTTCTAGATTTTGCAAGCATTGTTCCTGTGTTAATATGGTAAAGACCAGGTACTGGATGACCACCAAAATGACCAGCTGGACCATGTGCCCAATCCATCATTAAATCTACTGCTTTAGGATCATTATTTTCAGCTAGTGAAAGCAACTCTGGGTTCATTGGTATAGCGCCAGCTCCACCCATCAAACTCAAAGTTTTAATTTTACTAGGATATCTTGATGTACATTCTACTGTTACCAAACATCCTTGTGAGTGTCCTACTAAGGAAGCTTCTTTGTGACCCACAGCATCAATTACATCGCTTACCCAATCTGCCATTTCCTCAATTGATTTAAGACTTTCACCACTAGATAAGCCATGACCGGGTAGGTCAACTGCTAATGAGTTATACCCATGAAAAGCAAAATATCTTGTTTGAAGAACCCAGGTCATATGGGTTAAACCACTTCCGTGGACAAATATAATTAATGGTTTTTTTTTATCAAATGGTCTTCCACCAGTAGAGGCGAAAACTTCATGCCCGTTTACTTTGAATTTCATTGATTTGAAACAAGTCTTGGTTTTCTTGCTGCTCTAAAACCAATCTCGAAATCGTTTTTTATATCATCAATGTCTTCTATACCTACTGATAATCTAATCATGTCGTGGGACAAACCAGCAAACTTCAAAGTTGCTTCATCCATTTGTGAATGAGTTCCAGAAGCAGGATGGATAACTAAAGTTCTTGTATCGCCTACATTTGCCAAATGTGATGCTAATTTTACGTTATTAATAAATGCAACACCAGCATCTTTTCCACCTTTAATACCAAATGCAATCATTGAACCTCTTCCATTTGGTAAAAGTTTTTTTGCTAATTCATGATCTGGATGATCAGGAACACTTGGATGTGATACCCAGGCAACACTTTCATGGTTTGATAAATATTTAACCATTTCCTCTGCATTAGAACAATGTTTTTTCATTCGTACTGACAAAGTTTCTATGCCTTGTAAAACATTCCACGCATTTTGAGGACTTAAACAAGGACCAAAATCTCTCATACCTTCAGCTCTAGCTTTCATAGTAAATGCTGTTGGACCAAATTCTTCTGCAAAAGATAAACCATGATATCCCTCATATGGTTTTGTCATTGTTGGAAATTTATCATTTTGCATCCAATCAAATTTTCCACCTTCAACTAATATTCCTGCCATTGAAGATCCATGTCCTGCCATCCATTTTGTTAGTGAATGAATTACTATATCTGCGCCATGCTCAAATGGTTTACATAAATAAGGAGTTTGATAAGTTGCATCAACCATCAGTGGAATTCCAGCATCATGAGCGATTTTAGCAATCTCTGGCATGTTCATTATTTCGTTACCCGGATTTCCAACCAGTTCTCCAAAAATACCTTTTGTATTTTTCTGAATTGCTTTCTTAAATCCTTCAGTATCTCTAGGTTTAACAAATGTACATTTAATTCCAAATTTAGGTAAAGTTAATCTAAATAAGTTTACAGTTCCTCCATATAGTTGAGATGATACAACTAAATGATCACCTGCTTCACACAATGTCATTACTGTCAAAAATATTGCACTCATTCCTGAAGATGTAGCTAATGCTGCTGTACCGCCTTCAAGTGAAGCAACCCTTTCTTCTAATACACCTACCGTTGGGTTTGAAATTCTACTATAAATATGTCCACCTCTTTCTAAATTAAAAAGAGCAGCTGCGTGATCGACATCGTCAAAAAGGTAAGATGTGGTTTGGTATATTGGTACTTGTCTTGACCCAGCATTTTTGTGTGGCTGATAACCAGCATGTAAACTAAGGGTATCAAATTTATACGTATTTGGTTTCAACTCTTTTTTTTTATCACTCATTAGGCTCCTTTAATTTAAAATTTTGTGAATTCGTTTTTATCATCGTTATTATTACTAATAAATGGTCATAATTCAATCAACCATTCAGTTCAAATAAAATATAATAATTTGACAATATATGTAATTATAAGTATTAATCCCGCATTCATGACAAAGTTTGTTAAAAAAGATGAGATAAATAGCGAGTGGTTTGAAATAGATGCCAAAGGAGCAGTTGTCGGTAGACTAGCAACAGTTGTATCAAAGATTATAAGAGGGAAGAATAAAACAACATATACACCTCATATGGACCATGGAGATTTTGTTGTTATCAAAAATGTAGACCAAATTAAATTCACGGGAAATAAATTTCAAAATAAAAAATATTACAGACACACAGGATACCCTGGTGGAATTAAAGAAATAACACCTGAAAAATTGAGTGAAAAAAAACCGGGTGAAGTATTGAAGTTAGCTGTTAAAAGAATGTTACCCTCAGGTGCACTAGGGAAAAAACAATTAACTAAACTAAAAATTTATTCTGGAGATGAACACCCTCACACTGCGCAAAATCCAAAAATAATTGAAATCGGTAAGCTTAATCAAAAAAACATTGTAAGAAATTAATATGGAAACTTCTCAAACATCCACACCAAAAATAAAATTAGACTTTAAAGATAGTAAATACGCTACAGGAAGAAGAAAAAAATCTGTAGCTAAAGTGTGGTTAAAAAAAGGTTCAGGAAAATTTTATGTAAATGGTAAATCTTTAAATGACTATTTTCCAAGAGCTAATCATGTTATGCAAATTTTAAGACCTTTTGAAATAATTAATCAGTCAACAGATTACGATGTTAAATCAAAAGTTGTAGGTGGAGGACAAACTGGTCAAGCTGGTGCTTTAGTACATGGTATTTCAAGAGCTTTACTAAAATTTGATGAAAC
>CACDHV010000025.1 GCA_902552755.1 uncultured Pelagibacteraceae bacterium | reverse complement strand
TATATGAAGTAAGTGACTTGCCTGCTAAATTTTGTGAAAAGTTTAAAGCTATAGCTGGTTGAGTTAGAGAAATTACAATTGAAGTCATAATGTATATTGCAAATAAAAAAGCTCCAGCTTTAGGACCAAAAAAGATTATTAGAAAAAAAACAAAGTAACTTATTGGGAGTCCAAATTTAATTAGTTTAACACTACTTATTCCATAATCAGAGAGTTTGGGGAGAATATATCCCCATAAAAAGTATGATGCTAACATAGTTACATTGATCCAAAACAAGCCTGTAGCACTTTGAAATGGAGAATAACCTGTAATATTTAGCATCCAAGGACCGGCCCAAAGCGTTTGGATTGCCTGTATACCACCATAATTAATAAATGCTAATGGTACCATACTGATAAAAAACTTATTCTTCCAAATTTGTGCTAAACCTTTTTTTTCTTCATCAACAGTGAAGTTTTCTTTCTGTTCCCAATTAGGAGTGAATAAGAAAATTAAAATAATACTTATTAAAATAAGTATAGCTATTAAAATGAAAATCCATCTCCATCCTATGTATGGTAATAAAATTTGGACAGGTAAAGTAGATGATACAAAACCTATATTTGCTACCATTAACATCCATGAATTGGCGCGCTGTTGATATTTTTCAGCAAACCAAACTCTGTATCCTGTTAGAGGTCCCATCATACAAGCGCTCACACCGATCCCAATAAATATTCTTGAAATAAGCAAGCCAGAAAAACTTTTTGCTAATGCAAATGATAAGGTTCCTACCAATGCAATTATTAAAAAATACCCAACAACTTTTTTTGGTCCAAATTTATCAAGTAGTAGTCCTATTGGGACTTGCATAATTGAAAAGCCAATAAAATAGCCTCCTGCTAACAGTCCTAAATTCCCTGCTGTTAAATCGAATTCATATGTCAGGACCGGCGTTAATGTTGCAGTAATAGACCTAACAAGATTTGATAATAAAAAACCAAAGGCAAAAATACAGAATATGATAATGCTTTTATTTACTTTAGTAATCATTTATAAATTTTTGAGATTTAATCTGTACTATGAATAATCAATCAACAAAAGATAAAGATGCACGCTCATCAAATGCTATGGCTGCAACTTCTCATCCATTAGCGACTGAAGAAGCCTTAAAAATACTAAAAATGGGTGGAAATGCTGTAGATGCTTCTATAGCAGCTTCAATTGTTTTATCTGTAGTTGAGCCTAATGCAACAAGTATTGGTGGAGACTGTTTTGCAATCGTCAAAATGAATAATAAAGATGCAGTATCTTTTAATGGATCTGGGTTGGCACCAGAGAAATTAAATTATGATTTCTTTAAGGAAAAAAATATAGATAAAATTGGATTAACAAGTCCTCATTCAGTCACGATTCCTGGTGCAGTTCATGCTTGGGAAACTATTCATAAAGAATTTGGAAAATTAGATTTTGAACAATTATTTACAGGCGCAATTGAGATTGCAAAAAATGGTCACAAGATTTCTAAAGTAGTGTCAAATGCTTGGTATAATAGTTTAAATAAAATTAATGGAAATGAAAATTCTAAAAAAATTTTTTTGAAAGAAGGTCGTACTTATCAAGAAAATGAATTAATGAAAAATATTCCATTAGGAAAAACATTAGAGGCAATTAGTAAAAAAGGAAGTAAAGAATTTTATGAGGGTGAGATTGCAAAAGATATAATTGAAAGTTTAAATGAATTAGGGGGTGTACATACTTTTGACGATTTTTCTAAACAGAACACAATAAGATCAGAAACAATAAAATCTAGTTATAAGGGTGATTTTATTCATCAATGTCCTCCAAATGGGCCTGGTGTAACAGTTTTAATTATGATGAAATTGTTAGAAAAACTAAATATTCAAAACTATAAATTCAACAGTACAGAAAGATTTCATCTTGAAGCCGAAGTTACAAAACAAGCTTATAAAGTTAAAGAAACAAGCTTAGGCGATCCAAATTTTGTAAATTTTGATTTAGCTGAAATTTTAAGTGATAAAAATATTGAGGATATTTTTAATAAAATTAAGCTCAATTCATGCAGTGATGTTGGTGACTTAAATATCCCAGCTCACCCAGAAACTATTTATCTAACAGTTGTAGATAAAGACTTAAATAGTGTGTCCATCATTAATTCAGTTTGTTACGTATTTGGATCAGGTATCACTACAAATAAAAGTGGAATACTTTTACATAACAGGGGTACAAATTTCAGAGTAGAGCATGGACATCCAAACTGTATTGAGGGCTTAAAAAGACCATTACACACTATAATTCCAGGTATGGTCATTGACAAAGATAACAATACAACTTTGAGCTATGGAGTTATGGGAGGGCAATATCAACCAGTAGGACAGGTGCATGTTTTAAATAATATGATTGATTACGGCATGGGTCCTCAAGAGGCTTTAAGTTTTCCAAGAGCCTTTCATTTTAACAATATTTATAAGCTTGAAAAATCAGTTGATAATCAAATTTTTAACGAATTGAAAGAAATCGGTCATAATGTTGAGTATATTGTTGGCACTCATGGTGGAGGTCAAGCTATTAAAATAAATCGTGCAGAAGGGGATCTTTTAGGAGGATCTGATCCTAGAAAAGATGGTTACGCAAAAGGGTACTAAATAATGTCAAAAAGAATTGTTAGAAACATTTTTGAAAAGGTGAATGATGAAAATATTGCTCTAACCTCTGAAATAAGTACAAAACTAAATTACAAAGATTTAAAATCATTTATAGATAAAATTTCTAAACAGCTGGCTGGAAATGGATTATCAAACAAAGATAGAGCAGCGATAGTTTTACCAAATGGGCCATATATGGCTTCAAGTTTTTTAGCTATTTCAAGCTATATGTCTGCTGCACCTTTAAATCCATCATATAAATCTGAGGAGTATGAATTTTATTTAAAAGATTTAAATCCAAAAATTGTTTTGGTTGAGAAAAATTCTGAAAATCCAGTTGTCGATGTAGCAAAAAAATTAAAAATAGAATTATGCGAAATTAATCCAGAAAAGGATGGACCTTCAGGAATATTTAATATTTATGAAAAAGAAAGTGAATATTCTTTACCTGATGAAAATGATGAAGCATTAGTGCTACACACTTCTGGTACTACATCAAGACCAAAAATTGTTCCTTTAACAAATAAAAATATTTTTTCTTCTGCAGAAAATATTTCTAAAAGTTTAAATCTTTCTAAAAATGACCATTGTCTTAATATTATGCCACTTTTTCATATACATGGTCTTATAGCTATTTTAGCTTCATCAATGAAAGCTGGGGCATCTGTATGTGCATCAAATGGTTTTAATGCTATCAAGTTTTTAGATATGGCTAAATCAGAAAAAATAACTTGGTACTCAGGGGTGCCTACAATGCATCAGGCGATTTTATTAAGAGCACGTAGAAATTTAGAAGTTGCTAAGCTACTAAAACTAAGATTAATTAGATCATCATCTGCATCTTTACCGCCAGTGGTATTCAAAGATCTAAATGATGTTTTTAGTTGCCCAGTGATTGAAGCATACGGTATGACAGAAGCTACTCACCAAATGACTTCTAATCCATTGCCACCCAAGCAACAAAAAGCAGGATTTGTAGGCCTTCCAGCAGGTCCGGAAGTATGTATTATGAATGAAAATGGGGAAGTGCTAAATCAAGGTGATGAAGGAGAAGTGTGTATAAAAGGTGAAAATGTAACTCTTGGATACGATAATAACGAAGAAGCAAACAAAACAAGTTTTACCAATGGTTGGTTTAGAACTGGCGATCAAGGTTATTTCGATAATGAGGGTTATTTAAAGATTTCAGGAAGATTGAAAGAAATAATTAATAAAGGTGGAGAAAAAATATCACCATTAGAAGTTGATAATGTATTAATGGACCATCCATTAATAGATCAAGCAGTTTGTTTTGGGTATGAAGACAAAATGCTTGGAGAAAATATTGCTAGTGCAATTATAATAAAAAGTGGTGAGGCATGTTCAGAAAATGATGTTTTAGAATATGCTCAAGAAAAACTTGCTAAGTTTAAAATACCAAAAAAAATTTTTTTTGTTGAAGAAATTCCAAAAGGAGCAACTGGTAAATTACAAAGAAATGTTTTAGCAAAAAAATTTGGTTTAAATAATTAATGACAAAAGTTTGTATATTTGGCGCAGGATCTATTGGTGGATATTTAGCTGCATGTTTAAGTAAAAATAATATTGATTTATCACTTATAGCCAGAGGTCCACACAAAAAAGCTATTGAGGAAAATGGTTTAACATTAATTAAAAAAGATAAAACAGAAAACTTTAAATTAAAAGTAACAGATGATCCCAAAGAACTTGGAATTCAAGATTATATTTTTATATCAGTAAAAGCTCATGCAATTTCTAATATAGTTGATTCTCTTCAAAGCTTAATTGGAAAAAATACAACTATAATATCTGCTGTGAATGGCTTACCTTGGTGGTATTTTCATAAAGCTAACACGGGGACAAACTTAGATGAGAAACATATAGATAGTGTTGATCCTGATGGTAAAATTTGGAATTCTTTGAAGCCTTCAAGAGCTCTTGGATGTGTGGTTTATCCAGCAGCTGAAATTACTGAACCTGGTGTTATTAAACACAATGGTGGTGAAAGATTTACATTAGGCGAACCAGATGGGTCAAAATCAGAAAGACTTAAAATTATTGCAGACTTATTAATTGCAGGAGGCTTAAAAGCTCCACAAAAAAGTAATCTAAGAGATGAAATATGGATAAAGCTCTGGGGTAATTGCTCATTTAATATAGTAAGCGCATTATATGATAAGACTTTGGATGAAATTGGTAATGACCCAGAATTATTAAACACCGTAAGAAAATTGATGGAAGAATGTCAGTTAGTAGGAGAGAAAATAGGTGTAAAATTCAACGTCTCAATCGATCAGAGAATTAAAGCTGCTGTCTCTATTATTGGTCACAAACCCTCGACAACGCAAGACTTACATGCAAAACGTCCTTTAGAAATAGATCCAATTATTGGGTCAATAATTGAAATTGGAAATAAAATTAATGTAAAAACCCTTACATTAAAAACTGAGTATAACAAATTAAAAGACAAAGCAGAAAGACTTAGTTTATATCAAAGGACAAATATAATTGAACAGATTACAAGTTAATCAAAAATTGAGAGAAATATCTCTATGTACTGAATTACATTTTGAAACATAAATTGCTTGCTCTTTTGTAAGTTTTTGTTGTAACCTCAATCCAATAGTTTCACTTAATACAGTTAAGTGATTATTTATTCTATCCATATATTTTTTGTCAAATTCATTTCTCCAACTTACTTCTTGATCAAAATGTGCATAAGTATCACTAGCTATTTTTTGAATTTGTTCTGGATCTTTTTCATCTTCATCCATTATAGTTATTAGATAGTCTAATTTATCTGCAAATTCATCTGATCCAGAAATCTCTCCTACTTTATCAAACATATTATCAATATGATCAATAGCATCTAAATAGCCTCTATTATCAATTTTAGATTTAAGAATTTGAATGTCTTCATTTAATTCTTCAAATTTTTCAGCATCTAAAATAAATAGTTTTATCAACATCAAATCATCGTATGCATTGTCTGCAGTTTTACGATATTTTTTTACTGCTAAGTTTTTTGCTTTATTAATCTTGTTAAATTCATCATTTTTAGATTTCCAATCTTTAGAAATTGAGTTTGCTATTTCGTCAATTTCAAGTTTTGTGTCCTCAATTCTTTGTTCAATTTTATTTTTTTCAGAAACCTCATCATCATCTAAATTTCTAATTTCAGCTTTAAATTTATCTATTTTTTTATTGAGCTTAAAAATTTTTTTTTGTTTTTTTCTTGTTTTGAAATGCAAATCTCGATAGTCAACAGCATAATCATTGTAAATAGCTTCGGCACTTTTTACATCATCAACTAATTCAAATGTATAATTTGAATTATCAACATGACGTTGGAAATAACTTAACTTATCGGCTGGTAAATTTGCAAGTATTATTGAATCAAAATCATCTATACTATTCTTTATTTCATCTGCGTTGTTTGTATATTTTGCAAATTTATATTCTTGCAAACAATACTGAAGTTTTGGATTCATAGGAGGAGGTGCAACATTTGAAGTCAGATAAACTCTATTTGGAAGATAATTCACAAGACTTGGATAAGAACCTACAATTGCTAGGCCAATGAGTTGTAAAATTATAAATGGAACAACACCTTTCCAAATATCTAATGTTTGCACCACTTTTGGAGCAACACCTTTTAAATAAAATAAGGCAAAACCAAAAGGG
Organism: uncultured Pelagibacteraceae bacterium; assembly: GCA_902552755.1. Lineage (GTDB taxonomy): Bacteria > Pseudomonadota > Alphaproteobacteria > Pelagibacterales > Pelagibacteraceae > Pelagibacter. The sequence goes on along the minus strand of CACDHV010000025.1, from coordinate 2,222 downwards.
GGAGTTAAAAAAGATGTTTGTAAATTAACACCAATCATAACACCTAACCAGACCGCTGTAACATTTGCTCCTGTCTCAGCTAATAATATAGGTGCAATTATTGGAACAACCACAACAGCGATTTCAATAAAATCTAAAAAGAACCCAAGTAAGAATATTACAATCATGACAACTACAAACTGAGTCCAAAAGCCACCAGGTAAATCTTGAAGGAAGTCTCTTACTAATTCTTCACCACCAAATGCTCTAAATCCTGATGTAAGCATGGCAGCACCTAATAGAATAATAAATACCATCGAAGTTGTAACGCATGTTTCAGTTACTACTTCTTTAAGAACATTTTCTGTTTTATATGTTCTCCAAAAACTCCATGCTATTCCATAAACCAAAGTGATTACAAAAATACCAGTTATATAAATTGCTCCTAAATCTCTTTCTTCTATATTTTTTATGTTAAGTTCATAATTTGATGCAAAAAAAGTAATGGGTATTAATGATCCAATTATCATTATAAGTGGATAGAAGGCACTTTTCTTACCTTGAAATAGACGGTAACCCGCCATTAATGTTGCTCCAATTGCTCCTATAGAACCAGCTTGGTTCACAGTTGCAATACCCATAAGAATCGATCCTAAAACAGCAAAAATTAGTGCAAGTGGAGGAATAATTATAACAATAACTCTCATCCAAAATTTGAAATCAAACTTACCTCTAAATGGAACAGGTGGTGCAACTCCTTTTTTTATTCTTGCATAAAAAAATACATAGATCATATATAAAGCTACAAGAACTAATCCTGGTAAAAGTGCTCCAAGGAACATGTCACCGGCACTAGATGAACCTACTCTAAATTCTCCTGGCATGTTAAATTCTCCTGTTAAAGCTTTATAGTCGTTCTGCCTCATATTATTGGCAACATCTGATGCGCTCGCTAATTGGTCCGCTATGATAATCAATACAATCGATGGAGGTATAATCTGTCCTAGAGTTCCAGAGGAGCAAACAATTCCACTTGCAAGTTTTCTGTCATAATTGTTGTTTAACATTGTAGGTAATGAAATTAATCCCATTGCAATGACTGTTGCTCCAACAATACCTGTGGTTGCAGCTAATAATGCACCAACAAATATTACCGAAATACCTAAACCACCAGGTATCGGGCCAAATAATTGACCCATAGTTATTAATAAATCCTCAGCAATTTTTGATTTTTGAAGCATAATTCCCATAAAAATAAATAAGGGAATTGCAATTAAAGTGTCGGTCTCAACGTCCCAGTAATTACTTCTAAAATTTGTGATACCAGCAACAAGCCATTCGGTTGGACCATCCACAGCAAAATAAGCATCAACATCCCCAGCAAAAAGATAACCAAAAAAAGCGGCTAAACCGATAGATATGATAGCTGAACCAGGAAGAGCAAAGGCAACTGGATACCCTGAAGCTAGTGCTGCAATCATTATTAAAACTAGTATAGCTAAAAAAAATAATTCCATTATTTGCTGCTCTCTAAATTTTCAATATTTACGTCATTTTCTTTATTGACATTAGAAATATTCATTTCTTCCTCGTCTTGAAGAAGTTTGTGACTACTACTCATAAAATAACTTGTGAATTGTAATAACATCGTAACTGCAAAAACTGCTAAATAAACTGCCATTAAATAAAGTAGATACAGTCCATTAGAACCTTGTTGAGTTACTTCAAAAGCAACTACTGGTCCATTAATAATGCTAGCCTTACCGTTTAAACCATAAAAAATAACTATTAAACAAAGTGGAACCCCAAGAAGTGCTGAACCTATCGAATTTGTCCATGCTTTTTTTCTCTCACTAAATGAAGAGTAAAGGACATCTACTCTTACATGTCCTTCATGTATTAGAGCATATGCACTTGCAAATAGATATAGCGCTGCATACCAAAATCTTACAAGATCTCCCTGAAAAGCTTGCTCATAAGAAAATATAAATCTTGATAATACTATTACAAATTCACTTAGTACGACTAGAACTGCAAGCCAAATAAATCCGACTGATTTTGTAAAATAACCAATTATGAAAGATCCTAAAATAATTGGGAAATGTATAAATGTGATTCTTTCAGGGGCTTTAACCATAAAAGCTTTGACCTCAGGACTGAAAATAGCTTCCCATAGTCTTTCTACAACCATGAATGAAATTATAAAATCAGCAACACCAACTAGAAATACAGCCCAAAAAGAT
>CACDHV010000024.1 GCA_902552755.1 uncultured Pelagibacteraceae bacterium | reverse complement strand
CGTGATATGAAAGATTTTTTTATGTCAAGAGAGGTATTCAGTTTAGGATTCAAACAAAAAGACCATAAAAAGAAATACTTAGACTATATAAAAAAAATAGTGGATAATTTAATGCAATTAGAGCAACCAAACAAATTATTCCAAGATTATCTTATGGTTGTAGGAGAAAAAGATTCAGAAATATATTTGGGTAATTACTTTCATGGAGGAGTTTCTGAACCTAATTCTGATATACTCTTATGGGAAGTGCCTTATCACAAAGCCATGTTTTATAACCCTGTAAAACAGGGCAAGGATCTCGAATTTTATAAATTTGAAGAGACGATTGAGCAAATTATAAAAAAATATCATAAGCCTTTTAAAATAGTAAATATTCCAAAAAAATCTGTTTATAAAAATGAGATAGAAAAATTTGATAAGAATAATAGAAAGATTGAATTAATATTAAGAGCCAGAAAAAAAAGAACTGAAAAAATTGAGAATATTGGTTATGTATATGTTTTATCAAATGAAGCCTATCCAAATATTTATAAAATTGGATCCACCTATGGTTTGCCTGAAGAAAGAGCAGAAGAATTAACAGGTACAGGTCACTTATCACCATTTAAAGTTGTTGGTAAAATTAAAGTACAAAGCGCTGAATATTATGAGAAATCCATACACAAATTGTTAAATAAGTTTAGAGTAAAACAGGGTAGGGAGTTTTTTAAATTAGATCTACCAAAGATAAAAGAATGTTTAAAACAAGTTTCAAATATTTCGGAAAAAGGATCAAAAAAAATAACTTTAGCTAAAATGCAGAAAGAAATAAAATTCTAAAATGAAAAAAAATAAGTACCCAGTTCTTGTAGAAAAAATTATTAAACCGGAAAGAATGTATTTTAATTTTGAATGTGGAGATCTTTGGAAAAGAGAAAATGTTGATAAATGGGATGATATTGATCAATGTCTAAAATTAATTGAACCATTGTTAAAGAAACATAAAACAAAATTACAAGATTTTGTTTGGGATATGAACTATTCAGCACCTTACATGGCCCAAATTGATTATATGAAAAAAAATAAATTAAAAGAATATCTAATTGAGGATCAAAATAAACATTTTATGAACCCTGTTTGGTATCATGAAACAAATTTAAATAATGAATTAGAAAATACGCTTTATGTAGGTGAAGATTTAATTGTTGCAAATTATGAATTTGTAGTTGATTTAGTTAATAAGATTGAAGGTTTAGAAACATTATCATTTTGGATGATGCCACTATCCGGAGGTTTTTTAGAAAATGATCCAGGTGGAGATGTGGAGTACATACAAGATACATTAAATAACAAAAGTTGGTTTAACGGAATATTAACTATCGATGAGGTATATGCTCCTGAAGCTAGCAAATATGAAGGAGAGCTCCATGGCAACGATCTTGATGGTTTAAAATTTATAAGAGAAAATATTGATCCAAAGATTAAATTTGAATTTAGTCATCTTGAAAAACATGAGGAAAAGATACTAAAAGATAATAGGATAATATAGGACAACCAGCACAAGACCAGCACATAGGAAGATAATATAAAAAAAATTTACTTATTAATCTTGTTCAATTATAAATATTAGCATAAATACTCATGAAATTCATTAATGCCCTCGTGGTGAAATTGGTAGACACAAAGGACTTAAAATCCTTGCCATTTATGGAGTGCCAGTTCGAGTCTGGCCGAGGGCACCACTAAATGTTAAAGCCACATATTCTTTTTGATAATACCAAACAGTCAAAAAAGATTAAAAATTATTTAGATCATAATATCAATAATGCTTCTCTTAGTAGATGTAATTTAATAATTGTAATTGGAGGAGATGGTTTCATGCTTTCTTCATTAAAAAAGTATAATAAGTACAAAAAACCTTTTTATGGAATTAATGCTGGGAGTTACGGTTTTCTTATGAATAAATTTTCATCAAAATATACTATTAGAAATTTATCTAAAGCAAAACAAGTTTCAATTTCACCTTTAGAGATGAGTGTAAAAAATAAATTTAATAAAACCAAAAAGTCTATTGCAATCAATGAAGTTTCAATTTTAAGACAAAGTAGACAAACCGCATCACTTGAAATCTCTAACGGTTCTCAAAAAATTATTAAAAAATTAGTTTCTGATGGTGTATTGATATCAACACCTGCAGGAAGTACGGCATATAATATGTCAGTTTATGGTCCAATATTGAATTTAGATTCAAAAAAACTTTCTATTAGACCAATAAGTGCTTTTAGACCTAGAACATGGAAGGGAAGAGTAGTGAGTGATAAATCTAAGATTGTTATAAAAAATCTTAATATTCAAAAAAGACCAATAAGTGCAGTTGCTGATAATTATGAAGTAAGAAATGCAAAACTTATTTATGTAAAAATAAATAAAAAAATTAAGTTTAATCTACTTTATGATTCAAATAGAAGCCTTCAAAAAAAAATTAAAATAGAACAAATTAGAAAAGAAACTAATTGATGAGCAACAAAAATTTTGGGTTTGGAACTCAAATTAGAAAATCTCCATATTTTGACTCTACAGTCAAATGGGGAGCAACAGGTTTTTCTGTCTACAATCATATGTATATTCCACGTGATTTTGGAGATCCCGAACAAAATTTCTGGAATTTAATTGAAACCGCAATACTTTGTGATGTTGCTGTTGAAAGGCAAGTAGAAATTACAGGGCCTGATGCTTATAAATTTATACAATTATTAACTCCAAGAGATCTTACAAAACTATCAGTTGGTCAATGTAAATACGTTTTAATTACAAATGCAGAAGGTGGAATTTTAAACGATCCAGTTCTTTTAAGACTTGGAGAAAATCATTTTTGGTTATCTTTAGGTGACAGTGATATTTTATTATGGGCTCAAGGAGTTGCAGTTAATTCTGGATTAGATGTAGAAATTTCTGAACCTGATGTTTCACCATTACAATTACAAGGACCAAAGTCAGCTGAAATAATGATAAAATTATTTGGAGATATCATAAAAGATTTAAAATATTATTGGTTTAGAGAATTAGAACTCGATGGAATCCCGTTAGTAGTATCTCGAACTGGTTGGTCCAGTGAATTTGGATATGAATTATTTTTGAGAGACGGATCCAAGGGAGATGAGCTGTACGAAAAAATAATGTCTGCTGGAAAAGAATTTGGACTAAAACCAGGTCATACTTCTTCTATTAGAAGAATAGAAGGTGGTATGCTTTCTTATCATGCGGATGCTGACATTTATACCAATCCATTTGAATTAGGTTTAGATCGTTTAGTTAATTTAGATAGTAATGTAAATTTTATAGGGAAGGAAGCGCTTAAAAAGATAAAGGATGATGGAATAAAAAGACTGCAGGTTGGCTTAGAGATTAAGTGTGAAAAATTAAGTGGCCCGAATACAGTATTTTGGACATTGAGAGCTGACAATAAAAACATTGGAAAAATAACTTCTGCTGTTTATTCACCACGTTTAAAAAAAAATATTGCTCTTGCCATGATAGATATTAATTATTCAAAAATAGGCTTAGAAATTGAAGTTCTAATTGATGATAAAAATTTTAAATGTGAAATTATTAAGAAACCTTTTTTTGATCCAAAAAAATTAATTACTTCAAAATCAATTAAGTAAAATGGTGCCCCCGCACGGATACGAACCGCGGACCTATTGATTACAAATCGAGAGTCTAAATTCAAAAAGATAAATACTATCAACGTTAATTGAAAGTTATTTCAAATCTATACACACTATGAACACAGTGATAAAGTTTTCTTATGAAATTTCCTGATCATTACGAACTAATAGTACCAACCATAAAAGCTTTAAAAGAAATGGGTGGAACTGCCACCCCAGCAGAAATAACAAATAAAGTTATTGAGCTTGAAAAGTATCCAGAAGACATACAAACTGAACCACAAAAGGGTGATAAATATAGAACTAAATTAGAATACAGATTAGCTTGGGCAAGAACTTATATAAAAAAATTTCTTAACGCTGTTGAAGATAAGAAGAGAGGACTTTGGTCTTTAACTGCAGATGGACTAAAGCTTGATATTAGTGATCCAAAAAAAATAATTGAATTAGCATTAGAGAATAAACAAAAAGATGCAAAAGTATGGCAGAAGAATTCCAAGAAAGAAAACGCTAATGATAAGGAAGAAACTATTGAGGATGACAGTGAAGATTGGAAAAATGAACTTTTAGAAATAATTAATAACTGTTCTCCAAAATCTTTTGAAAATTTATCACAAAGAATTTTAAGAGAAAGTGGATGTATTGATGTTAAAGTTGTAGGCGGAGCTAACGATAAAGGTATTGACGGTTCTGCTGTATTGAGATTGGGTTTAATTTCTTTTCCAGTTAAGTTTCAATGCAAAAGATATGGAGCAAGTGTCGTTACACCAAGTCAAGTTAGAGATTTTAGAGGTGCTCTAGGACATATAGATAAAGGTATTTTCATAACGACAAGCAGATTCACAAAATCAGCACTTGAAGAAGGTCAGGATCCTAACAAAGGAAAGACTATTGATTTAATAGATGGAGATAGACTTTGTGAATTATTAAGAGAATACAAAATAGGTATTAACGAGAAAAATGATGTTAATATTGAGAAAGATTTCTTTGAAAATATATAAATGAAAAAACTTTTAGGGATCGTGGTTCTGGGCTTGTTGATGATTTCTTGTTCAGAGGATAATTCTACTTCAAAAAACAATGAATCCTCGGAAATGAATAAATATTTAAACAATGAAATATCTTCAAAACTAATGGATATACAAATAAGTGATAGATTAAATAATGAAAATTCACCTGAAGATAATTTAAAATTATTTGCAGAACCTTCTGTTTTCAGAATGTATTCATTGATAGGAGGAACTATAGTTTTTTGCCATTCTTGGGAAGAATCATACAAATCTACTAATTCATCTGATACTAAATCAGAATTTTTAGAAAATATGAACAAGGGAATAGAAAAGAAATGCAAAATTTTTAGAGATTTTCATTATCAATATGATTCAGTTTTCAAACAAATAGCAAATACTAAAAAAATTCCACCATTTTATTATTTTGATTTTAAAACTGAAGATAGTGATGAGACAAATACTTTTGGATTATTTAAAACTAAAGAGGAATGTTCATCATTTTCCAAAATGCTTCAAAAAGAACTTAATTATTTCATTTTAGAATGCAAATATTTTAAAGGTGTTTAAGAATATAAAATTTAAAACGACTACTTGATTGATACACAATACATACACACTCCATACACAATCAAAGCACACTATAAGCACAGTCAAGATAGAAATCTAACTTTTTGAAAAAATTTAACGTTGATTTTATTGAGTGATGGTGCCCCCGCACGGATTCGAACCGCGGACCTATTGATTACAAATCAATTGCTCTACCAACTGAGCTACAAGGGCATGAAAGGTTTTTTAATAGTATTTAATATATTATCAAGAAATTATTTTTGTTGATTTATATGATGAAAAACTATTGCTGCACTATTGGATATATTTAAACTTTCAACATTTTTGTTAATATTAATTTTCACTGAAAAGTCTGTATACTTTTCTGTGTGTTGTTTTAAACCATGTCCTTCTGAACCAAAAAGTAAAACATTATTTCCAGTCCACCTAACATCAGTAAAATTTTTATCGCTATTAGCTGTAAATCCATAAACCCAAAAATTTTTATCTCTTAAATATTTTAAAGTAGTATTTATATTCGATACTTGAAAAATATTTAAGTACTCGACACAGCCACTTGCAGATTTATACAATAATTTACTTTCACTTGGAAAATGTCTTTCTTTTACAATAAGCCCATCAATATTAAATGAAGCCGCACTCCTAATTAATGAACCAATATTCCTGGGATCTGTAACTTCATCCAAACAAACAAATGTTAAATTGTTTTTGCCTCTAATGAACTCTTTTAGTTCAGGATTTTCCAAATGTTCTATTTCAGCAACATAACCCTGATGTAATATATCTTCACTTCTACAATATTTATCTAATTCCTTTTTAGTTTTGAAAAAAACTTTTATATCTTTTAATAAATTTTTATGAGGGCTTTGTTTGTGAATATTTTTTTTACTTTCCTCTGTTAAGAATATTTTGATTACTCTTCTACCGGGGTTCTTTAACGCTCCAATTACAGCATGACGTCCCGCAATAAAAAAGGTTGATTTTTGAGTCATATTTTATGAATTTGTTAGGTTTTTATACTATTTTTCCTGAAATTCACGTATTGCATTTGTACAATAAAAATATATAAAACGCATGTTGTTTAAAGCTTTATTGAACAAGGGGACGCTTCCCCTGCTATTAGGGAGGGGTACCAAAGCGGTCAAATGGGGCGGGCTGTAAACCCGTTGACTTCGGTCTTCGAAGGTTCGAATCCTTCCCCCTCCACCATTCAATAAATATTTAAATGATTTAGGAGTATACTTGGGTGATGCGGGTGTAGTTCAATGGTAGAACGCTAGCCTTCCAAGCTGGATGTAAGGGTTCGATTCCCTTTACCCGCTCCAAAATTAAAAAAAAAGAAAAAAAGAAAAAGAGGTAAAAAAGTAATGTCAAAAGAAAAGTTTGTAAGAAATAAACCGCACTGTAATATTGGAACTATTGGTCATGTCGATCATGGTAAAACAACATTAACTGCTGCGATAACTAAAGTATTAGCAGAGTCAGGTGGTGCGCAATTTACTGCTTATGACCAAATTGATAAAGCTCCAGAGGAAAAGGAGAGAGGTATAACAATTTCTACAGCACACGTAGAATACGAAACTGCAAACAGACATTACGCCCACGTAGATTGTCCTGGTCACGCCGACTATGTAAAAAATATGATTACAGGTGCTGCACAGATGGATGGAGCAATTTTAGTAGTGAATGCAGCAGATGGTCCAATGCCACAAACAAGAGAACACATTCTTCTTGCTCGTCAAGTAGGAGTTCCTGCAATTGTTGTATATTTAAATAAAGTAGATCAAGTCGATGATAAAGAAATGATAGATTTGGTTGAGGAGGAAATTAAAGATTTATTGACATCATATAAGTTTCCAGGAGATAAAACTCCAATAGTTAAAGGTTCAGCTTTAGCTGCAGTTGAGGGAAAAGATGATGAAATTGGAAAAAATTCAATTATGGAATTAATGAAAGCTGTTGATGAGTTCATACCACAACCAGACAGACCTAAAGATAAAGATTTCTTAATGCCAGTGGAGGATGTTTTTTCAATTTCTGGACGAGGAACTGTTGTAACAGGAAGAGTAGAGTCAGGGGTAATTAAAACTGGAGAAGAAATAGAAATAGTTGGTATTAGAGAAACTAAAAAATCAGTTTGTACTGGTGTAGAAATGTTTAGAAAACTTTTAGACTCAGGAGAGGCAGGAGATAATATTGGTGCATTATTAAGAGGTGTTGAAAGAACTGACGTGGAAAGAGGCCAAGTCCTTTGTAAACCAGGATCTATCAAACCACACACTAAATTTGAAGCTCAAGCTTATGTATTGAAAAAAGAAGAAGGTGGAAGACATACTCCATTCTTTACTAAGTATAGACCTCAATTTTACTTTAGAACAACAGATGTTACTGGTGAAGTTGAATTGCCATCTGGAACAGAAATGGTGATGCCAGGTGACGATGCAAAATTTACAGTAAAACTTATCACACCAATTGCAATGGATGAAAAACTTAATTTTGCAATCCGAGAAGGTGGTAGAACAGTAGGAGCTGGAGTAGTAACTAAGATTATAGAGTAAACTCAATAGGAGTGTAGCTCAATTGGTAGAGCGCCGGTCTCCAAAACCGGAGGTTGGGGGTTCGATTCCCTTCGCTCCTGCCAGTTTAGTTAAAAAAAAAAATGAAAAACCCACTTAAATTTATACAAGACGTTAAGCAAGAGGCTTTTAAGATTTCTTGGCCAACAGCAAAAGAGACTTTACAAGGTGCATTAATGGTCTTTGCAATGGCGGTTTTAGCTTCCTTATTTTTCTTACTTCTAGACCAAGTGTTAAAGTTTTTTTTAGAAATTATACTCAGAGTAGGTTTATAATGAAAAATTGGTATATTGTTCAATCACACTCTAGTTTTGAAAATAAGGTTGCTCAACTTATTAAGGAAGAAGCAGAAAAAGCAAAAATAGCTGAAAAAATTGAAGAAATTATTGTCCCTACTCATGACATAACTGAAGTTAAGAGAGGAAAAAGAATTCAAAGGAAAAAAAAATATTTTCCCGGATATGTTTTAATTAAAAGTGAAATGGACAATAATATCTACCACATGATTAAAAATCTAAAAAAAGTTAGTGGATTTCTTGGATCAAAGGGAACTCCGATTCCGGTTTCAGATAAAGAAATAGAAAAAATACTTGGTCAAATTAAAGATGGTGTTGCACAGCCGAAATCAGGTGTGGAATATAATGTAGGTGAGAAGGTTCAGGTTATAGACGGACCATTTGCTTCTTTCAGTGGTTTAGTAGAAGATATAGATGAAGATAAATTAAGACTAAAAGTTTCTGTTTCAATATTTGGTCGACCAACACCTGTTGATTTAGAATACAATCAAGTAGAAAAGGCAAGTTAATGGCAAAAAAAGAAATTAGCGGATATGTAAAATTACAAATAATGGGTGGACAAGCCAATCCAGCTCCGCCAGTTGGACCTGCTCTTGGTCAAAGAGGGATAAATATAATGGAATTTTGCAAAGCATTTAATGATAAAACTAAATCATTCGCGGGAAAACCTGTACCAGTCATTATTACAGTTTACAAAGATAAAAAATTTGATTTTGTTATAAAATCACCCCCTGCATCACATTTTATTAAAGAGGCAATGAAACTTAAAAGTGGATCAAAAGAACCAGGAAGAAATATTGTTGGAAGTATATCTAAACAACAGCTTAAAGATATTGCTGAAAAAAAAATGCAGGATTTAAACGCTCATGATATTGATGAAGCTGCAAAAATTATTGCAGGCTCAGCAAGATCTATGGGTATAGAGGTTAAAGAATAATGAGATCTAAAAGATATAAAAAATTACCTGAAAATACAAAAAATCTTGAATCTGATAAATTTGAAAATTTATTAAACGTAGTTAAATCTAATTGTACTACTAAATTTGATGAGTCAGTAGAATTAAGTTTTAGAATTAACAATAAACAAAAAAAAAATGAAATTAATTTGAGAACTGTGGTTAATTTACCAGGAGGAACAGGAAAATCTGTTAAGGTAGCAGTAGTGTGCGAGGATGACTTAGTTAAGGATGCAAAAGATGCAAATGCAGATTTAGTTGGTGGTGATGATTTAGTTGAAAAAATTAAAAATGGAGAATTAAACTTTGAAAAATTAATTTGTACTCCATCTATGATGATAAAACTCTCTAAACTAGGAAAAATTTTAGGTCCAAAAGGTTTGATGCCCAATCCAAAATTGGGTACAGTGACTAATGATATCACTAAGGCTGTAAATGAAGCAAAAGCTGGCCAAGTAGAAATTAGAAATGATAAAGATGGTAATATAGGATTAAGTATTGGAAAAAAATCATTTGGTGAAGATAAACTTATAAAAAATTACAATGCTGTAATGGATGCATTGGAAAAAGAAAAGTCAAACTTAAATATAAAA
>CACDHV010000023.1 GCA_902552755.1 uncultured Pelagibacteraceae bacterium | reverse complement strand
ATATTAGTGCAATCAATCCCTTCTATTAACACTTTTCCAAAGCTTGGATCTTTAAGACCTGTAATAATTTGAAAAATAGTAGATTTCCCCACTCCATTTGGACCTAGCATACCCAAAATCTCCTGTTTATTAATATCTAAATTTAAATTATTTAAAATCTGTCTTTTATTATAGAACATAGATATTTTATCTAATTTTAAGATTGTTTTTTTCTCTTTAAATGTTTTTATTCTAAATTTCTTTATTAATGCCATTAGTTTGAAATAACCTCAATATCTGTTGATGTGCTCTCAGGGTTAATATTTATATTTTTTGTCTTTAGATCAAATTCTATTACACCTGCTTTCATAACTGATTTCGGATCTTCAATTATAACATTACTATAAGCTATTGCTTTGTTTGTTTCCATATTAATATCGAAATTCTCACAAGTAATCTCTTTATCTTGAAAATTGATTTTTACATTTTGATAAAACCTTGAATTTAAATTTACAGTATTATATTGAGCAAAATCTGAAACAATATAGATTGTATCCCTTTTATCTGATTTGATTTCACCTTTTACTTCATCAAGATCCAACAGATCGTTATTTTTAACGTTAGATTTACCTGACTTAGCTATAAGATGAAATTTATTTCCTTTTGGATCTATAGAAGTGTACTCAACATTTTTAACTAGATTTTTAATTTCTTTTTTCTTTATAACATCTTTGTTTATATCTTTGTCAGCTTCTTTCTTATTTATATTAATTTTTTCTACTTTATTTTCATTTTTAGTATTTTTAGAATTTTTGACTTCTTCTTTTATTTCTGGACTTTTTTTTTGAAAAGATTTGTTTTTATTATCATCTATTTTATTATTTAGTTGAGTATTTCTTTTTTCTAATTCCTCTATTTTCTTTTCTAATTTTTCTAATTTCTCATCTCTATTTTTTTCTAATAAGCTTATATCTTCCACAAAGTTCTTTTTATTTTCAAAGTATTTAAAATATACTGCACTAATTATTGTAACTATTAATAATAATATAAAAAACTGTATTAATGTTTTTATGGGCATTTAGGTTATATTTGCATCTAAAATATTGTGAATATGAATAAAACCAATCGTTTTATTTTTTTTATTGTTTTGATGTACACATAAACTGGTAATTTTTTTGCTATTCATAATTGAAAGTGCCTCGGCAGCGAGCATATTTTTATCTACACTGATTGGATTTTTTTTCATCACTTTTTTAATTTTTAAATTCAGAATACTTGAGTGTAAACTTGATACTCTTTTTAGGTCACCATCAGTAAGTATGCCAGTAGTGAGTTTTCTATAATTTTGAATTATAAGAGTTCCAAGACCCTTTTTTGAAATATTATTGATTGCATTTCGCATATTAATATTTTCAGATACAAATGGTATTTTTTTACCAATTAACATCAAGTCTTCAACTGTTTTTAATTTAATTGATAGCGAACCACTAGGATGAAATTTTTTAAATTCATTTTTGCCAAAATTCTTATATCTCATACATGCAATAGCAATTGCATCTCCAAGAGCAATTTGGACAGTTGTCGATGATGTAGGAATATAACTTCCAGGACCTGCTTCTTTTACTATTGGTAATAAAAATTTTACATCAGCATTTTTAAATAGGATTGAGTCTTTTTTAGAGGTAATTGCAATTAATTTAACATTTCTATTACGAGATGTGTATTGAATTATATTTTTTAATTCATCACTTTGACCACTCAAACTTATTAATATTACAATATCATTTGAAGTTATTTGACCCATGTCACCATGACTAGCATTTGAAGCGTCAAGAAAAAAAGATGGTGTACCTGTAGATGAGAGAGTCGCGCACCATTTCTTTGCAATTATTCCACTTTTACCAACTCCAGAAATAATAATTTTACCATTCTTGCAGTTGATTATTGTCTTTACTACTTGCTGAAATGATTTTCCAATATTTGAATGTAGCTTTTTAAGAGAGTCAATTTCAACCTTAACGACCTCTTTAGCGATATTAAATATAGCATTATCTTTCATTTTAGTGAGACCATATATCTTCTTTAAAAGATGATATATCAAGCTCAACTCTTAAATTAATAAATTTAATTGTCTTTTCATAAAGACTAATTCTATTCTCACTTTTCAATATATTTTTTAAAGAGTGATATATTTTGTGCAAATATATAACATCTTGAGCACAGTACTTTAATTGTTTATCGGATAAGTCTCCCCCAAAGTATGATGACTGCAATTGTTTGCTAACATCTATTCCAATAAATTCTTTAATCAAATCTTTCAAACCATGCTTATCCGAATAACTTCTAGCAATTTTACTCATTATTTTTGTACAATCTACATTTTCAACATTTAGGTTCAAATATTTTTTTATAAATAGCAGATCAGCTCTAGCATAGTGGAACAATTTGTTTATATTTTTATCTGCTAGAACACTTTTTAAATTGGGAGCATTATATTTTTCTTTATCTAGTTGAATAATATGAGCATCATTTTTACCATTAGAAATTTGGACAAGACATAGTCTGTCTCTTTCTACATTTAGTCCTGTAAACTCACAGTCTATTGCTATCTTGTCACTGAACTTTATTTCATCTGGTAAATCACCTTTATGTAATTTAATATCTAAATTCATTAAATAGATATATATATATGAAAAATCAGGATTCAATTTTAATATTTGGCTCTTCTGGTCAAATTGGAAAATCTTTAATAAGAAAATTTACAAAAAATAATTACAGAGTTATTGCGGTAACTAGAAGTATTCATCGTAAAGGCTATCAAATTAAAACGCAGTCAAATTATGGATATTTGGAGGTCGAGGAAATTGACTCATTTAATGAGAAGAATATTGGAAGATTAATGGATAAATCATCAATTTGTATAAATTTGATAGGGATTTTATACGAAAAAAAAAAAAATCATTTCAATTTAATACATTCAGATTTACCTTCTTTACTGTCTAAAGTAGCTTTAAACAAATCACTTGATCAATTTATACATATATCTGCTCTTGGAATAGAAGCAGCCACTGACAGTGATTATGCTAAGAGTAAATTGAATGGTGAAACTAAAGTAAGACAAAATTTTTCTAAATCAGTAATATTAAAACCTTCAATTGTTTATTCAGTAGATGATAATTTTACAACAAATTTTATGAGATTATTGAGCATACTTCCAATCATGCCTTTGTATTACGGTGGAAAAACTAAATTTACTCCAATCCATGTTTCAGATTTATCAAATATTATATTTGAAATTGTAAAAAGAAAAATAAATGGAGAAACTGTTGAATGTATTGGCCCAGAGATTCTTACATTTAAAGAAATATTGTCTAAAATTTTAATATCAATAAATAAAAAAAGATTATTATTTCCATTACCTTTGCCTTTGGCAAAAATTAATGCTAGATTATTTGAAATGTTACCAAAACCTTTATTAACAATGGACCAATTAAAATTATTAAAATACGATAATATTATTTCAAAAAAATATAAGACAAATTTTGATTTAAAATTAGACGCAAACAAAAAATTTGATGATGAAATAAATCGTTATAGTTTTAATTGGACGACTGGTGGACAATTTTCAAAAAAAAAACTTGATAAAACAAATTAATGTTAACAAATATAATATATATCGCGGTATTTTTAATTCTTGTATTTGTTCTAACTATTGCTGTTAAGGCAATAACAAGAGGAGTTGAAGCTAAACAAATAATTAAAGAAGATAAGAATTTAGAAACATATAAAATTGAAAATCCCCAAAATTTAGAAGTTATTAATCAAATTAAAGAATTAAAAGATCTTCACGATAAAGGAATTTTGAATGAAGATGAATTCAAGAAAGCGAAAGAGAAAATACTAAAATAGGTTAAGCTGACTTTACCTTTTTTTCAATAAACTTTGGAACTTCATCATTTTTATCTACAACTTCATCTTTTTTGCCTTTTGGTTGAAAAACAATCATTAAGTGTAATGGACAGTAAGAAAACTTTTCAATAGTTTTTCTACCACAAAATGATGAGTCCTTTTCATCTGGATGTCCTTCCATATATTTACAAGTACTTTCAGTTAAATCTTCTAATTGAAGATTTTTGGCTGGCTCAAAGTTTTTATCTAAAAGTAAGGACCTAAATTTATGCTTTCTACTAGTTTTTTTTAAATTATTATTATTCGAGCTTATAGAGCTTGCATTGTTTTGCGAAATTGAAGATCGAGTTTTAATTTTTGCAGATAAGTTTAATCTGTGTGCTTTACCTATTACTGCATTTCTACTTACCCCTCCAATTATCTCTGCGATTTGACTTGCAGTTTGGCCTTTACCCCAAAGGTCCTTTAGTTTGTTAACCTTTTCCTCTGTCCAACTCATAATACTATATTTAGTATATACATTTATTTATATAACACTATCTTGAAATCACAATTAGAAAGTTATAACAAGCTTTTTTTTCCCTTTTTTAACAATTATTAAAAAAAAAGTTTATTAATATTTACTTATGGTTGAATTACAAAAAAAATATCAAATTGGCACTAGAAGGTTTGGATTAATTAATTGGGTTGGAACGTATTCTTTATTTAAAAAAGAAGTTCTAAGATTTTTAACCGTATCAGGACAAACTTTGTTTGGACCAATTTTAACAAGTATATTATTTTTAACAGTTATATCTTTAGCAATAGGAGATCAAAGAGCAGATGTGCTAGGCGTACCTTATATAAAATTTCTAGCTAGTGGTTTAATAATGATGCAAGTCATTCAGCAAAGTTTTGCTCATTCCAGCTCCTCATTGATGATGGGCAAAATGATGGGAACAATTACTGATGTTGTCCACAGTCCTTTATCATCATCAGAAGTTGTTTTTGCAATAACATTTGCCTCTGCTGCAAGGGGCTTACTGATTGCATCTGCTTCAACCTTAATTTTTATTTTATTTATAGATTTATCTGTTCAAAATTTTTTTTTATGGTTTATTTATTTATTTTTAGGTGGATTAGTCATGGGGTCACTTGGAATAATAGTTGGTTTGTATGCAGATAAATTTGATCAAATGAGCACAGTTACTAACTTCATTATTGTACCCTTAAGTTTTTTGAGTGGAACTTTTTACAGCATTGATAAGCTGCCAGATTTTTTAAAAATCCTAAGTAATTATAATCCTTTTTTTCATATGATAGATGGATTTAGATATTCATTTATTGGTCAATTAGATGGATCTGTTACATTTGGAATTACATTGCTAACATTTTTAAGTTTGGTTATTACTTATTTTGCATACTTGCTTGTACATAAAGGTTATAAAATTAAATCATAATAAAAACATGAGTTCCTTAGCTAAAAATTATAAAAGAAGAAACCTATCTTTTGATAAAGGTAAAGGATCATATTTATATACAAAGAGAGGAATAAAGTTTTTAGATTTTGTTCAAGGAATTGCTGTTAATTCTTTAGGTCATGCAAATCCAAATTTAGTAAAAGCAATAAATAAACAATCAAAAAAACTTTGGCATGTTTCTAATTCTTTCATAATTCCTGAGGGTGAGGAATTAGCTAAAAAATTAACAAAGAGAACGTTTGCAGACGCTGTCATTTTCCAAAATAGTGGCGCAGAAGCTACAGAGGCTGCCATAAAAGTTGCTAGAAGATATTTTTATTCTCTAGGCAAACCAAAAAAGAATAGAATTCTTTGTATTAAAAATTCTTTTCATGGAAGAACTATTGCAGCTATAAACGCAAGTGGATCTAAAAAAATGTTAGAGGGATTTGGTCCAAAAGTGGGTGGTTTTGATCATTTTAAATTTGGAAACCACAAGGAACTAAAGAGAAAAATTACAAGTAAAACTGCCGCTATTATGATCGAACCGATAATGGGTGAGGGAGGTATTAAAGTAATACCTAGCTGGTGTCTCAAAGAACTAAGACAGATTTGTAATAAAAAAAAAATTCTTCTTATTTTAGATGAAGTCCAGTGTGGAATTGGAAGATCAGGTAAGTTTTTTTCATATGAATATGCAAATATAAAACCAGATATAGTTCCAATAGCAAAAGGAATTGGAGGTGGTTTTCCAATTGGTGCAGTGTTAATGACAAAAAAAGTTTCTAAGGCTATGGTTCCAGGTACACATGGATCTACTTTTGGCGGAAATCCTTTAGCAATGTCAGTTGGTAATGCTGTAATGGATGAAATTTTCAGAAAAGGCTTTCTTTCAAAAGTCAAAAGTAATTCAAAATATTTTATTTCAGAATTAAATAAAATTAAAATCAAATTTCCAAATATTATTAAAGATATAAGAGGAATAGGATTAATTTTGGGAATACAATTACATCATGACCAGACAAAATTCATACAAAGTTTGCTGAAAAATAAACTACTAACAATTAGAGCAGCTGAAAATGTTATAAGAATTTTGCCCCCATTAAATGTTAATAAAAATGAAATAAATATAGCTTTAAAAATTATCAATAAAGTTTGTGAAGGATATAAAAAAAAATGAAAAACTTTCTTCATATTAGAGATATTCCCCTAAAAGATTTAAAAAAAATTATTTCTGATGCAAAAAATAGAAAATCAAAAAGAAAAAAATTAAATACCCTTGATTCAGATAAAGACTCACCTTTAAAGGGTAAAATTCTGTTACAGATGTTTGAAAAATCTAGCCTTAGAACTAGATTAAGTTTTTATTTGGCTATTAAACAATTAGGTGGAGGATCCTTGACGTTAAGACCAGAAGAGTTACACCTAGGTATTGGTAGTGAAAGTATAGCTGATACATCTAAAATTTTATCAACATATGGTAATGCTTTTATGTTGAGAACAGATTCGGATAAAAAATTAGATCAATTCAGAAAATACTCAAGTATACCAGTAATTAATGGATTGAGTCCATCCTCACATCCCACTCAAGTTTTATCAGATATTTTTACAATTCAAGAAATTAAAAATAAAAGTATTTCAAAATTAAAACTATGTTGGATAGGCGATGCTAACAACAAC
Organism: uncultured Pelagibacteraceae bacterium; assembly: GCA_902552755.1. GTDB lineage: Bacteria > Pseudomonadota > Alphaproteobacteria > Pelagibacterales > Pelagibacteraceae > Pelagibacter. Next base: position 4,384 of record CACDHV010000023.1, on the reverse strand, counting down.
ATGATGAATAGTTTAATAGAGGCTAGTATAAAATTTTCTATTTCATTAAATATTGCATGCCCTAAAAGCTATCAGCCAAATAAAAAGCTTATTTCTTTGATAAAAAAGCAAAAAGGAAAAATAAAAATTTTTAATAAAAAAGAAATAGCTATTAAAAATTCTGATGTTGTAATGACAGACAAAATCATTTCTTTAAATGATAAAGTTAATAAGAAAAAGAAACTTAAATCATTTAAAAATTTTAAAGTTGATAAAAAAACTATGAATTTAGCAAAGAAAGATGCAATATTTTTACATTGTCTACCAAGAGGCAATGAAGTTACAGAAGAAGTGTTTCTTGGGAAACAATCTAAAGTATGGCAACAAGCTCTAAACAGAGTTTATGTTCAAAAGAGTATTTTATTATATTGTTTTGGTAAACTAAGGTAGTTGTAAAGGACTATCAGCATTAGCATTCATGTATAGAATTACTGAAGCTCTATCTTTTTCTTTTTTTAATCCTGCGAAAGCCATTTTTGTACCTTTTATATATGAAGCAGGTTTTATTAAAAAACTATTCATCTCTTGGAAAGTCCAATCTTTTCCAAATGCAATCAGGGCTTTTGAATATTTGTAATCTTCAAGAGCACCCATATTTCTACCTAGTACATTATAAAGTGCCGGGCCAATATTATTTCTTCCACCTTTTTTAATTGAATGACATGCACTACATTTCTTAAATACTTTCTTTCCATGATCAACACTTCCCATGGCTAATAGAGCAGAAATATCAACTGCTTCAACAGCTGCAGAAGCTTTCGTGCCATCTGTTTCAGCAAATTCAACTTTGTAAGCTGATTGGCTCGGCTTTTCTACGTAATAGATAATGTCTGAAATTTTAGTTATTCCAAATATAACAACAAAAATAACAACTACCGCTGCTATAATTTTATTAATTTCAAATGAGTCCATGATTTTTAATTATTAACCTCGTATAACATGTTAAACAAAAAAAAAACTAAATTTAAATTTAATTATTGCGTCTGAAAGACGCATAATACTTAGTTTATGAGCAATACAGTAATTTTAATCCCTTCAAGATTAGCTGCAACAAGGTTACCAAATAAACCTTTATTAAAAATCAATAATATTTCAATTATCAATCATGTTTATAAAATTGCAAAATCATCTCTTATTGGAGAAAGTTATGTTGCAACCGGTGATAAAGAAATATTTGAAGAAGTCACTAAGTTTGGAGGAAAATGTATTTTAACCAAAAAAGATCATAAAACTGGAACTGACAGAATTTTTGAGGCTTATCAAGAGTTAAGAGATCACAATATTGAATATGTAATAAATCTTCAAGGAGATGAACCAATGCTTGATATTGAGGATGTTACTAATCTTCTAAAAAAAACTGTTAAAAAACAATCTAAAATTTCAACATTAGCATGTCAAATTGAAGACGAAAAATTTTTCTTAAACACAAATGTTGTAAAAGTAATCACAAAAGAGAAACTTCTTCAGAACAATTTATCAACAGCAACATCATTTACAAGAAAAATTAAAAATACTCAAAAAAATATTTATCACCATATTGGGGTATATATTTATAATGCTACATATTTAGAGAGGTTTGTTCAATTAGAGCAAACTCAGAATGAAAAATCGCAAAAACTAGAACAATTAAGATTAATGGATAACAATATTGAAATAGACGTAGGATTAGCAAAAACTAAACCAATTGGTGTAGATACAGATGAAGATTATCTAGAAATAAAAAAAATTATGGAATATAAAAAATAAATTATGAAAATTGCTTATCAAGGTGTTGCAGGAAGTTACAGCGAAAGTTGTGCTAAAAAAATGTATCCAGAGAGTGATACAATACCCTGTAAAACATTTGATGAATGCTTTGAAAGGTCTAGTGAAGATAATTCAATAAAATCTTTAATTCCAGAGTCAAATAAAACAACTGGAAATATTGGTGTTGAGTATTTAATCTTTAAATATAGACTAAATATTTATGCAGAGCATTTTTTTCCAATTAATCATAATCTATTAGGATTAAAAGATTCCAAAATAGAAGATATAAAAGATGTTTATTCACATGCACAAGCATTAAGCCAATCTTCAAGTTTTATTAAGAAAAAAAAATTCACAGAAAATGTTAGAGCAGATACAGCTGGTTCAGCAAAATTTGTTTCAGAAACTAAAGACAAATCTAAAGCTGCTATAGCCTCTAGTCTAAGTGCAGAAATATATGGACTTAAAATTCTACAAGAAAATGTCCAAGATGATAAAGATAACGTGACTAGATTTTTATTACTTGGTAAAGATATTTTTCAGCCAGATTTTTCTGATGATAATCATATAACATCAATATTATTTAAGTTGAAAAGTAAACCCGCTGCTCTTTACTCTGCACTATCTGGATTTGCAATAAATGGAGTTAATATGAGTAAACTACAAAGTTTTCCCGAAAAGAACTCATTTTCCTCATATTTTTTTCTATGTGATATTGACGGACATATCGAGGCTCCTAAAATCAAAAACTCACTTGAGGAATTGGGTCTCCATTGTCAAGATATGCACGTTCTAGGTGTTTATAAATCCGATAAATTTAGACAAAAATAAATTTATAACTTTCTTGTAGAATAGAAATTTTTATTGATATAATAAAGTTGGAGGCCAATCAGGTGGTGTTACCACAAATCCCCTAGGATCGAAAGATAGCAAGGGTAGTGAGTATTTTCCAGGTTGGTTGGTCTCCTTAAAAATGACAGAAAATTCGAAAGTACTAGCTTTAAAATATAGACCTCAAGTATTTGAGGATTTAATTGGTCAAGAGATTATTGCTGAAACAATTAAAAATTCAATAATTTCAGACAAGTCACCTAACGCATTCTTGTTTACAGGTATTAGGGGAGTAGGAAAAACAACTTTCGCAAGAATAGTTGCAAAGTCATTAAATTGTGAGCATGGAATTGAAAACATGTGTAAGAAAAAATGTAGCAACTGTGATGCAATCACAAACTCAAATCATATTGATGTTTTGGAAATGGATGCTGCAAGCAAAACAGGTGTTGACGATGTAAGAGAGCTTATTGAATTTTCACGGTATGGACCAACGTCTGCCAAATATAAAATATTTATTATTGACGAAGTTCATATGTTAAGTAAACAGGCATTTAATGCACTTTTAAAAACATTAGAAGAACCTCCAAAATATTTAAAATTTATTTTTGCTACAACTGAAATCAAAAAGATACCTGTAACAGTAATATCTAGATGTCAACGTTTTGATCTGTCTAGAGTAAAGTCTGAAGAACTTTTTAATTATATAAAAAAAATTAAAGATAAAGAAGGTGGTAAAGTTTCTGATGAAGCTTTAAAATTAATTGTTAAAATTTCAGAAGGATCTGTTAGAGATGCATTATCTTTATTAGACCGTGGACTTGTAGCAATTCAAAATGATGAGGAATTAAATCTAGATAAAGCACAAAGTATTTATGGATATTTTGATAAAAGTTCTCTGATAGAATTATTACAAAATCTATTTAGTGGTGAAGAAAAAAAAGTATTTGAGTTGTATAGAAAAATTTATGATTCTGGTGTAGATCCCAAAATTTTTTTGAATGATTTTCTTGAGGTTTTATACTACCTAAAAAATATTAATTTTATAAAATTAGACGGAAATAATTTTTCTTTAAATGATCAAGATTTTAGTAATCTTTCCACAATATCTGAAAATTTAGATTCAAAGGACATAATCCTTTTTTGGCAATTTACACTTGATACAATTGAGGAAATTAACATAGTTTCAAATCCAAATTTATCAGTTGAAATGTTCCTTTTCAGATTAATGAGAATAAAAGGTTTTAAGGAGAAAGATATTGAGGAAAGCTTTACTGGAAAAAATCCTGATACTTTAATTAAAGAACCTGAAAAAAAAATTATAAGTAAAACAATAGATCAAATCAAAAATGTTTCACAACAAGAAAAAATTGAACCAAATTTAAATAAAGATGAAGTAATTAATGAACTTAAAATAGATTCATTTGAAAGTTTAATAAATTTATGTACAGAGAGAAAAGAAGCTAAGCTTAAATATGAGCTTGAAACTAATATAAATTTAGTTTCATTCTCTGAGGGTTTAATAGAAATATCTTTTAATGAAAACTTAGACAAAGACTTTATTAAAAATCTATCAAACAAACTGTATAAATGGACATCCAAGAGATGGATTATCTCTTTATCAAAAAACCAAGGACAAATTTCAAAAAAAGAAAAAAATAAAATTGACAAGAAAAAAATATTTGATGATGTTAAAAAGTCTGAAACATATAAAAAAGTGATCGAAGCATTTCCTGATGCAGAATTAATAAATGTTGAGTTAAAAGAG
>CACDHV010000022.1 GCA_902552755.1 uncultured Pelagibacteraceae bacterium | reverse complement strand
TAATGGTAAAAGTATTTTATTTAATATTATTAAACTTTTTTATTTTCAATTTTGCCTATGCAAAAGATATAAGTATTGGTGAAAATTTAAATTTAGAGTTTACATGTGAGTTAGAAAAAAAAATTGTTAAGAATTCGGAATATAATTATAAAACTTTTCTAGCAAAAGACCTAAATGTTAAAAATTTAGATTCATTTCAAATTTATTCAAATAAACCAAGCACATTAATGGTAAATGGATTATCAAAATTTTTCTCTCAAAATTCAAATTTTGATGTCAAAATAGTTAATAAGGACGTAGTTTTATTTAAAGCCTTTAATAATGAAAAAACGTATTCAGAATCTGCGATAATTACAAGAAAATCAGGCGAATTAATTCATGAAATTACCAATAATATAAATACCGAAAATTCAGAAAAAGATATTTCAATTTATATCTGTAAGAATAAATCAAAAAATGCCTAATTTTTTTTTAAGAAATTTTGTGTAATATATTTCCATGAAAAAGCTTATATTTTTTTTACTTTTTTCGTCATTAATCACATCTTTAGCATTTGCAAGAAGTACAGGGTGTAAAGAGGGAAATTGTGAAAATGGTTATGGTAAGTGGGTTTACACAGATAAAACAACTTATGAAGGTGAATGGGTTGCAACAAAAAAACATGGCCAAGGAACTGAAACATGGCCGAATGGATATATTTACAAAGGTGAATTTAAAGAAAGTCAGTGGAACGGTATAGGAATTTTATATTTTCCTGATGGCTCAACCTATGAAGGTGAATGGGCTAATGGTTTTATGAACGGGGAAGGTACTTTTACTTGGTCAGACGGTAAACAAAAAAAAGGTATTTGGAAAAATGGAAGCTTTCAAGAATAGTTTAAAAACATCATCAGAACCAGTTAAGCAATTTGGTGGATTAGTTGGTATAATTATTATTATCTTTCTAACTTTTTTTGTTTTAAATAATATTTTTGGTGAAGGTGATGAACTGGTTGCTAAAATGAAAATAGAAGAAGAAAGAATAGCTGAAGAAAGAAAACTTAATAAGCTAATTTCTAGTCTCCCCTCAGGAGTTTTGGTTTCGTTTGACGGCACTGATAATTTTAAATTATCTGACGAATTATATGAGGCTGTATGCAAGGCAACTAAACTTATACCTCAACGTGCAATTATGGGTGCTAATTTTCTAAACTTTAGAGCCCATGAAATTTATACAATTAACGGAAATAAAATAGATGAAACATTTGTAAAATGGGACGATGAAAAAAATAAATGTTTTGCAGGTTTCGTTGTAAGTGGAAATAATGTTGGTGTAGATGAAACTGTAAAAGTAAGTGGAGAAGCTTTGAGTTTTTTAAGCACAGGTATTGATACAAGAGTTTATTTTATTAAAAATTTTTAGGAGGCAATTTAACAAATTATAGAGATTTTATTTTATCTTAAATTCGTATAACCTTAATATTATTTATGTCTGAACCAGTAATTAAATGCCAATCTGTTTATAAAATCTTTGGAGCAAACGCTGAAAGTATGCTTAAAGAAGCAAATGGTAATGTTGATGCAAAAACATTTCAAGAAAATGGATGTATTGTAGGAGTTAACAATGCCTCTTTTGAGGTATCTAAAGGTGAAATGTTAGTTGTAATGGGCTTATCAGGTTCAGGTAAGTCAACATTGTTAAGGTGTATTTCTAGATTAACGGACGCAACTGGTGGAAAAATTTTTATTGAAGGTCAAGATTTGCTTAATTTAAATAACAAGGAACTTATTGATTTAAGAAGAAATAAAATGGGAATGGTTTTTCAAAGTTTTGCGCTACTTCCACATAAAACAGTTTTAGAAAATATTGCTTTTCCTCTTCAAATTAAGGGTATTAAAACTGAAGATAGCATTAATAAAGCAATGGATATGGTCAAACTTGTTGGTCTCGATGGAAGAGAAAATTATTTTCCAAGAGAGTTATCTGGAGGACAACAACAAAGGGTAGGAATTGCAAGATCATTGGCAGTTGAGCCAGATATATGGTTCTTAGACGAACCTTTCTCTGCATTAGATCCTCTTATAAGGAAAGAAATGCAAGATGAATTTTTAAGACTTCAAGAAAAATTACAAAAAACTATTATGTTTATTACTCATGATTTTGATGAAGCCTTAAAACTTGCTGATCGAATTGCAATTATGAAAGATGGAATAATTGAGCAATTAGATACACCTGCTAACATTGTTTTAAATCCAGCTACAGAATATGTAAGAAAATTTACAGAAGAAGTTCCAAGGGAAAAAGTTTTATTAATTAAAGATGTAATGGATGAAATAACCTCTGATAACATGGGTGATATAAAAGTTTCAAAAGACGAGATTATTGAAAATGTTGCTGAAAAAATATTAACTCAAGAAAAAACAGTAGCTGTTACAGATGGCAAAAATAATATCGTAGGTTCAATTAATCCTGCAAAAATTATTAATACAGTTTTTGGGGGAAGAAAAAATAATCATTAAATTATGGAATTACTTAAAAAATATCCTAAATTATTTCAATGGTTATTCTTATTAGCTGTATTTTTTGCACTATGCTTCGCAATTGATGTTCCTGAAACTTACAAATTTATTAGAGGACAAGCTGAATTTGTAAAAGATCCTAATCAGAGTGCCTTCGTATTTCTGGGTAAAGAGGTTAGATATTACGCTTTTGACGTTTTCTGGAGATTACCTCCGTTGCTTGGATGGCTTCCAATTTGGATAAATGACTCATTATTCTTTTTAATGAATGATTGGATGCCAATGGAATTTTGGAATGAAGATACGCAGGAATATAAAACACGACCTTTAGTTTTACAAATAACTAGAAACCTAACCGCATTTATGACTTTTCTAATAGAATTAATTAGAGAGATTTTATTAGGCGGTCTTGAAACAATTGTTGCTTTTACTAGTTGGGATTGGATTGATGCTAATCCCTGGGCAGAATTGCCAGGCTTACCTTGGACTATTGTAGCAGCAGGATCAGCGATACTTGCTTATAAGTTAGGAGGCAAAGGATTGGCCTTATATGCACTTTTATCAATGACTTACATTTCAATATTTGGACAATGGAAACCGTCTATGCAAACACTGTCTTTTATATTAGTTGCAGCACCTCTGTCATTTATTTTTGGTTTAGGTTTGGGTGTTGCGGCATACAAAAGTAAAAGAGTAGAAAAAGCTTTATATCCAATACTATTAGTTATGCAGACGATGCCCCAGTATGCGGTATTAGTTCCTGCACTAGTTCTTTTTGGGGTAGGAGACCATGCTGCAGTAATTATAACAATGATTGTTGCTGTGCCACCAATGATACTATTAACTTTATTAGGTTTAAGGGCTGTTCCCCCAGAGGTAATTGAAGCTGGTAGAATGAGTGGATGTAGCAACTGGCAACTAATGTCAAAAGTATTAATTCCAACAGCGAGAAGAGATATTTTAATAGGAGTTAACCAAGTTATAATGGTGTGTTTTTCTATGGCAGTTATCTCTGCATTTATAGGAGCAAAAGGTTTAGGTTTTAATTTATTATTAGCTCTAAATCAGTTGAATATTGGATTAGCATTAGAGGCAGGTCTTTGTATTAGTTTGATTGCAATTTTATTAGATAAGATGTCTTTAGCTTGGGCAAATAAACAGGTTGATTATTTTGGTAATTTAAATTTTTTTCAACGAAATAAAAATTCATTATTCTTTGGAGTTATAGTAATAGTAGGTATTCTATTAGCTTACTTTGGATCAATTTATTTTAAAGACGGGTATAATTATTTATTTGAAGTTCCGCATAATAAAGGAATATCAACAGCAGACTTTTGGAATAAAGGTGTTGATTGGATATTTGATACTTTCTTTGTATATATAAAAGCATTTAACACTTGGCTAATTGTTGATGTACTCCAACCGATGAGAGCTTTATATTTGAGAATGCCAGCCATAGCCACATTAGTTCTAGTCGTTGGAGCTGGATATTTAATTGGTGGAGTTAGATCTGCTTCAGTTGTTTGTGGTTTAACTTTATTTATAGCTTTTAGCCCATGGTGGGATAGAGCTTTAGTAACCACATACATGGCAACATTTGGTGTACTAGTATCTTGCACAATTGGATTTACTGTTGGAACTTTATGTTTTCAAAATAAACATTCTACAAACTTTATGTTAAATGTTTGTGATATATTTCAAACTTTTCCATCTTTTGTATATTTAATTCCTGTGATGATGCTTTTTGGAATTACAGATACTTCAGTTTTAATTGCTGTAATAGTTTATGCTACGATACCAGCAACAAGATATACAATTGAGGGTCTTAGAAGTGTTCCAGCTGGACTACATGATGCTGCAACGATGTCAGGTGTCACAAAGTTTCAAAGACTATTTAAAATAGAATTTCCATTAGCATTTCCACACATGATGTTAGGGCTTAATCAAACAATAGTTTTTGCATTATTTATGGTGATTATCGGGGCTTTTATTGGAACAGAGGATTTGGGTCAGTATATTTTAAAAGCTTTATCAGATAAAAAAGGTGCAGGTATTGGGTTAACACTTGGAATTTGTGTTGCATTTATTGGACTAATTTTTGATAATTTAATTAGAACTTGGGTAGGACAAAGAAAAAAACATTTAGGTATAGACTAAAATTGTGAAAAAATTTCTTGTTGCTATCGACCAAGGCACAACATCGTCTAGAGCAATTCTCTTTGATTTAAATGGCAATATAAAATTTACATATCAGTTTGAATTTAATCAATACTTTCCAAAAAATGGATGGGTAGAGCATAATCCAAATGAAATTTGGTTAACAACTCTTAAAGCTTTAAAAAAAGTAATTAAAAAAGCATCTCTTCTAAAAGGAAAAATATTAAGTATTGGAATAACCAACCAGAGAGAGACAACTATTCTTTGGAATAAGAAAACAGGTAAACCAATTTACAATGCAATAGTTTGGCAAGATAGAAGAACACAAGAATTTTGCGAAAAACTTAAGCAAAAAAAATATGAAAAAATTTTTAGAAAAAAAACTGGTTTATTTATTGATCCATATTTTTCAGCTACTAAAATTAAATGGATCTTAGAAAATGTAAAAATTTCGAAGAAACTTCAAAAATCTAATAATTTATTGTTTGGCACTGTTGATACTTTCTTAATTTGGAAACTTACTAATGGACAACATCATTTAACAGATGCAACAAATGCAAGTAGAACAATGTTATTTAATATTCATGATAATAAATGGGATAAAGAAATTTTAAAAAAGCTCAATATCTCAAAAAGTATTTTACCTGACGTAAAAAATTCAGCGGATGATTTTGGAATAACAAATAAAAAAATAGTTGGATATGAAATTCCTATATCTGCAGTTTTAGGTGATCAACAAGCTGCAGCTGTAGGACAATCTTGTTTTAAAAAAGGCTCTATTAAAAGTACTTATGGCACAGGTGCTTTTGTAATAATGAATACTGGGTCAAAAAAAATTTTTTCAAAAAATAAATTACTAACCACAATTTGTTACAGATTAAACGGAAAAAATACTTTTGCTCTTGAAGGTTCAATTTTTATCGCTGGAGCAGGTGTTCAATGGTTAAGAGATAAGTTAAAATTAATTAATAATGCTTATGACACAGAACAAATTGCTAAATCAAAAAAAAATAATGAAGGTGTCTATGTTGTGCCAGCTTTTAGTGGACTGGGAGCTCCATACTGGAGACCTGACGCAAGAGGAGTTATAACTGGATTAACTAGAGATAGTGATTGGAAAACCTTAGTAAGAGCAGTTATAGAGTCTGTTGCATACCAAAGCTATGATCTATTTAATGCCATGAGAAAAGATGGATTAAAACCAAATATAGTAAAAATAGATGGAGGAATGGTCGAAAACGACTGGTTTTCACAGTTTTTGGCAAATATTATTGATATTAAAACAGAAAGACCCAAAGTTTTGGAAACTACAGCACTTGGAGTTGCTTTATTTGCTGGATACCAAATAGGAATATTTAAATCTTTACATCAAATAAAAAGAAAATGGAAAAAAGATAGAACCTTTAAACCTAAACTAAGTTCGACAATGAGAAAAAAACTATTGAATGGGTGGAAGCTGTCAGTCGAGAAAACTTTATTGTAAATTCTATTATTTTAAAAAAGTATCCATAGAGTCATCCATTGCAGATGACCAAGGTGTGTGATGAACAGGAGCTATGGATCCAGTCACAGGTGATGAAAAAGATTTATTTCTGTAAGTTGAAATATCATCCATTTTATGATGTTCCCAATCTTTGAAATGTTTTCTTATTAATTCAAAATCAATTTTTGGGTAATCAGACATATCATGAAGCTCTTTAGTATACTCAGTTTGAAAATCGATCATTTGATCTGGATTTTCTAATTTTTCTTCCATAGAAACCCATTTAGAAATATCTTTTTCTATTTCACTATCATTTGGAATTTTAATTTTATTCATTATCACATCTCTTGCGAACCATGCTTGGCAATCAAACATATTAAAAGTATGAAATTGATCCTGCATGCCCAGGTACATTAGCTTGTGATTATCTTGCCAAACTACTCCTTTATATAATTTTGGTGGATATAATCGGTTGTGAGTTTTGAGACTTAGTTTTTCGTTCAAAAATGGAAAATGATGCAGGTAGCCAGTGCATAATATAATTACATCTGCTTCTTGCTCTGTACCATCTTTAAAAATTGCTTTGTTACCGTCTAATCTATCTAGATAGTAGACTTCTTTCATACCAGCAGGCCATTTAAAACCCATTGGATTATGTCTATAACCTATGGTTACACTTTTAGCTCCATATTTATTACATTGTAGAGCAACATCTTCAGCTGAATAACTGCTTCCAAGCACTATCACATTTTTATCTCTAAATTCTTCAGCATCTCTGAAATCATGAGAATGCATTATTCTTCCTGGAAAAGAACTCATACCCTTGTATTCAGGAATAAATGGCACTGAAAAATGTCCAGTTGAAACAATTACATAATCAAACTTGTCAGACAAAATTTTATTGTTAGTTTTATCTTGATAAATAACTTCAAATTTATCTGAATTATAATTTACACTCTTTACACTCGTGCTAAATTTAATTTTGCCTTTAATGTTTCCTTTACTTACTCTTCCAATAATATAATTATATAATACTTCTCTAGGTGGAAAAGATGGAATAGGTTTTCCAAAATGCTCGTCAAAAGAATAATCTGCAAATTCCAAACATTCTTTTGGTCCATTTGACCATAAATATCTATACATACTGTTGGGTACTGGATCACCATATTGATCTGAACCAGTTCTCCAACTGTAGTTCCATAGTCCTCCCCAATCATCTTGTTTTTCAAAACATACGATTTCTGGAACCTTTTCTCCCTTTTGCTCAGCATGTTCGAAGGCTCTTAACATTGATAAACCACAAGGCCCTGCACCAATTATTGCTATTTTATTCATATAAACCGTATAATTTTAAAAGTTTATCTTATTAAACAAATCAAAAAAAATAAAACTATTTTTTCTTTAAATTTACTTGTTATTAATAAATAGTTTATTTTTAGTGAATTTATTTATGAAAAAAATTCTAATTATTGGAGGCGGAGCTATGGGGTCAGCGTTCTCTGTTCCATGTATAGATAATAATAATAAAGTATTTATTACAGAACCATATAGCCAAAGATTTATTAAAAATTTATCATCAAAAAATATATTTCATTCAGGTTTAAAAATTAATCTTTCAAAAAAATTAATATTTAAAAAATATGCCAAGGAATTATTTTTTGAAAAATATGATCTTATTGTTATTGCATTAAGTTTATCAGGTATTAATTTTGTTAGTAAAGAATTAAAAAAGTATAAAGTAAAATCTCCAGTTTTAGTTCTTACAAAAGGTCTCAAATATGAAAAGAAAAATAAAAAAATTACAACTATTTCGCAAACTCTTTTAAAAAATATTCCTAAATTAAATGTATCAGTTTTGAAGGGACCTTGTTTAGCTAAAGAATTGGCAAGAAAAAATCAAACGAGTGTAATTATAGCTAACAAAAACATTAAAATTGCAAAATTGTTAGGTAAAATGATTTCAACTAAATATTATTTAATAGAATACTCTAAAGATGTAATTGGTGTTGAAATATGTTCAGCAATAAAAAATATTTATTCTATGATAATTGGCTCTGGTTTAAGTTTGAATAAATCTTCAAGTCTATTTCAAAAATCACTATTAGAAATGAAATACATAACTAGACAGTTAAAAGGAAAAGAAGAAACAGTTTTAAGTCTAGCAGGAGTTGGAGACCTGTATGTAAGCGCTGCAGGTGGAAGAAATAGCAAAATGGGAAACTATTTAGGACAAGGTTTTACTTTCAAAAGTGCCAAAAAAAAGTTTATGGCAAATGATACAGTAGAAGGCGAACAACTTGTGAGAGAAATCGCGCCATTTATTTTAAAAAAATTTAATTCAAAAAAAATTCCTTTGATGTTTAGAATGATTAGAGCAATTCTAAAAAATAAAAAATTTTCGATTTAAAAAATATTATATTTATTGACTTTTTGATTAGGGGAGACTTTTTTAACTTATTGTCATTCATTTCTCTCGCTGATACATTTAATTTATTAATCAACGAAAAGAGGGGAATCAATGATTAAAAAAACAATAATAACCGTCTGTACGCTTATATTTTTAATTTCAAATATTAGTTACGCAGACATCACTTTTTGGACTACAGAAGTTCAGCCAGCTAGAATGGCTAAACAAGAGGCAATGGCTAAAGATTTTGAAGCTAAAACTGGCATCAAAGTTGAAGTTATTCCTGTAGAAGAAAAAGATTTAGGGACAAGAGCAACAGCCGCAGCTGCAGCTGGTGATCTTCCAGATGTGATATATCATACTTTACAATATGTTCTACCTTGGGCTGAAGCTGGAATATTAGATGTAGATGCTAATAATGCAGTTGTTAAAGAACTTGGTAAAAAAACTTTTGCACCAGGCGCACTTAATATGGCTAAAAGTGGATCAAAAATTGCAGCTGTACCAGTTGATGGATGGACTCAAATGGTTGTATACAGAAAAGACTTATTTGAAAAAGCAGGTCTTGCACCGCCAACAAGTTATGAAAATATAACTAAAGCGGTAGAAGCACTTTCAGGAGATGGAATGTTTGGGTTTGTTGCTGCAACAAAAACTGATGAAAACTTTATGAGTCAGGTTTTAGAGCATGTTCTTTTAGCAAATGGAGTAAATGTTGTTAAAAAAGGCGCAATAAGAAAACAAGGTAAAAAGTTAAAAGCTTCTTTAGAGTTTTATAAAGTTATTGCAAATGCAAGTCCTCCAGGAGAATTATACTGGAAGCAATCAAGAGAATTGTATTTTGCAGGAAAAACTCCAATGATAATTTGGTCTCCATTTATTATGGATGAACTAGCTGGTTTAAGAGACTCAGCTCCACCAACAATAAATAGTGATCCAACATCTGGGGAGTTAGCTTCAAAAACTGGCTTTATTACAAACTTAAGTGGTCCTAATAATAAAAAAGGTGCCGCATGGGCTGATGTTAGATACTTTGGAATAACGGCAGATGCTGATACAGAAGAAGCAAGTGCATTTATCAAATATTCAATGGACGAAGGTTATACAAAGACACTTTCAATCGCACCAGAAGGTAAATTTCCTGTAAGAAGAGGAAACTCAAGCGATCCTGAGGCGTTTACAAAAGCATGGAGTAAACTACCTGTTGGAGTTGATAGAAAAGCACCATTATCAGACTTATATTCAGAGGATGTTATAAATAATATTGTTGCTGGATTAGATAAGGCTCAAAGATGGGGTGTAAAAGAAGGTGAACTTTCTAGAGCTTCTAAAATTATCAATAACAAGTTTATTAATAGAATAACTAGACTTTATGTTGATGGACAGATTGATATTGATCAAGCAGTAGATATGATCAATCAAAAACTCTCTCAATTTTAATCTTGTAATTTAAATTTAAATAAAAGCGGATAATATGTATTATCCGCTTTTATTATGAGTGATACACTTTCAAAAATAGAAAAAAGAACTGCATATATATTAATATTACCTGCAGTTTTCCTTGTTTTTTCAATTATCTTATTTCCAATATTTGCAAATGTATGGATAAGTTTTAAAGAGGTTGGTCTAAAAGATATCAGGATCCCTGAACCTAGAGCAAAAAAAATTGTAAAATCCATTAAAGATAATCCAGATCAATTAAAGGTTATTTATAAACTTAGAAATAGTTCATTAATTTTAGAAATAAGAGATGTTAAATTTCAAGATAAATTACCTAAAAATATCAAACCTATAAATTTAGATGAAAGATGTGGTTTCAAATCAAATAAAATTTATTGTGAATTTGGAAATTGGAAAGCTAAATACAAGGAAAATTTTCAAATATTATTACAGAGCTCTGATGGCAAACAAATAAACAAAAAAGAATTGAAAACTATTAAACCAAAATTAACAGGTAAATCGGACAATATTCTATTAAATACTAATTTTACATTAAAGAATTTTAAAAAGGTATTTTTTCAAAATGAATTTTTTGATTTATTATCAACTACTTTTTACTATACTTTTTTTGGCACTATAGGTTCAATTGTATTTGGAATACTCACAGCACAACTTGTGAACCAGAAATTTTTTGGAAGAACATTTATGAGAAGTGTTTTACTATTTCCGTATGTGGGTCCAGTTGTTGCTTTAGCATATACATGGGAGTTATTATTAGATCCTTATAGTGGAACTTTAAATAATCTTCTGATAAATTTTCAAGTCATCCAGGAACCTCTTAATTTGCTAGGACAAAAATATTTAACAATAAATTTTTTTGGTTTTGATCTTAAATTACGATTAGCATTAACAACTGTTATTATTTTTGAAATTTGGAGGTACTTTCCTTTAGCATTCTTATTTATATTAGCTCGACTGCAAGCAGTGCCTAAAGAGTTATATGAGGCAGCTGAAGTGGATGGTGCTGGTCCTTTACAAAAATTTATTAATATCACTCTTCCCCAAATAACAGCTGTTATATCCATTCTCTTTATGATTAGGTTTATTTGGAACTTTAATAAATTTGAGGATATTTTTTTATTAACGGGAGGTGCATCTGGAACTAGAACTTTGCCAATAAATGTTTATGAACAAGGATTTACTATTTCCGATATTGGTATGGGGTCAGCAGTATCAATTGTAATAGTTGCTTTGTTGCTAATATTTATGTTCGTTTACTTTAAATTAATAGGTAAGAGGGCCGATGAAAACTAAAAGTTTAATTTACTACGCATTAATTTCATCGATATTTTTGTTTTCTTTTGTCTCTATTTGGAAAATTTTAGTAACGCTTCAAGGAATTGATTTAAAAAATTTCAATTTTGCGATAATTATTACTTTAGGTATCTCTATTAGTCTTTTAAATACACTTA
>CACDHV010000021.1 GCA_902552755.1 uncultured Pelagibacteraceae bacterium | reverse complement strand
AAGATCTTAAAGGGGTTACATCTCCCGAGTTAGCAACAGACTGGTCAGGAAATGCAGATGCAACAGAATGGACTTTTAATTTGAGAAAAGGTGTTAAATTCCATGATGGATCTGATTTTGATGCAGAGGATGTAAAATATTCTTTGATGAGAGTTAAAGATCCTGAAATTGGTTCGCCTGCAAAGAAAAGCATGAGTGCAGTAACAGATATTGAGATTGTAGATTCACATACAGTTAAAATGAAGTTGAATACATCTTTTGCAGATTTTCCACTTTTATTAACTGATTATAGACTAAGAATGATACCTAGTGGATCAGGAGATACTATTGGAAAAACAGGTATTGGAACTGGACCTTTTATAGTAGATAAGTTTGATGCTGAGGGAACAACAATTCTTAAAGCCAACCCAGATTATTGGGAAGGGGCTCCTAAACTTGCTGAAGTACATGTTATAGCTATCCCAGATGGTCAAGCTAGAATTCAAGCTCTACTTACTGGTCAAATTGATATGAATAGATATGTTCCATTCAACCAGAAAAAAATATTTGATGGTAATTCAAAGTTCAACGTTTCAGTTATACCTACTGGAAACTGGAGAGGTATGGTAATGAGAACCGACGTTGCACCATTTGATGATGTAAGAGTAAGAAAGGCCGTCAGAATAGCTGTAGATAGACAAGAGTTAGTTGATTTAGTTATGGCTGGAGCAGCAACAGTTTCATGTGATACTCCTGTTGCACCTTCTGACCAATACAGAATGGAGAAGAATTGTCCACCTCAACCAGCAACTGCAAAAAAACTTCTTAAAGAAGCTGGCTATCCTGATGGTATAGATATGACAATTCACGTTTCTACAAAAGAACCAACATGGCCAACTATTGCTGAGGTTTTACAACAACAATTTGCTAAAGCTAACATAAGAGCAGATATCCAAATGACACCTTCAAAAAGTTATTGGAATGAAACTTGGATGAAAAAGGCTGTAGCAATGACACGTTGGAATGAAAGACCTGCAGACAGTATATTGCATGAAGCTTATCATAGTGAAGCAAAATGGAATGAGTCTTTCTATAAAAGTGCTTCTTTTGATAAGAATTTAGCTGAAGCTAGAGGAGAGTTAAATTTTAAAAAAAGAAAAAAAGCATATATCAATGCACAGAAAACGCTATGGGAAGAGTCTGGAACTATGATTCCTTACCATGTATCTAGACTGGTTGTCACATCTTCTAAAGTGAAAAATCTCGACGAAGTTGAGTATTTTTCAATAAGATGGCATACAGTTAGTGTTGACTAATAATTTTTGTTTTACAGGCCTTTAAGTAGGCCTGTAAAATCTCTTTCATTTCTAAATAAATAATTTAAAATTTAAGTACTCTTATGCTTTTTTTAATTATTAAAAGGATTCTATTAGGTCTAATAACTTTATTTATAGTATCATTAATTACCTTTGTTGGAACTGAAATTTTACCTGGTGATGCTTGCACAACATATCTTGAAAGACAAGCATTTGGTGAACAATTAGAAGCTTGTTATAGAAGATTAGGTTTGAATGTTCCTGCATATGAGAGATACGTATCCTGGGCAGTAAATGCTATCCAAGGAGACTTTGGTTATTCATTAAGTGGAGAAATGCCAATTAAAGAGGTTTTAGGACCAAGAATTAAAAATTCATTAGTTCTAGCATCAGCTGCCATTTTTATTGGAATACCGATTGCTTTGATACTAGGAATTGTAACTGCTCTTTGGAGAGATAAATTACCTGACGTAGCAATTTCAACAGTAACAATATTTGCTATGACTATTCCAGAATTTATCAGTGCTACACTATTAATATTAATTATTGCAATATGGCTAGAATGGTTGCCTGGTATAGTAATAGTTCCAACTGATGTTTCATTCCTAGAACTATTACCCAATATAATTTTGCCAGTGATTGCTATTGCTATGATTATGACAGCTCATATGGCACGTATGGTAAGATCAAGTGTCATTCAAGTTATGGCAAGTGAATATGTTCAAATGGCAATTTTAAAAGGTGTTCCATATTGGAAAATGGTTTTTAAACATGTTTTACCAAATGCTTTGTTGCCAGCTATTAATGTTGTAGCGTTAACAATTGCATGGCTTTTAGGTGGTGTAGTTGTTACCGAGGTTGTATTTAATTATCCTGGTCTTGGTAGGTTAGTTATTGAGTCGATTTCAAATAGAGATTTGCCTACAGTTCAAGCGTTAGCAATAATTCTTGCATCTATTTATGTTAGTATAAATTTATTGGCAGATCTAATGACATTGATGCTTAATCCAAGGTTAAAAACTTTGCAAATAAGAAAATAATATGAAATTAGATAATATTTACCAGGAAGAAAAGAAAAGCAATTTTGCAAAGGTTTCTGAAATAATAATCACAATGGCGTCAAGGCCATCAGGATTTATTGGTTTAAGCATATTAGTTTTTCATGTTATTCTTGCATTTATTAGCCCTTATATTGCTCCTTATGATTTTAAAGCTATAAACCCAACTCTAATGTTACAGGCTCCATCTGCTGAATATTGGTTTGGAACAGATGATCTTGGAAGAGATGTTTTTACAAGAACAATTTTAGGTGGAAGAACAGCTCTGACAATAACTTTTTTTGGATCTTTGATTGCTTTGCTTTGGGGAGGACTACTTGGAATTTTTTGTGGACTAGTTGGTGGAAAAACTGACGATATAGTGATGAGAATTGTTGATGCATTTTTATCTATACCCTGGATATTAGCTATGTTGTTAATTGTATCTTTGTTAGGTACATCAACCGAAGTGCTTATACCTGCTTTAGGTTTCTTTTATGGTAAAGGAATTGTTAGAGTAGCAAGAGCTGCAACTCATGATGTTATTGCAAAAGATTTTATCGTATCGGCTAGAGCAAGAGGACACAGTAATTTTTCAATTATATGGAATGAGATAATTCCAAATGTTCGAGACGCAATATTAGTGGAAGGTGCTATGAGATGGTCTTGGATGTTACTTGGTTTTAGCTCTTTATCATTCTTAGGATTTGGTGTTAGTCCTCCAACTCCAGATTGGGGTCTGATGATATCAAATGCCAGAGGATTAATGTCTTTTGCTTACTGGTCAGTTATAGCTCCAATAGTTGGTTTAAGCAGCTTAATAATTGGCATCAATTTGACAGCTGATGCTTTTGCTAAAGCATTAGGTATAGATAGATCAACTAAAGCTCCTGTTTAATTATGAGTGATATAATTCAAAAAGTAAAAAATCTTTCTATTGGATTTAAAAGTAAAAAAGGCGAAGAAATTTTAATTTTAAAAAATATAAGTACAAATATAAAAAAAGGTGAGACAGTCGGGATAGTAGGTGAATCTGGATCTGGGAAAAGTACATTAGCACTTGCAATGATGGGATACGTTAAGCATGGTCTTTATACTATTGGAGGAGAATGTGAATTCAATTCTTCAAATCTGCTAAACATGAAAAGTAAAGATTTAGAAAAAATCAGAGGTAGAAAGATAGCAATGATACCACAAAATGCAGGTCAAGCATTAACGCCAAACTTAAAAATAGGTTATCAAATTGATGAAGCTTTACAATTACACTCTGATTTAAATGAAAAAGAAAGAGAAAAAAAAATTTCTGAATTATTAAATAAGGTTAGACTTCCTTCACCAGAAACAATTGCTCTTAGATATCCACATGAACTTTCAGGAGGACAACAGCAGAGAGTTGCTGTAGCGATGGCGTTAGCCGGAACCCCAGATCTGCTTCTTTTAGACGAACCAACTACAGGATTAGATGTGACAACCCAAGCTCATGTATTAGAGCTTCTCAATTTTATTGCAAAAGATACCGGAACATCAATGGTTTATGTAAGTCATGACTTGGGAGCAATAGCTCAAGTGAGTGATAGAATTATTGTTATGTATTCTGGAGAAATTGTTTTAGAAGGCCCTTCAAGAGATATTCTTAAAAGACCAATTCATCCTTACACACACGGGTTGCTTAAATCAATTCCAAAATTATCTTTAGCTGGTCTTCCCGAGTCAATGCCTGGGAGTCAACCTCAACCAGGAATAATTCAAGGTGGTTGTAGTTTTTTTGATAGATGTAATTTTTCAGAGGAGAAATGCAAAAATAAATCACCACATCTAGAATTTTTAAAAGAATTAAATACTAGCGTTAGATGTTTTAATTATGAAAAACTTTTGAAAGAAAGTCAGATTAACCAAAATGTAAACAAAATAAAGAACAACTCAAAAGACAAAGAAATATTAAACTTATCAGATGTTTCTATAAGTTATGCTAAACAAAAACTTTTAGATCAGATTTTTAATAGAATTTCAGATGACAATCCAACAGTGAAAGATATTAATATTAATATCAAAAAAGGTGAGACAATAGCTCTTGTAGGAGAGTCAGGAAGTGGGAAATCAACAATTCTTAAATCTATAGCTGGATTGCTGAGAACTAAAGATGGATTAATAAGATTTGAAGAAAGTAGAAATTTATCATCTGAATTGAAAGAAAGAGATCCTAATGATTTAAGAATCATTCAATTAATATTTCAAAACCCTGATGAGTCTTTAAATCCAAACCACACAGTTGAGGAAATAATTGCCCAACCTTTAAAATTATATTTTGGATTAAAAGGCGAGGAATTAAAAAAAAACATTATTGATCTTTTGCAAAAAGTAAGACTTGGAGAATTTTATATATCTAGATATCCAAGGCAATTATCCGGTGGTGAAAAACAAAGAGTAGCAGTAGCAAGGGCTTTTGCTGCAAAACCAGACATTATATTATGTGATGAAGTAACATCTGCATTAGATGTTTCTGTACAAGCTGCCGTATTAAATTTATTACAACAACTAAAAGAGGACTTTGGAACCACATACATTTTTGTATCACACGATTTAGCTGTTGTTAGAGCAATAAGTGATAGAGTTGCAGTCCTATATCAAGGAAGGCTTTGTGAAGTAGGACCTTCAAATGATGTTTATAAATTTCCGTCCCACCCTTATACTGAGGTTTTATTAGGCGCAGTTTTAGAACCAGATCCAGATATAAAACCTAAATTAGTTGCTGAGGATATTGTAGAGGAGAAACCACCTGAAAAAGGTTGTAGTTTCCAAGGCAGATGTTCAAGAATTGTCGGAGATATTTGTAAAAAAGAAATACCACCTTGGCAATTAACTGATAGTGGTAATGCTATTAGATGTCATATACCTATTAAAGAATTACAAAAAGAACAAATTTAATAGATTAATTTATTATTTTAAAATTAATTTAATTATGCTTAAATACTCCCGGTATGAAAAATAATTCTACACTAGTGAAAAATATACTTTCAGACTTTAAAATAAATATTTACTTCCAGAATATTTCTTTAATGATGATTGGAACGTTAATTTTAGCTTTTTCATCAAAGGTACAGGTTCCATTCTGGCCAGTTCCTATGACTATGCAAACATTTGTAGTCTTTATAATTGGAATGACATTTGGATCTAAATTAGCTTTTTTCACACTTTTACTTTATTTATTTGAAGGGGCTATCGGACTTCCAGTTTTTGCAAAAGGTGGAGGATTGCTTTATTTAACAGGTCCTACAGCTGGTTATCTTTATGGAATGACAATTGCAGCTGGATTTATTGGTTATTTAGCAGAAAGAAATTTTAACGACTCTTATATCAAAAGTTTATATTCTCTTTTGATAGCAACTTCTATTATTTTTATTGTTGGAGTGGGTTATTTGGGCTCAGTTATCGGTTATGACAAGGCACTCGATAGTGGTTTATATCCTTTTTTGCCAAGTGAATTATTCAAAATTGCTCTAGCAGTGGCAATAATTCCTTCAATTACAAAAATAATTAAATAATAATATTAAAATATTTAATGGCTTTAAGTTGCTCTTGAATAAGATTTTCATTATAAACATTTATTCTCATTATGAAAATTAACAAAGTAGTAGTTGTAGGGTCAGGGACAATGGGCAGTGGAATTGCTGCTCAGTTATGTAATGCAAATATTCCAGTAACATTGTTAGACCTAACTACTGAAATTTCTGAGAAAGCTAGGGATAGAATTTTAAAATCTAGACCTCCTTTATTAATAGATAAGTCAAAAATAAATAATATTAATGTTGGAAATATAAATGATAATTTTAATGAGGTTGGTGAAGCAGACTGGATAGTTGAAGCAGTCGTTGAGAGAATTGAAATTAAACACAATATATATGAAAAAATTTTTAAAGAAAGAAAGAAAGGATCAATAGTATCTTCAAATACATCTTCTATTCCGATTAAAGTTCTTTCAGAAAAACTTTCAGATGAAGAAAAAAAAGATTTTTGTATAACTCACTTCTTTAATCCAGTCAGATATATGGATTTGTTAGAAATTGTAAAAAATGAAAATAATGACTTAGATCAAATAAACTCACTTAAAAATTTTTGCGAAAAAGATTTAGGAAAAGGAGCATTAATCTGTAATGATACTCCAGGATTTCTAGGAAATAGAATAGGTGTATATGCTATGCAAGTGGCTATGACTGAGGCTTTTAAAATGAAATTAACAATTGAAGAAGCTGATGCTGTTTTTGGAAGGCCAATGGGAATACCAAAAACAGGTGTTTTTGGCCTGTATGATTTAATTGGAATTGATTTGATGGCCGATGTTTTGAAAAGTTTTATTAAAGAACTACCTAAAACTGATGACTTTCAAGTTGTTGCTAAAGAAATACCATTAGTGAAAAAACTTATAGTAAATGGATACACTGGAAGAAAAGGAAAAGGCGGTTTCTATAGAATGAATAAGTCTGATAATAAAAAAATTCTAGAAGGTATAAACTTAGAAACAGGTGAATATTCTCTATCTCAAAAGTTCAATTTAGGATCAGAAAAAATGGATATAGTTGGTCTTATAAACAGAAAAGATAAATATGGTGAATATGCTTGGTCTGTTATTTCAAAAATTATTAAATATGCATCATCTTTAGTTCCAGGTATTACAGATAAATTTAATGATATTGATGAAGCAATGAGACTTGGGTTTAATTGGTCTAAGGGACCTTTTGAAATGTTAAAAGAAATTGGTGTTAAGAATTTTTTTGAAAGAATAGATACATTTGAAAATAATAAGTTTCTTGAAAACTTATCTCAAAGTAAAGATGAAAACTTTTATGGTGAAAGACAACAATACACTAACTTAGAAACTTTAGGAAAAATAAAACCTAAAGCAACTAAATTAGATAAAAATAACTCTGCTGAAACTTATAGATTTGATGATTTTAATATTGTTGAATTTACAACAAAAGCTAACGCTTTGGACTATGATTCAATGGACAGTCTTAAAAATGCAACAGACAAACCTTTAATAATAATAAATGAAGCAATGCAATTTTCAGCAGGTGTAAACTTGTCTTACACAATGAATTTTGCAGATAAAGGAGATTTTAAATCAATTGAAAAGTTTGTTAAATATTTTCAAGAGACATGCAAACATTTAAAATATTCTAAATATCCAGTTGTATCAGCGCCATCAGGATTGGCGTTAGGTGGAGGTTTTGAAGTTTTATGTCAAAGCAACTTTGTTGCATCTCATACCAATATTGTAGTTGGCTTAGTTGAGACTATGGTTGGATTAATTCCAGCAGGTGGAGGATGTAAAGAAATGCTTTGGAGATGGTCTCAAACTGAAGAAGCAAAAAATGATCCCGATTACGCTTCTTTAAAAGTATTTGATATAATTGGATATGCTAAAACTGCAACTTCACCAATTGAAGCTGAACCATTAAAATATTTAAGACCAGAGGACAAAAAAATAATGAGTAGAAATAGTTTATTACAGGTTTCTAAAGAGATAATTCAAAATAATAAAGATTTTTCTCCTCCAGAGATGTGTACATTTAATCTATCAGGAAAAAGCGTTTATGATAAAATGGTAAAAATGTTAGAAAAATTATACAATGAAAAAATCATTCTTGATCATGGAATGGAAGTTGGAAAAGAACTAGCAAAAGTTTTAAGTGGTGGAGATACTAATTTAGAAAAAACTTTATCAGAGGATGATTTATATAAATTAGAATTAGATGCATTTATGAAGCTAATTGAGACAGAAAAAACTCAAGAAAGAATTAAACATACATTGAAAACTGGCAAACCTCTGGTAAACTAAAATCATGGCAAATAGACCAACAAAAAAACAAGCAGACAACGCAACAAAAATTTTAATTTCCTGGAAGAAAAAAATGCCTTTTTATTATGCTGCAGCTATTATAATTGCTTTAATAATAATTCTAGTTTCATCAAATTCGAATAAAGAGCTTTCTATGCATCAAAAAAATATCATTGATTTTAAAAAAGCAGCTGAATTTATTCATAAAAATAGCTCTAAAAATTGAAAGATAAGAATAATAAACCAATCCAACCGGTAAGTGGAACAAAAGTACCAAGATATGCGGGACCATCAACCTTCGCTAGGTTACCAGAATTAAGAGATGTTGATAGTTGTGATGTTGCAATTGTAGGAGTTCCTTTTGATTCAGGAACTAGTTACAGACCTGGAGCACGATTTGGACCTCAAAGCATAAGACAAGCGTCAAGACATCTAAGGACGAATTATCATCCAAGTTACGATGTTGAACCATTTAAAGTTCAACAAGTTGCTGATGCAGGAGATATTGCCTGTAATCCATTTAATATTGATGAGGCTATAAAACAAATAGAAGTTGGTGCTACAGAACTTTTAAATAAAGTAGGAGGGATTATTAGTCTTGGTGGTGATCATACAATAGCTGTTCCATTGCTTAGAGCAATTAATAAAAAGAATAAAGGTCCAGTTTCATTAGTCCATTTTGATGCTCACTTAGATACTTGGGATACATATTTTGGAGCACCTTACACACACGGTACACCTTTTAGGAGAGCCAGAGAGGAAAATTTATTTTTAGATGATGCATCAATGCATGTTGGAATTAGAGGTCCACTCTATAGCAGGGAAGATATTAAGAACGATGAAAGTTTTGGTTTTAAAATAATTCATTGCGATGAATTTCAAACAGAAGGTATAGATAAAATAGTTCAGAGAATTAGAAACAGAGTAGGAGACAATGCTTTATATCTATCGATAGATATTGATGTTCTAGACCCAGCTTTTGCTCCTGGAACTGGTACACCCGAGATAGCAGGTATGACTACAAGAGAAATTGTAAATGTTATAAGAGGATTGTCAGGGCTAAACCTAATTTCAGCAGATGTAGTTGAGGTAGCACCAGCATATGATCATGCAGAAGTAACTTCTTTAGCAGCTGCAACAATTGTATATGAATTGACAAATTTGTTTGCAAAAGCCTAAAGAACAGATAGCTTAATATATGTTAGAAAAAAGAAATTTTTATATAAATGGTAAATGGGTAGAACCAAAAAATTCTAATGATATTAAAGTAATAAATCCTGCTACAGAAAAAAGTTGTGCAGTTATTTCACTAGGTGGAAAAGAAGATGTTGATGATGCAATATCAGCTGCAAAAACTGCTTTTCAAACTTGGGGTTTCTCAAAAAAAGAAGAGAGGATTAAACTTTTAGAAAAGTTTTATGAGTTATATAAAAAAAGATGGAATGACACTACAGAAGCAATAATGATGGAAATGGGTGCTCCAAAAGATTTTGCATCTAAACTACAAACTGGCACAGGAGCAAGTCATACGAAATCATTTATAAAGTATCTTAAAGCTTTTGATTTTGAAAAACCTTTAGGAGATCATGCGCAAGATCAGAGAATTATTTATGAACCCAAAGGAGTTTGTGTATTAATTACACCATGGAATTGGCCAATGAATCAAGTTTGTTTAAAAGTAATCCCAGCTTTAGCAGCAGGATGTACTATGATTTTAAAACCTTCTGAGCTAGCACCTTTATCATCAATGATACTTGCAGAGCTTATTGATGAGGCAGGTTTTCCAAAAGGTGTATTTAATTTAGTTAATGGAGATGGGGAAACCACAGGTAATGCACTGACCAGTCATAAAGATGTAAATATGATATCTTTTACAGGTTCAACAAGAGCTGGAGCTCTAATTTCTCAAAACGCAGCAAAAGACTTTAAAAGAGTAAGTCTTGAATTAGGTGGAAAAGGAGCAAATATTATTTTTAAAGATGCAGATTCTGAGGCAATTGAAAGAGGAGCTGCAAGATGTTTTAGAAATTCAGGTCAATCATGTAATGCACCTACAAGAATGCTGGTAGAAAAATCAATTTATGATGATGCAGTTAATAGATTAAAAAAATTTGCTAATGAATATAAAGTTGATATTCCCCAAAAAGAAGGAGATCACATTGGTCCGGTAATATCAGAAACACAGTATAATAAAATTCAAGGTTTAATTAAAAAGGGTATAGATGAGGGTGCTAATTTAATAGCAGGGGGACCTGGAAAACCTGATGGTTTAGAGGATGGTTATTACGTAAAACCAACTGTTTTTGCTGATGTAAATAATAATATGGAAATCGCCAGAACTGAGATTTTTGGTCCAGTATTATCAGTAATTCCATTTGAAACAGAAGAGGAGGCAATAGAAATTGCAAATGATACTCCATATGGTTTGACAAATTATATTCAAACTGAGGATCAAGAAAAAGTTAAAAGAGTTGCGAGAAAGCTTAGATCTGGGATGATAGTTGCTAATACAGCTTCACTAGCTGTAGATGCTCCATTTGGAGGATTTAAACACTCTGGAATAGGAAGAGAAGGTGGAAAAGAAGGTTTATTAGAATTTTTAGAAGTAAAATCTATTGGTGGTTGGAATTAATTTAAAGATTTATTTTTAATGCCATCTAAAAAACTAATACATTTTTTAATTTCAGATAGTTTTATAAATTCATCAATCTTATGAGCTTGCTTTATAGATCCTGGTCCACATACAACTGTACTAATTCCAATCTCCTGAAATAGTCCTGCTTCTGTTCCGAAAGAAACTACATCTCTAGAATTATCTCCAGTTATACTCGAAACAAACTCGCATGCTTCTGAGTTAGGGACTCTGTCGAAGCCAGTAATTTCACCAATTATAATTTTTTTTATGGAAGATTTTGGATAAATTTTTTGCATTTCTGGTAAAAGAATTTCATTTGTAAATTTATCTATTTCATTATTTAAGAAAATTCCATCTTCTTTAACTACAGGTCTTGTCTCCCAGTTTACATGGCATTTATCAGCAATGACGTTGTGTGCTATGCCACCAAAAATTCCGCCAATTTGTAAAGTTGAATAAGGTGGTTCAAAGATCGAGTCTTTTAATTGTCTAGATTTAAGATTTTCTTTTAATTCTAATAGTTTATTCACATATCTTGCAGCAAATTCAACTGCACTCACACCTTTTTCTGGTTGTGAACTATGTCCTGCAAGACCTTCAAAATATGTTGTATATTCATAACATCCTTTGTGTGCATCTATTATTTTCATATTGGTTGGTTCACCCACTATGCAAATACAATCATAAATTTCTCTTTTTTTTAATTCTTTAATTAATATAGGGGCACCTATGCAAGCAGTTTCCTCGTCAAACGTAAATGAAAAATGAATATCTC
>CACDHV010000020.1 GCA_902552755.1 uncultured Pelagibacteraceae bacterium | reverse complement strand
TTACTGCAGAGCTTGATACCTACTTTGCTTTTTTAAACGATTTAAAATTAAAGAATGAATTTAAAAATAATAATTTAAAGTTATCTTTAAATAGTAAAAATAATCAAAAAATAATGATAAAAGGGAATATAAGCAATGGAAAAGCACTTTTAGATCCTAAAATTTTTTTAAACTTTATAGATTTAGATCCAAAACTTCTATCTGATAAAAAAATTAATTTTGAGTCAAATAATAACTTCAAATTTGAAATTAATAACAACAAAATAGAAAATTACCTAGTCGATTCAGAAATTTATTTAGATAAATTGGAACTTAATAAAGAAATCCAAGACGTTATATACTTAAAAAATATTAAAACTAAAATAATTTTTGGAGACCAATTATTAAAAATAGATTTAAAGAGTAATTACTCATTTTTAGATAAAACTTTTGATAATGAGTCTGAAAAAAATACTATAAATGTCAAATTAGATAAAAAAGACTATAAAATCTCTGATGTAGAAATATTTGTACAGTCAGATAATAATACCATTAATACTAAAGAGTTTAAAAAATATTT
This sequence comes from uncultured Pelagibacteraceae bacterium, assembly GCA_902552755.1. GTDB lineage: Bacteria > Pseudomonadota > Alphaproteobacteria > Pelagibacterales > Pelagibacteraceae > Pelagibacter. The sequence goes on along the minus strand of CACDHV010000020.1, from coordinate 11,162 downwards.
AAATATTCAAGAACAATATAATTTAATAAAGGATCAAATAATAAACTTAAATTCAAATTTTACAATAAATGCATCGATTGACGATACATTTAACATTAAAAAATTTGCTATAAAATCAAATTCAAATTTAGATAATTTAAATATTAATTACAGATCAAATTTAATTAAAAAATATTTAACAAGTTTTGACAATAAGATTGCTATCAAAAATCCTCAAATCTTATTTGAATATTCAAATGATATAATTAATTTACAACTAGATGGAAAATATTTGTTACAAAATAAAGAGGATAATTTTTTTATTAAATACAAAGGTAACGAAAATAATTTTGAACTTTATACATTATTAGATTTAGATGATAGTGATTTAAAAATTGATGAAATTCAATATTTAAAGAAAAAAAATATTCCATCAAAATTAGAAATTTTACTAAATAAATCTACAAATGGCTTTAATTTACAGAAAATTAATTTTACAGAAAACAAAAATTATATTTCAGTAAATAATCTGCATATATCCGATGGTTTCAAATTACAGAGTGTGGATAAAATTGATGCAAATTTTTTTAATAGCAAAGCAGTTAAAAATAATTTTCAAATTAAAAAAAATTCTAATAACTATCAATTTGTTGGAAACCAAATCGATGGAGAAAAAATAATTGAAAAATTATTGAACAGAAATAACGAAACTAAGATTTCAAATTTCTTTGATAATTTAAATACTTCAATAATATTGAATTTAGAAAAGGTATATTTAGAAAAAGATGAATATCTTAAAAAATTTGTTGGCGAATTTGATGTAAGAAATAATAAATTAATTTTAGCTAAAGCTAATGGAGTTTTGGATAAAGAAAATCAGTTCTCTTATTCTTATAGAACAACATCTAAGAATGAAAAAATTACAAATATATTTATTCAAAAACCAAAACCATTTATAAATAATTTTAAATTTATAAAAGGTTTTGATGAAGGTGAATTAAAACTAAGTTCGATCAAAATTGATAATACATCTAGGTCAAATCTCAAAATTACTAATTTTAAAGTTAAAGAAGTACCAGTTTTAGCAAAAATTCTTACACTTGCATCTTTACAAGGAATTGCTGATCTTTTGACGGGTGAGGGAATAAGATTTAATGAATTTGAGATGGATTATAAAACAAAAAACAATCTAACAGAGATAGATGAGATGTATGCAATAGGACCAGCTATCTCAATAATGATGGAGGGTTATATTGAGAAAGAAAGGACAACAAGTTTAAGAGGAACCTTAGTGCCTGCAACAACTATTAATAAGACAATAGCCAAAATTCCTTTACTTGGTAACATTTTAGTAGGCAGCAAAACTGGCGAGGGTATATTTGGTGTAAGTTTTAAAATAAAAGGACCACCAAATGATTTAAAAAGTACAGTTAATCCTATAAAAACTTTAACTCCGAGATTTATTACAAGGACTTTAGAAAATCTTAAAGGTAATTAATTTGTAATTTTAAAGTGCTTTTTTTTTCCTATAGATAGCTTAATAAAACCTTTATCTGAGAATAAATTAGGATCAATTATATATTTTTCATCTAATACAGTTTCATTATTTAATTTTATCCCGTTTGACTTAATTAATCTTCTTATTTCTGATTTAGAAATATCTTTTTTTACAAAAGAAATTAGCTCAACTATATTTTTTGATAAAATATCATTATTGACTTTTATCCCGGGAAGATTTTCTCCTGTAGAATTCTCTTTAAAAGTATTTATTGCAAGTTTCTCAGACTTTTCAGCTTCTTTTATTCCATGTAGCATTTCCGTTGCATTATTGGCGAGTAAAATTTTTAATTCGTTTATATCCTTATTTTTTTCTTTATCTATTTTATCTAAAGACAGATCGGTAAACATTTTTAAAAACTTTAATACATCTCTATCATCAGTATTTCTCCAAAACTGCCAATAATCATATGGAGATAACATTTCTTTATTCAACCATACTGCACCTTTTTCAGTTTTACCCATTTTAGTACCTGATGCTAATGTTATTAGTGGAGTAGTTAAGCCAAATGCTTGATTTCCAGATTCTCTTTTAATTAGTTCAACACCATTTACTATATTTCCCCATTGATCAGATCCACCAATTTGCAAATTACATTTGTTTGATTTATTAAGTTCAAAAAAATCATATGCTTGTAAAATCATATAATTAAATTCCATATAACTTAAAGATTGTTCTCTTTCTAATCTTAATTTAACACTATCAAATGTTAACATTTTATTTATTGTAAAATGTTTACCTATGTCTCTTAAAAAATCTATATAATTGAGTTTGCTTAACCATTTATAGTTATTCACAAAAATTGGTTTTAATTTTGAATTATTTGTTTTAAGGAAAATTTTAAAAACCTTTTTTATATTATTAATATTATTCTCAATTTGTTTTTCAGAAAGAATTTTTCGAGTTTCCTCTTTACCTGATGGATCTCCTATTCTAGTCGTGCCCCCACCCAAAAGAACAATTGGTCTGTGGCCATACTTTTGTAAAAGTCTAAGACACATGATTTGCAATAAACTCCCAACATGTAAACTTGGAGCTGTACTATCAAATCCAATATAAGCATTTGTGCTTTCTTTATTTAATAGATTTGATAATTCTATTTCATTGGTACATTGATAATAGTACCCTCTCTCTTTAAATTCTTTTAAAAAATTATTCATAGGTCTATAATCTTACAATATACATATTTTAATAAAAAAAAATAAGAATGGAAAAAAACTTATCTGCACTTGGATTTATGAGTGGTACCTCTGGTGATGGTGTTGATACTTCCGTCATCAGTTCTAATGGCAAAGATACTATTAATATTAAATATAATAGATTTGACCCTTATCCGACAAGCCTTTCAAATAAAATTCATAGAGTAAAAGAAAGCATTTCAGAAATGCAAGACTTGCAAAAATATTCTTCTGAAATTGATAAATTAGAGTTAGAAATTACTGATTTTCATATTGATATAGCAATTAAGGTAACTAAAGAGGTTGATTATGACCTAATTGGCTTTCATGGTCACACTATTTATCATAATCCAGAGGAAAAGATTTCAAAACAAATTGGACTTGGTGCTAATTTATCAAAATTAACAAAAAGAGATGTAGTTTATAACTTTAGACAAAATGATATTAAAAATGGAGGTGAGGGTGCACCCTTGTCTCCTATTTATCATCTAGCACTAATAAAATCACTGTTTAATGAAAATAAAGTTAAAATTCCAATTTCAATATTAAATATTGGTGGAATTGCCAATATTACTGAAATTGAGAGAGATTTTAAGATTACTAGTAGAGATATAGGACCTGGAAATTGTTTAATAGATAAATGGATAAGAAAAAATTCTGATAAATTTTTTGACGAAAATGGAACTTTGGCTGATAAAGGAAAAACAGATAAATTTATTTTTAATCAATATTTAGATAATTACTACTATAGCAAAGTTAATTCTAAAAGATCTCTTGATACAAATGATTTTGATATTTCTTTTGCCAAAGGTTTATCTTTAGAAAATGGTACAACCACAATCACAGACTTAACTTCTGAATTATTATCTAAAAAAATAGGCATTAATGATATTTACATTTGTGGTGGTGGTAGAAAAAATAAATATTTAATTAACTCTTTAAAAAAAAAAATTAATAATAAATTACATTTAATCGACGACTTAAATATAGATGGTGACTATATAGAGTCGCAAGCATTTGCATTTCTTGCAATTAGATCATATCTTGGTTTACCAATATCATTCCCATCCACAACCAATTGTAAAAAACCTTCGATTGGAGGAATTGTATTAAAAAAATCTTGACTAATACAATGCAGTTTCTTTTTTTATATATTTGTCTAAATATTTAATTAAACTTAAATCATTTTTAGAAAAAAAATGATTTGCATCTTGTATAGATTCAAACTCAACTTTAATTCCTTTTTGATCACTTAGCCTTTTATTTAACTCATTAATATGTTCTACTGGCACTAGTTCATCTTTTTTCCCATAAACCATTGCACCTGATGTAGGACACGGTGATAAAAATGAAAAGTCATATACATTTGGTTGTGGAGAGACTACAACAAATCTATTAATCTCTGGTCTTCTCATTAATAATTGCATTGCAATCAAAGAGCCAAAAGAAAATCCTGAAATCCAGCATTGAGAATTATCAAAATTTTCTCTCTCAAGCCAATCTAATGCTGCAGCAGCATCAGCTAGCTCACCTTGTCCATTATCAAATTCCCCATCACTTTTACCAACCCCTCTAAAATTTACTCTACAAACTGAAAAATCATTATCGACAAAAGTTTGAAATATATCGACAACAATTTTGTTATTCATTGTTCCACCATACTGTGGATGAGGATGCAAAACTAAAGCTATTGGAGAAGTATTTTTTTTACTTTTATAATATTTTGCTTCAAGCCTACCAGCTGGACCTGGTATAAATATTTCTACAATTTTGTTATCTACTGATGCCATTGATTATTAATCTCAAAAAAAAATATGGTTTTTTCTATCAAAATTGAGTGACAAAATGCAAGTTTTTAAATATTGATTAATCTTGACTAAAATAGTCGGGTATATATAAGTCCCGTTAATTGCGAAACATATGAAATTATCAAGTAAAGGTAGATATGCTGTAATGGCTCTAGCGGATCTAGCAAAATTTAACTTAAACGAGCCTGTATCATTAAGAGATATATCTCTAAGGCAGGGAATATCTCTTGTTTATTTAGAACAATTATTTTCAAAGTTAAAAAAAAATAAAATTGTTACAAGTGTAAGAGGAAATAAAGGTGGCTATGTTTTATCAAAGCACGCCTCAGAAATTAAAATTTCAGAGGTATTTATAGCTGTGGATGAAAAAATAAAAACAGTTGGTTGTGAGAAACATTCTGATAGTGGATGCAATGGTAAGTCATCTAAATGCATCACTCATGATTTATGGGATGAGCTAGAAGATTATATAAATAATTTTTTCCAAAAAAAAACATTAAATGATTTAGTTAATAGAGAAAATTTAAATGGATAATAGGCAAAAAGAAATTGATAATTTAAAAGATTATAAATATGGGTTCACAACCGATATTGAAAACACAAGAGCCCCTAAGGGATTAAATGAGGATGTAATTAGATTTATATCTAATATTAAAAAGGAACCTCAATGGATGCTTGATTTTAGATTAAAAGCATTTGAAAGATTTAAACAGTTAAAAGAACCAGATTGGCAAAAACCAAAATATCCAAAAATAGATTATCAAGATTTATATTACTATTCAGCACCTAAAAGTATGAAAGATAAACCAAAAAATTTAGATGATTTAGACCCTAAACTTTTGGAAACTTATAAAAAATTAGGAATTCCACTTCAAGAGCAAAAGAGACTAAATGGTATAGCAGTTGATGCAGTATTTGACTCAGTCTCTGTTGCAACGACATTTAGAGAAGAGCTTACAAAACAAGGAATTATTTTTTGTCCAATCTCAGAAGCTATACAAAATCATCCTGAATTAGTTAAAAAATATTTAGGTTCAGTTATCCCTGTCACTGATCATTTTTTTGCAACTTTAAACTCTGCAGTTTTTACTGATGGCTCATTTGCATATATACCCGAAGGTGTACGTTGCCCAATGGAGCTTTCAACATACTTTAGAATAAATGCATCTAACACAGGCCAGTTTGAAAGAACATTAATTGTTGCTGATAAAGGAAGTTATGTAAGTTATTTGGAAGGTTGCACTGCTCCTATGCGTGATGAAAATCAGTTACATGCTGCAAATGTTGAACTAGTTGCATTAGATGATGCAGAAATTAAATATTCTACAGTCCAGAATTGGTATCCTGGTGATAAAGATGGAAAAGGTGGAATTTATAATTTTGTTACTAAGCGTGGTTTGTGCAAAGGAAAGAATTCAAAAATTTCTTGGACACAAGTTGAAACTGGTTCAGCAATTACTTGGAAATATCCAAGCTGTATTTTAAAAGGTGATAATTCTGTTGGTGAGTTTTACTCAATAGCAATTACAAACAATCATCAAAAAGCAGATACTGGAACTAAAATGATACATTTGGGAAAAAATACTAAAAGTAAAATAATATCAAAAGGTATTAGTGCTGGTTTCTCAGATATGACTTATCGGGGCTTAGTTGATATTTCATCAAAAGCAACAAATTCCAATAATTATACTCAATGTGACTCTTTACTAATGGGTAACAAATGTGGGGCTCATACAGTTCCATATATCAAAAACAAAAATTCAGAATCAAATATTGCTCATGAAGCAACAACATCAAAGATTAGTGAAGAGCAGCTACATTACTGTCAACAGAGGGGTTTGAGTGCCGAAGAGGCAGTAGGGTTAATTGTTAATGGATTTTGTAAAGAGGTATTACAACAATTACCAATGGAATTTGCCGTAGAGGCTCAAAAACTAGTTGGTATCAGCTTAGAAGGTAGTGTCGGTTAATGTTAAAAATAAATAAATTAAATGCAAAAATTGATAGTAAAGAAATTTTAAAAGAGTTTTCTTTAAATATAAATCCTGGAGAGGTCCACGCTATTATGGGTCCAAATGGATCTGGCAAAAGTACATTATCAAATATTTTGTCAGGTAAAAAAGGATATGAAGTTTCAGGGGAAGTGCTTTTTGAGGAAAAAGATTTGTTTGAGCTTGAAACAGAGGAAAGAGCTCATAAAGGTATTTTTCTTGCCTTTCAATATCCATTAGAAATTCCAGGTGTAAATACGAATATATTCCTAAAAACTTCATTAAATGCAGTAAGGAAAGCAAGAGGTGAGAAAGAGCTTGATGCAATAGAATTTTTAAAATTAGTAAAGGAAAAATCAAAAGAACTTAAATTTGATGAAGAAAAATTGAACAGACAACTAAATGTTGGCTTTTCTGGCGGAGAGAAAAAGAAAAATGAAATTTTGCAAATGTCATTATTAGCTCCTAAATTATCAATTTTAGATGAAACAGATTCAGGTCTAGATATTGATGCACTTAAAATTGTAGCTGATGGAGTTAATACATTAAGGGATAATAAAAATTCATTTTTAATAATTACACATTACCAAAGATTACTTGACTATATCAAACCAGATTTCGTACATGTTTTAATGGATGGAAAAATTGTAAAATCTGGCGGCGCAGAATTAGCCTTGGAATTAGAAAAAAAGGGGTATGAAAATTTTCATTAGATGAAAGAGCAATTACAAAAAGATTTTGATAATACTATTAAAAATTTAACTTTATCTCAGAGAGATATTGAAATAAAAAAATTTTATTTAGATAATTTTATTAATAAAGGTTTCCCAAATAGAAAAGAAGAAGACTGGAAATTTTCTGATCTTAACCAAATAATAAAAAAAAATATTGGAGAACTAAGCTTTTACAGCGACTATACATCTACAAATAAAGTTGACACTTCTGTATTCGTAGACGGGCTAGAGCATAACAAAATAGTATTTATTAATGGAAGAATAGAAAAAATTGATTTTGATTATGAAAAAAAAGACCAAATAGAAATAATTGATCAGTCGGAAACTATTAATAAATTCAATAATAATAGCTCTTTATCCGACTTAAATAGTGCTTTTACCAATAAGTCTTTTAAAATAGTGGTTAAAAAGGGTTACCAATTAACAAAACCTCTTATTATCTATCATACAACCAACTCTAAAATCTGGTCTAAAAATATAAACTTAAGATTAAATTTTGAATTATACGAGAATAGTTCATTAAGATTAATTGATTTATTCAGAGATACTTCAGAAAAAAATTTCTTAAATATTTTTTACAACTTTGATTTAAAAGAAAATTCGATTTTAAAAAATTACAAAGTAGATAAATTTGAAAATAAAAATATTAAGTATTCCTTCAACAATATTGAGCAAGATAAAAACAGTATTTCAGAAACATTCATTTTATCTTCAGGATCAAATTTTTGTAAGAATGAGATTAATTGTAACTTAAATGGAGAATATTCATCAGCTTTTGTAAATGGTATTTTTTCTATAAATAATAATAAGCATCATGAAATTAGAACAATCGTAAATCACTTAACAGAAAATACAAAAAGTTATCAACTTATAAAAAGCGTTTTGGAAGATAGTTCTAGAGCAGTATATCAAGGTAAAATATTTGTTAACTCACAGGCACAAAAAACAGACGGTTATCAGCTAAGTAAAGCAATATTGTTAAATAAAGACTCTGAGTTTAATGCTAAACCAGAGTTAGAGATTTATGCAGATGACGTAAAATGTTCTCATGGTTCTGCATCAGGAAGTCTGAATGAAAACTCAATATTTTATTTAATGTCGAGAGGATTAAATTATCAACAGTCGAGAGAACTTTTGATAAATGGTTTTCTATTAGATGTTGTGGAAAAAATTACAGACCCAGAAGTAAGAAATTTAATTAAAAATATGATCGGAATTAAGGAATGAAAATAGAGAACATAAAAGACGAGTTTCCAATATTTGATGAAAAAATTCATAACAATGATTTAGTCTATTTAGATAGCGCTAACTCATCACAAAAACCAAAAGTTGTAGCTGATAAAATAAATGAATTTTACACTAAACAATTTTCAAATGTTGGAAGGAGTGTGCACTATTTAGCAGTTGCAGCGACAAACTTATATGAAAATACAAGATCTTCTGTTCAAAAATACATTAATGCTAAAGATAAAAATGAAATAGTTTTTACAAAAGGAGCAACTGAGGCATTAAATTTAGTAGCTAATACTCTAGGGCAAAAATATCTAAATGAAGGTGATGAAATTTTAATCACAGAGCTAGAACATCATTCAAACTATGTGCCTTGGCATTTCTTAAGAAAGTCAAAAAATATTAAAATCAATTTTGCAGAGGTAAATGATAACGGAGACATTTCTCTGGAAGATATTGAAAAAAAAATAACTTCTAAGACTAAAGTAATTGCAATTACTCATTTATCTAATGTTACAGGAGCAATATTGCCTGTTAAAGAAATAACAGATTTAGCACACTCCAAAGGGATAATAGTTGTAATTGATGGTTGTCAGGGAGCTCCTCATCTTAAATTAGATATGCAAGATTTAGACTGCGATTTTTATGCAATATCATGTCATAAAATGTACGGACCTACTGGATTAGGTGTTTTATATGGTAAAAAAAAGTGGTTAGAAGAACTGCCACCTTACCAAGGTGGAGGTGGAATGATTAGAGAAGTTAAAAAAAATGAAATATCTTATAGTGATTTACCAAATAAATATGAGGCTGGGACGATGGCCACAGCCCAAGTTATTGCATTTGATCAGTCAATAAAGTTTATGGAGAGTATTGGTATAGAGAATATCATGAAACATGAAGCTGATTTAGTTGAGTATGGTCAAGAGCTATTACAAAAAAATAATTCAGTTAGATTAATTGGTAATCCAAAAAACAAAGGTGGAGTTTTATCCTTCACATTGGAAGGTGTTCATCCACATGATATTGCAACAATACTTGATGAAGACGGAGTTGCAATAAGAGCAGGCCATCATTGTTGTCAAATATTACATGATAAATTAAATATACCTGCTAGTGCAAGAGCGTCGGTAGGAATTTATAATACTAAAGATGACTTAGATAAACTAAATGAGTCTATTAATAATTGTAAAAAAATATTTAATTTAAAATGAACTTAAAAGAACTATATCAAGAAATTATTTTAGAACATGGAAAAAATCCAAGGAATCTTGGAAAAGTACATGAGTTTAATAAAGATGCAAAAGGTCATAACCCTTTATGTGGAGACAATGTTCATGTTTATCTTAAATTAAATGGACAAAAAATAGTTGAGGATATTTCATTTGAGGGAAGTGGATGTGCTATTTCAATGGCATCAGCCTCAATCATGACTGATTTAATTAAAGGCAAAAATGAACACGAGGCTAAAGAGATAGTTGAAGATTTTTTAGGAATGATAAAAGAAAATCCAGACTTAAAATCAGAATACTTAAAAGAAGATGAGAAAACTAAATTAATGTGTTTATCTGGTGTTAAACAATATCCAATGAGAGTTAAGTGTGCAACATTATCGTGGCATACTCTTACATCTGCAATGGATAACTCAAAGGAAATCACTAATACCGAGTCTTAACTTTATGGAATTAAAAGAAAAAGTAATTGAAGAAATAAAAAAAATTTACGATCCTGAAATACCAGTAAATATTTATGAACTTGGATTAATTTATGATATTAATGTAGATGGAAAAAACATCGGTGTAAAAATGACACTTACTACTCCAAATTGTCCAGTGGCCGAAAGTTTGCCTAAAGAAGTTAAAGATGGTATTATGCAATTAGAAGAAGTTAATAAAGTAGATTTAGATTTAGTTTGGGAGCCACCATGGGATAAGTCTATGATGTCAGAGGCAGCAAAATTGGAATTAAACTTATGACGAAACAAGTAATATCATTAAGCGATCAAGCAGCAGACAGGATAAAAGAAATTATGTCTTCCGCTGATAATGACTCTATTGGTGTTAGAGTTGGAGTAAAATCAGGGGGATGCGCAGGAATGTCTTATATTATGGAATATACAAAAGAGATAAATCCTAATGATGAAGTTATTGAGGATAAAGGGGTAAAAGTATTCATTGATCCAGCCGCTGTAATGTATCTTTTTGGGACTGAAATGGATTATAAAAAGGAACAATTTTCTTCCCAATTTGTGTTTAACAATCCAAATGAAACTGAAAGGTGCGGTTGTGGAGAGTCTTTTAAAGTTTAATTAATTATTGATAATAGGAAATAAACCAATACTGTCCTCTTTTATTCATAGAATAGGTTTTATTTTTTCTACGCTTAGGCTTTCTAATTTCAGGTCTTTTGTAACCAATAATACTCTTTAATGTTGATATGATTTTAGTCATACCTTTTGATAACAAAATTGGATTAAATTAGAATTCTAATATGGGAATACCTGATATTACTTCAGGTAATCCCATAAAATTAAGCTTTTTAACAGCTATAATACATGTCGAATTCAATAGGGTGCGGCGTATGTTCAAAATTATGAATTTCTTCATATTTAAGTTCAATGTACGCATCTATTTGGTCATCAGTAAATACATTGCCTTTAGTTAAAAAACCTCTATCTTTGTCTA
>CACDHV010000019.1 GCA_902552755.1 uncultured Pelagibacteraceae bacterium | reverse complement strand
CATTTTGTCGACATCAACTAAAGCTGCCATTGCTCCAATTTGACTTGTAGAGAATGACATTTTTTTAAACGCTTTTGCAGCTGCTGGATGAGTTTTTGGAAAATCTTCATGTGCTGCTTTTTTCAAATAACCATCCGGAGAACCACATTTTCCATCTCCACCATCTTCTGGTCTACAACCAGCTGTGTATGGTGGGAAGTCGATAAATGTAAATCCAGCACCATCTGTAAAGTTTGGTGTCCAGTTAAATATGATAGTTCCTCTTCCTTCTTTTTTAGCTGCAGCTAACTCTGCCCAAAGTGCATCTGCACTTCCAGCAAATTTAACCCACCAAAGATCTCCTAGTCCTAGAGCGTCAACTCTTTGAGGTATTAAATCTCCGTGCCATGTTTGTGGACCTTCCAACATTCTTCCTTTTCCATCTGGTGAGTCAGGTGTTGTGAAATTTTTCGCACAATCAGGATTCTTTAATGCTGTCCAGTCTGGTAGACCTGGGCATAAGCCTTTTTCTACAACCCAGTTTGGATATCCCATATCCTCAAGAGTTCTAGCTTCGTGATCACCCATATCTAATAAACCACCTTTATCTAAAGCAGTTGTGAATGATTTTCCGAATGCAGATTCCCATACTTCATGAGATATAGTTACGTCACCGATTCTAATTGATTCATAAACTGCTTGCGAGTCCGCATTAACATATTTTACATTGTTCCCCATACTTTCAAAAATTCCGCCAATTACGTAAGCCATTACAATTTGGCTTGACCAGTTATGAGTTGGGATAACAATTGGTTTTTTACTATCTGCTGCGTTTGAAATCCCTGCAAAACTTACAAGAGATATCACCATAGCTGATAATAGAGATATTATTTTTTTCATTATTTCCCTTTCCTTAATATTAAGTGTTTAAAGTATCCCCTCTATTAAAGTTACAGTCAACTAGCAAAATAGATACAAATGTATATATAAAATTTATATATAAATTTGTTTATACTTTTGTATAATTTTTAAATATTTTTTAAAAATGCAAACAAGTTTAAGTATTAAAGAACCTGGTTTAAACGTATTACCACCTGGAGTTGAAAGATATGTGGTCAATGCAGGTGGAATTACTGGTATTCAAATATTTCCTGAAGATGAAATTAAAATTGTAAATAATGAGGGAAATCAAATTTGCGAAATAAACATTTTCGATAAACATGGAAAATCAGAATTGGGAATTTTAAATTTAAAAGAAAATAAAAATTCCTCAGAAATAAAAAAAATACTTTTTAAAAAAGAAGAGAGTTCTATGCAAGCTTTGCTGCAATTAAAAAAAAGAAATTTACAAATTGATAAAGCCACTTCGTCAGTAATTTTTGATAAAAACACTTCTGCAGGGGAAGAAATAATTCTTACTTCGAAGGATAACTGTTATTGCATCTTTGCTGCTCCAGGAAATGACATGCTTGTTCATGATCAAAATCCACCTTCAGATTTGACTGTATTAGTTAAAAGAGCAAAAATTAAAAATTCTGAAAAAGAATTTTCAATAATTCCTGATCCAATTTACGATCCTGACTATGAAGTTAATATAGATAGAAAAACTGCAACAGGATATCAAGTTAAGGCTGGGGACTATATTCAAATAATTACACCAACTGGAAGACAATGTTCAGATTTTGTTGCTTATGATACAGCTAAATTAGAAAAAGGCAAAGAGAGAGGTCTTGATTGGCAAACAACTAGAACTTTTATGGGAAATACTTTTCCTGGTCCTGGTTTGTTTTCAAAATTCTATGATACTGATCATGAACCATTGGTAGAAGTTATAAGAGATACAGTGGGTATTCATGATACATTTAATTTAGCTTGTACCTCAAAGTATTATGAAGATTCTGGATATTTTGGTCATGCAAATTGCTCTGACAATTTAAATGACTCAATGAAAAAATATGGTGTAGAAGAAAAAAAAGGTTGGCATGCAATTAATCTTTTCTTTAATACATCTTCAGGCGGTCAAAATTCTGTTACATCTGATGAGTCTTACGCGAGACCTGGTGATTACGTAATTTTTAAAGCTTTAAAAGATTTAACATGTGGAACTACTGCATGCCCTAGTGATATTGATAGCTGTAATGGATGGAACCCTACTGATATTTTTGTTAGAACTTATGAAAAAAGTAAAGAATTTACTAAATCATATGGTTTTAGAATGAAAACAGATTCAGAAAATAAACTTACAAGAAATACAGGTTTCTATGAAAGAACATCAAAATTAACTAGAAACTTTGTTGATGCTAGAGGTTTTTGGTTACCAAATGATTATACAAAACATGGTGTAATTAATGAATACAATGCATGCAGAGAAGACGCCGTCTTAATTGACTTATCTTCATTGAGAAAATTTGAAATTCTTGGGCCAGATGCAGAAGAATTAATGAATTATACATTGACACGAAATGTAAAAAAACTTTCAGTTGGTCAGGTTGTTTATTCAGCAATGTGTTATGAAAATGGAACCATGTTTGATGATGGTACTTTATTAAAACTTAGTGATCATGGTTTTAGATGGGTTTGTGGTGATGAATATGGAGGTGAGTGGCTTAAAGAACAAGCGAAGAAAAAAAATTATAAAGTTCATATCAAAAATTCTACTGACCAAATAAATAATTTATCATTACAAGGTCCCAAAAGTAGAAAAATTCTAGAAAAAATAATTTTTACTCCACCTACCCAACCTTCTATATCTGAATTGGAATGGTTTAGATTTACAATTTGTCGATTGGAAGAATTAAACGGAATACCATTAATTGTTTCAAGAACAGGTTATACTGGTGAACTTGGTTTTGAAATTTGGTGTCATCCAAGTGATGCTCCTACCGTTTGGGATAAGGTAATGAAGGCAGGACAAGATGAAGGTTTGATACCAGCAGGATTTGCAGCTTTAGATCTTTTAAGAATTGAAGCTGGTTTAATTTTATTTGGTAATGAGTTTGACGGACAACAAGATCCATTTGAAGCTGGCATTGGGTTTTCTGTTCCTTTAAAATCTAAAGTAGAAGATTTTATTGGAAGAGAAAATTTAATTAAAAGAAAAGAAAACCCTCAAAAAAAACTAGTAGGATTAGAGCTGATTGGTAAAGAGATAGCAAATCATGGAGATTGTGTTCATATTGGAAGATCTCAGGTTGGTATTATAACAAGCGGATGTATTTCACCGACTTTAAATAAAAATATTGCTTTATGCAGAATTGATGTTGGTCATTCTGAAATAGGTAATGATGTAGAAGTTGGTAAAATAGATGGGCATCAAAAAAGAATACCTGCAAAAATTGTTGGATTTCCACATTACGATCCTAAGAAAACTAAAGTTAGATCATAATGCCAAAATCAACAAAGGATTTGCTAGAGTTTTGGGAAGATCAAATGAAGCTTTCACACACATCAAGTAACTATTTTTTTAGAAAATCACCTTCTCATTATCATATGATGCTTCTAGTAATGTCAGCTTTTAAACAAAAACAAAATTTATCAGTAGAGGAACTTAAAACTAAATTATTTAAGACCTCTAGACCAAAATCTGCATTAATAATCAATGAAGCATGTGAAAAAGGTTTTTTTTATTTAGAAAAAACTGCTGAAGATCAAAGAAAAAAACATATAAAACCAAGCACTTCTTTTATTGCGGAATTTAACGATTATTTATCTACTCTTAAAAATTTGAGCTTTTAACAATTAGGAAATCCTAAGTTCTATAAGTTTTTATTTCTAAATTTTATATATAAAAAAAATTATATATTTAACCCTTTTCAAAAAATAATGTTTTAACATGTCATTACCGACAAAAGCAAAAGTAGTAATCGTTGGAGGGGGAATTCACGGTCTAAGTACTGCTTGGAAGCTGTCCGAAACTTATAAAAATCCAGGTGATATTGTCGTATTAGAAAAAAAAGATACTGCAGCAGGAGCAAGTGGAATTGCCTGTGGTGTTGTTAGAAATAATTATTTTCAACCTGCTATGAGAGAATTAATGGCTCATTCAGTTTCAGTTTGGGAAAGTGATCCTAAAGCATTTAAATATAATGCAGTTGGTTATTTACAGATTTCACCAGAAGTAATGCATGCAGATGTTGCAACTATTTATGAACAACAAAAAGCAATTGGTTACGAATCTGAATTTATAGAAGGTGAAAAAGATTGCATGAAATATATGAAAGGAATGTTTGGTGACTGGCAAGCAAAAGGCATAACTTCTGTTCTTCATGAAAAAAAAGGTGGATACGCTTTTAATAAAGATTCAATTAAAGCACTTGAACATAAATCTACTTCAAATGGTGTTGAAGTAATGAAAGGTGTAAAAGTTACAGGTTTTAAAAGAGGAAGTAACAGCAAAGCCGTTACAGGAGTTGAAACAGATAAAGGTACAATTGAATGTGAACAAGTTGTTATTGGCGCAGGTCCTTGGGCAAGAGATTTTTGGAATATGCTAGAACTTCCTAAAACTGCAAATATTAAAGGTAAAGATGGCAGAATTCACGAAACGGACATGTGGAAATATTGGATGCTTCAAGAGGGTGTACTTGGTGTAGAACCAGATTTTTTAAAAATGGACAATGGTGAACAGCCACCTGTAATTCATGTAGATTCAACGGCTCCGTTATACTCAGATAAAACTAAAAAATTGATTACAGATAAAATTTGGGGAATATATTACAAACCAGATATTGACGGACTTGGTGTTCAAGGTGGAACTTCACCTTACATTGTTGATAAACATTTTGATCAAGTAAACGTTGATCCGTATGGAATAGAGTCCCCTGAATATCAAACTACAGAAGCTTTTAATGATATGTGGTGTTCAGCTTTAGCTCATTGTCAAAAAAGATTTGAGGGAAAATCGGATTTATATAGAAAAGGACCATCAGGCGGACTTGGATGTATGACACCAGATTCTTTTCCAATTTTCGATAGATTTTTAGAAAACGTTTATATGATAGCAGACTCTAACCATGGTTATAAAATGATTGGAGTTGGAGAGCTAGTGGCAAAAGAAATTTTAGGTACAGAGAGCGAATTATTAAAACCGTTTAGATTCAATCGATACGCGAAAGGTGAATTGCATCCGACATCTAACAGTCCGTTCCCTTGGAGTTAATTTATCTAAGTGGACAGATGTTTTTTTTTCAGTTAACTTTTTGTTCTAAAAATTCTTAGGGGGAAAATGACTGATCTAGAAAAACATGTAAATCAACCAGGTAGAGCAAAGTTAGTTAAAAAAGTAAGAGAAAAAATTAACGAATTAGGAATAACCTATATATATTACCAATTTATTTCGGTAACAGGTAGAGTAGTAGGTAAAGGTATCCCTGCAGACCATTGGGAAAGGACTGCTGAAAAAGGTTTTCAATTAGTATATGGAGCAACAGCAAATTTATTTTTGGACAGGCACAATAACTATATTGGTTATGGACCAGAAGCCATGGAGTTGGTGGGAATACCAGACCCAGAAACGTTTGTGCAATTACCATGGGATAAAAGAGTTGGAAGAGTTTTTGTAACATGTTTTAGAAATAGAGAAGAGAGAAAAAATCCGGGTGGACACTTAACTTCTGATTGCAGAGGAAATTTAAGAATTTTTAGTGACGAATTTAAAAAGAAACATGGACTAGAATTAAGAGTTGGCACTGAACCAGAAATGATGTGGTTAACTAAAAATGATGATGGAACTCCAACTGGTAAAGGTTTTTCTAAACCTTTTTGTTATCATATCGATCAATTCGAGTCTTTGAGACCAGTTTTTATGAAAGTAATAGAATATTCAAAAGCGATGGGATTGGACATGATACAAGGTGATCATGAAGATGCTCCTGGACAACTAGAACTTAATTGGACTTATGATAATGTTTTAAGAAATGCTGATAGATTATCAACATATAGGCAAATTTGTGCCCAAGTTGCAAGAGAGAACAATCTAATAGCTTGCTTTATGACTAAACCGTTCATGGGTGTATCTGCAAGTGGATGTCACACTAACATGTCTTTATGGAAAGGTGGAAAAGTTTCTGTTAACAAATTAGGAAATAAAAAACTTCCGGGAGTTGAAGAAGTGTTTAGTTATGTATCTGGCGGAACAAACACTTTTATGCCAGACACAAAGGATATGCAGTTGCCTGGAAAAATTGGACTTCAATCAATTGCTGGTATAATGAAACATTTACCAGCTTTGACAGCTCTAGGATCATCTACGGTTAATTCATATCGAAGGTTGTGGGACCAGGGTTTTTGGGCACCAGTATATGCTGACTGGGGATATCAAAATAGAACATGTGGATTAAGAGTTTCAGCACCTGGAAGATTTGAGTATAGATCTGTTGACTCAATGCATAATCCATACTTACTAGGTGCAGCTTTGCTAAAAGCTTGTGATGAGGGAATATCAAAAAAAATGAAACCAGCTAAACCTGAATCTAGAAATATTTATGAAGCTCAAAAAGCTGGTAAAGATGTTAAAAAATTACCACTAAGTCTTGGTGAAGCGTTAAATAGACTTGCTGAGGATGAGGTAATCAAATCAGCAATGCCTGATGAAATGTATAAAGTTTTCCATTGGTATAAAAACGATGAGTGGGAAAGATTTCTTGGAGCAACAACTCAATGGGATCTTGATACATATTTGGATTGCTTACCATAAGGTAAATTAGGAAAGGAAAAAAATGTGCGGTATTGCTGGACTTATTCATAGAGGAAAATCCTCAGATGTCGGGAACGAGTTACAATTAATGCTTCAAGCATTAAAACATAGAGGTCCTGACTCAACCGGATACGCTCTCTATGCAGATAATGATGGAGAAAATTTCATAATGAGATTTAAAGTTGGGGAAAATGTTGGAGAAGGAAGCACATCAGTTAATGAAGATGATAGTGTTTATGACAAAAGAAAAGAACTTGTCGACCAGATGCTAAAAAACCTTAATGCTACAGTTGTGAAAGAAGAAAAGTTAACTCCTTACTCTTATAGATATGAAATGAAATATGACCAGGATTTAATGGAGTTTTCAAAAAAAATTGAAAGCATAGAAAGTGTGGAGATATTGTCTATTGGGAAATCATTAGAATTGATCAAAGACCTAGGAGATGCACGGGCAGTATCTGAAAGATATGATCTAGGTAAAGTTAAAGGAACACATGGTATTGGACATGCTAGAATGGCAACTGAGTCTGGAGTAGATATTAAATCTGCCCACCCATTTTGGGGTTATCCATTTAGTGATGTATCAGTTGTACACAACGGTCAACTTACAAATTATTGGAACAATAGAAGAGTGTTAGAGAATAAAGGGATGAGATTTATGTCTGAATGTGACTCTGAGCTGATAGCTGTTTATTTAGCTGAGAAAATGAGAAATGGAGCTTCATTAGAAGAAGGCATGAAGGATAGTTTGTCAGGTTTAGATGGAGTGTTTACATATTTTGTTGCAACGAAAGATTCTTTAGGAATGGCTAAAGATACAATGGCAGCAAAACCATTAGTCTTATACGAGTCAGATGATTTAGTTGCTATGGGCTCTGAGGAAATAGCAATAAGATCTATCTTGCCGCATGAAATAGATACATATGATCCATTTGATGGAGAGGTAAAAGTATGGCAAATTTAAAAACAACAGAAAAAAAGACCAAAGCCCAATCAATGGGACTTCATACTGAAGTTCTAACAGGTAAAACTCAACAAAAATTTTTTAATCCTGATGAGGCAGAAAACTTTTACTATTGGGGAACTTATGATGTTGATTTTAACAAAAGAATTGACCTTGATGTAAATGATCTAGACTGCAAAGAGGCGAACAAAAAAATTGATGAGCTAATGAGTCAAGGTTATGGAACAATAGTTATAAAGAACCCACAAGGAAAACATAGTTTAGGTGTTGGGGTGTTAAATAAATTAAATTTAATATTTGAAGGAAGTTTGGGTTATTTTGGTGTTGGTTCTATTGACGGTCCAACGGTAAGAATTAATGGTAGAGTTGGATGGTCATGTGCAGAAAATATGATGGCAGGAAAAGTAGTAATAGAAAAAAATGCAGGATCATGTTTTGGTGCAGCAGTTAGAGGTGGAGATTTAATATGTAAAGGTAGCGTTGGTGCTAGAACAGGAATTGATCAAAAAGGTGGAACAATTATTGTTGGTGGTGACGCTGGAGCATTCACTGGCTTTATGATGCAAAGAGGAAGAATAATAATTTTAGGTAATGTTGGTATAAACCTTGGAGATTCAATGTATGATGGAACCATTTATGTTGGTGGAAAAATTGGTTCATTTGGGAGTGATGCGATTGAGTCGCCTATGACAAAAAGTGATGTAGATTGGATTAAAAGAAAACTTAAAGTAGCAGAAATTGGCGAAAATTTTGATGTTTCAAAAATGACAAAAGTAGTCGCAGGTAAAAAACTTTGGAATTACGACGCTTTAGAACCAACTGAGAAAAAAGGAGCAATTTAATGGCAAAGAAAAAAAATGGAAAATCAAATGGTCATTCAAATGGGAATGGTGGTAGTGAATTTTCAAAAAGAAATAAAAGTTTACTAGGTTATAACGCTATATTTACACCAGAAGTAATCGACGACATTCATATTAAAGCTCAGTTAGGAAGATACCGAATGAGAGGTATGGCTCTGATGAAAAAAATTCCTACATTTGACGATTTAGTTTTTTTACCTGGAACTCTTACAAGATTTGTAATCGAAGGTTACAGAGAAAAATGTGAAACAAAAACTATAATTGGTCCAAGATGTGAAAACCCAGTAGAATTAGATATACCGGTTTATATTACAGGTATGAGTTTTGGAGCTTTATCTTATGAAGCTAAAACAGCGCTTGCAAGAGGAGCAACTATGGCCGGTAGCGCAACATGTTCGGGTGAAGGTGGAATGATACCTGATGAAAGAAGATATTCAGAAAAATGGTACTATCAATGTATTCAATCAAGATATGGATTTAATCCGCATCATGCTCAACTTGCTGATGGAATTGAAGTGTTCATTGGTCAAGGACAAAAAGTTGGAATGGGTGGTCACTTGATGGGTCAAAAAGTTACTGACCAAGTAGCAGAAATGAGATCACTACCAGCTGGTATTGATCAAAGGTCTCCTGCTAGACATCCTGATTGGTTAGGACCAGATGATTTAGCTTTAAAAGTTCAAGAGCTAAGAGAGTTAACCAAAAATAAAGTTCCAATACAATTAAAACTTGGTGCAGCAAAAGTTTATGATGATGTTCGTATGGCAGCAAAATGTGATCCTGACTCTATTTATCTAGATGGTATGGAAGGTTCAACAGGTGCTGGACCACACATCGCAGCAGCAAACACAGGTATACCTGGAATAGCTGCGATCAGAGAAGCAAGAAGAGCAATAGATGATGTTGGAAAAACTGGAAAAGTTACTCTTATTTATGCAGGTGGTGTTAGAGATGGAGCTGACATGGCAAAAGCATTAGCTCTTGGAGCAGATGCTATTGCTATAGGTACTGGGGCTATGATTGCACTTAATTGTAATAAAGAAATTCCTGAGTCTAATTTTGAAAAAGAAATGGGAGTACCAGCAGGACATTGTTATCACTGTCATACTGGTCGTTGCCCAGTTGGTGTTGCTACTCAGGATCCTAAATTGAGAAAAAGACTAAATCCAGATGAGGCAGCTCTTAGAGTATATAATTACTTACACACTATGACTTTAGAAGCACAATTATTAGCAAGAGCTTGTGGTAAAACAAATATCCATTCATTAGAGCCAGAAGATATGGCAGCTTTAACAATGGAAGCTTCTGCTTTAGCAAAAGTACCACTTTCTGGAACAAATCACACAGTAGGAGTTGACGATTTTCATAAAATATAATTATGCCAAAGAAAAAAACTAAAAAATCGAGCAAAAAAAAGGTTAAAGGTCAGTTAGGTAAAAAGAAAGAGACTGCTCGAGAAAAGATGATAGGCCAAACTATTGGTTATAGATATGATGTGAATTTATTGCCAGACTATTCAAGAATAACTCCTTTCCTAAAAAAATATATCGAAGCAATGGGTTGGGATGATTTAAATTGGTTGGAAGATGTTCACATGGGATATGAAGAAGATAGACCTGCAGTTTTTGATAGAAACGCAAATGGTTGGGTAACTATTCCGAAAAAAATTAAATTACCAAATAACCAACAAGATAGAGACATGATAGCAAGAGAACTATTGGTAAAATTTCAAATGTCTCCAAATCACCCATTAGTAGATTTAAAAAAAGCTTATCGAAAATTTTAGAATCACCAACAATTTATATATACCTATAGTTGTAATATTATAAATTTTTATTGATACAATTGTTTTATTTAAGATTGATCCGATAATTCGAAATAATAATATTTAAATAATTTGTTTAAACAATTGGAGGTTAAATGACTGACGAACTAGGTGCATTGACAACCATATTCACAGAATTTTACTATTGGATAACAGTAGTACTAATGTTTCTTATCCACGTAGGATTCTGTATGTATGAAGTTGGAGCTTCCCGATACAAACATCATCAACATACATTAATGAAAAACACAATGCTGATACCTTTAGTAACAGTAACTTGGTTTTTATTTGGTTGGTGGATTTATTGGGCATTTCCAACTGGGCCAGGTCTTGCACCATCAATAATGAATGAAAGCGCAGCGCTAATTACAGATGACTCAGCTTTTAGTGCTAAGTGGTATCTGCCAAATAGTGAATTGATGGCAGTAAACTTAGGAGATCATATTAGTGGAGTATTTTGGGCTGCATTTTTACTTTTCTCATGGACAGCTGCATCCATTGTATCAGGTGCTGTAATTGAAAGAATTACTACTTTTGCTTTTGGAATTCTTGCGATTGCAATTGGATCTGTATTTTGGAGCATAGATGCTGCATGGGGATGGCACTTTGACGGATGGATGTTGAAGATACTAGGTTACCATGATGCTTATGCCTCAGGAGTAATTCACGCAGTAGCAGGTGGATTTGCTTTAGGTGTACTTGCTGTTTTGGGACCAAGAATTGGAAAATTTTCATCAAGTGGTGAACCTAGAAACATAGGACCAAGAAATCCTTGGTTAGTAACTGTTGGATTATTCTTAATTTATACTGGTTTTTGGGGATTTTATGCGGCTTGTAATATTCCAATTTACGATCTTGGACCTGAGTATGGCATGGAAGGTGTAACCTACTTTACCGCAACCACAATTTATGTAACGCCAACCACACTTAGTGGAATAACAATGAACTTTTTAATGTCTCTCTCAGGAGGATTGTTAGCAGGTTATGTTGTTTCCAAAGGTGATCCTTTCTGGACTTACTCAAGTGGTTTAGCTGGAATAATCTGTGCCTCTGCAGGAAATGACTTATATCATCCAATACAATCTTTGATAATTGGAATGATTGGTGTCGTTATAGCTTACAAAATGCATTACTGGGTTGAACGTAGGTTCAAAATTGATGATGCAGTTGGAGCAGTGGCAGTTCATGGTTACGCTGGGTTTGCAGGACTTGTGATATGCGGTTTTGTATTAAATGGATACCCTTCTTCAGGATACAGTGTTGGTGCTATGTGGGATGGAACTACATACGCTGCAATAAATCCTTTAGGAATGTTCATAGGTGCAATAATCATGTTCTTTGTTCTTGGAATGATCCCAGGCTATATTATAGCTAGAGTCTTAAATGGTATTGGCAAACTCAGAATCCCAAGAGAAGTTGAGTTAGCTGGTTTAGACTATCAAATAATGGAGGAAGCAAAAGAAGATGAACGCACTGTTGCTTCTTCAAGTAGTTAAAGGAGGATATTATGGCTACAGTATCTAATTGGATAGATCACTTAAATAAACCTGCAGAAGATGTTGTAGGTGCTATTTATCCTGGAGTAGGATCAGAAGGTATATTGGTCCTTATACTTGCAATTATTTGGATAGGTTGGACTGTTGTAAGCTCAAAACAAGAAAGTGATAAACTTTCTAAGCTTGCAAGAAAAAGACCAAACTCAAATGCATGGAAAAGTAATATAACTGACGGATAAATAAATAGTAATAGGGGCGCAAAATTTTAATTGCGCCCTTAAATTAAAATGGACGAGCAAAATAAAAAAGAG
>CACDHV010000018.1 GCA_902552755.1 uncultured Pelagibacteraceae bacterium | reverse complement strand
TTTTGACGCTTCGTTTATTTTCCAAGTCGTTTTTAAAAGAGAATTTTTTGCTTCCTCAGGATTTTTTGATGATCTTATAATTTTAATAACTTTATCAATATTTTCGACACTTACAGATAACCCTAATAATATATGAACTCTATCTTCCGCTTTTTTAAGATCGAATTTAGTTCTTTTAATAACAACATCTTGTCTAAATTTTAAAAAATTGTCTAAAAAGTCTTTTAGATTGCAGGTCCTAGGTTTTTGATCAACTATTGCTAATGAGTTAAAGCCAAATGAAGATTCGATAGCTGTATGTTTATATAATTGTCTTTTAACTGTTTCAGGCTCAATATTTCTTCTTAGATCAATTGATACTCTTATACCCTCACTATTCGACTCATCTCTTATATCTCTTATACCTTCTATTTTTTTGTCTCTAACAAGTTCAGCAATTCTCTCGTTCAAATTTGATTTGTTTATCTGATATGGAATTGAAGAAATTACTAATCTATCTCTTCCGTTTTTTAAATTTTCTACTGAAATTTCGCCTCGAATTTTAAAAGAGCCTCTGCCAGTTTTATATCCTTGTTTAATTATATCTTTTCCAATTATTAATCCTCCTGTAGGAAAATCTGGACCAGGAATATGTTTCATTAATTCATTTATTTTAATGTCTTTATTTTTGATTAAAGCTAATGTTCCATCTACAACCTCGCCTAAATTATGGGGAGGTATGCTTGTTGCCATACCAACTGCTATTCCACCAGCACCATTAACTAAAAGATTTGGATATTGAGCAGGCAATACAACAGGTTCTTGCTCTGTTTCATCGTAATTGCTTTTAAAAGATACTGTATTTTTTTCTATATCATCAATTAAAAACTGTGAAACTTTAGCAAGTTTAGTTTCTGTATATCTCATTGCTGCAGGTGGGTCTCCGTCTATAGAACCAAAATTGCCCTGTCCATCAACTAAAGGTAAACTCATTGAAAATTCTTGAACCATTCTAACTAGTGCATCATAAACAGCTTGATCTCCATGAGGATGATATTTACCAATTACATCTCCAACAATTCTTGCAGATTTTCTAAATTGTTTTGACCAATCAAAACCACCTTTGTGCATAGCGTATATAATTCTTCTATGAACCGGTTTTAATCCATCTCTAATATCAGGTAATGCCCTACTTACTATAACACTCATAGCGTAAGACAAGTATGATGAACTCATCTCATCATACATAGAGATTGGTTTAATATTATTATTTATCTTTGGAATTTCGTTTTTTTCCATATTAATTAAAATGGAATATCGTCTTCTAAGCCACTTTGATCTGGTGTTGGACTATCATCAAAATTTTGTTTATTATCTTGTGAAGCTATATTGTTTTGATTACCACCTCCAAGCATAGTTAAGGATGAGTTATATCCTTGTATTAAAATTTCAGTTGAGTATTTATCTTGACCACTTTGCTCGTCTTTCCATTTTCTTGTTGAAAGTTGTCCTTCAACGTACACTTGTGCTCCTTTTTTTAAATACTGTTGAACAACATTTACCAAACCTTCATTAAAAACTACTATTCTATGCCACTCAGTTTTTTCTTTTTTTTCTCCAGTATTTTTATCCTTCCAGGATTGGCTTGTAGCAAGACTTAGTCTTGCAACGCTTTTGCCGTTCACCATTTGCTTTACTTCTGGGTCTGCGCCCAAACGACCAATTAATAA
Organism: uncultured Pelagibacteraceae bacterium; assembly: GCA_902552755.1. Lineage (GTDB taxonomy): Bacteria > Pseudomonadota > Alphaproteobacteria > Pelagibacterales > Pelagibacteraceae > Pelagibacter. The sequence continues at coordinate 11,068 of CACDHV010000018.1, read as the reverse complement.
TACTTTATTTAAACTTCCAGCCATAATATTTTAATATTTAAGAATGTTTATTATATCACTTATTAACTTGAATATTAATTTAATTAAACTAAAGCAACAAAAATTATGCTCAAAAAGATAGTTATTAAGGGTGCAAAAGAGCACAATTTAAAGAATATAACGCTAGAGATTCCAAAAGAAAAATTTGTTGTTATCACTGGACTATCTGGATCAGGAAAATCATCTTTAGCTTTTGATACTGTATATGCTGAAGGACAGAGACGTTACGTCGAAAGCTTATCAGCTTATGCAAGACAATTCTTAGATAAAATGAAAAAACCAAATGTAGATTTAATTGAAGGATTAAGTCCTGCTATTTCAATAGAGCAGAAAAATACATCAAAAAATCCAAGATCTACTGTTGCAACTGTTACAGAAATTTATGATTACATGAGAGTTCTTTATGCAAGAGCAGGTATACCCTACTCTCCATTTACGGGGCTCCCAATTACGTCTCAAACTATAAGTCAAATAGTTGATAAAATAAAAACACTTCCAAAAAAATCAACAATCTTTTTATATGCGCCTGTAGTAAGAGGGAGAAAGGGAGAGTACAGAAAAGATATTCTTGGATATAAGAAAAGAGGATTTAGAAAAATTAAAGTTGATAATAAACTTTATGATATTGATGATGTTCCAGAATTAAATAAAAAGTTAAAACATGATATTGCAGTTCTTGTTGATAGAATTGTTTTAAATTCATCATTAGGAAATAGATTGGCTGAAAGTGTTGAAACTGCTGTAAATCTAGCAAATGGATTAATGTTTGTTGAATATGAGGATGAAACACTGCCAAAAAAGTTTAGAAAAATTGAAAATTTAATATTTTCAACTAAATTTGCATGTCCGGAAAGTGGTTTTACTATTGAAGAAATAGAACCAAGACTTTTTTCTTTCAATAGCCCTTATGGTGCATGTGAAGAGTGTGAGGGCATAGGTGTTAAATTAAACGTAGATCCAAAACTAGTTGTTCCCGATGAAAAGAAAACTATTGCAGATGGAGCTATAGAACCTTGGTCAAAATCCTCTTCTTTATATTATGCACAAACATTAGCGTCTATAGCTAAACATTATGGATTCTCATTGAATGATAGATGGTCGAGGCTTTCCAAAAAGATTAAAGATGTAATATTATTTGGATCTGATGAAGAAGAAATTAAATTTTCTTATGATGATGGATATGAAAAGTATTCACATAAAAAAACATTCGAAGGTGTGGTAAATAATTTAGAGAGAAGATTTTTAGAAACAGATAGTGATTGGAAAAGAGAAGAAATATCTCAATATCAATCAGATACAAAATGTGAAAGATGTAATGGGCACAGACTAAAAGATGAAGCTCTATGTGTTAAAATCAATGATCATAATATAAGTGAAGTAACTGAAAAATCTATATTTGATGCAAAAGAATGGTTTAAATCACTCGAGACAAAATTAGACAAACGTCAACTTAAAATTGCTCAGCATATTTTAAAAGAAATTAATGAAAGATTAAATTTTCTTCTTAATGTAGGTCTTGACTACCTAACATTATCAAGAGAGTCTGGAACTTTATCAGGTGGAGAAGCACAAAGAATAAGGCTAGCTTCGCAAATAGGTTCTGGGTTAACAGGAGTATTATACGTGCTTGACGAACCGTCTATTGGTTTACATCAAAAAGATAACGTTAAATTAATAAATGCACTAAAAAGACTCAGAGACTTAGGAAATACAGTCATAGTTGTAGAACATGATACCGAAACAATGGAAAATGCAGATCACATAATTGATCTTGGTCCAGAAGCTGGAAACAAAGGTGGCGAAGTAGTAGCCCAAGGATCGTATAATGATATCTTAAATAATAGCGATAGTATTACAGGAAGATACTTATCAAACAAAAGCTTTATACCAATACCAAGAAGTAGAAGATTAGCTAAGAATGGAAGATTTTTAGAAATTAATGGTGCAAGTGGAAATAATTTAAATGACGTAAATCTCAAAATTCCACTTGGAAGTTTTACCTGTGTAACGGGTGTTTCAGGAAGTGGTAAATCAACATTAATACTTCAAACTCTTTATAACGCTTTAAACCTTACCCTTAATAATAATAAATCAAGAAAAATTCCAAAACCATTTAGAGGATTTAAAGGGATAGAATTAGTCGATAAAATTATAGATATTGATCAGTCTCCTATTGGTAGAACACCTAGGTCAAATCCTGCAACATATACTGGAGCATTTGGGCCGATTAGAGATTGGTTTACTAATTTACCAGAGTCAAAAAGTAGAGGGTACAAACCTGGAAGGTTTTCATTCAATGTCAAAGGAGGAAGATGTGAAGCTTGTGAAGGAGATGGAGTAATAACTTATGAAATGCATTTTTTACCGGATGTTTATATAACTTGTGATGAATGCAAAGGAACTAGATATAATAGAGAAACACTTGAAATTAAATTTAAAGAAAAAAGTATTGCAGATGTTTTAAATATGACCGTTGATGAGGGGTGTGAATATTTTGAAAATATTTCTAATATAAAAACAAAATTGCTTACACTTAAAAAAGTTGGTTTAGGATATATAAAAATTGGTCAACAAGCCACTACTCTATCAGGTGGTGAGGCCCAAAGAATTAAACTAGCAAAAGAATTATCCAAAAGATCAACTGGAAGAACAATATATATATTGGATGAACCCACAACAGGACTGCATCAACACGATATTAAAAAATTATTAGAAATTTTACATACCTTTGTTGCAACTGGAAATACTGTCGTTGTTATTGAGCATAATTTAGATGTTATAAAAACTGCAGATTATATAGTCGATATGGGTCCAGATGGTGGAGTAAAAGGAGGAAACATCATAGCAGAAGGAAAACCAGAGGAAATTATCAATGTTAAAGATAGTTACACAGGTAAATTTTTAAAACCAATGTTGGACAATAAGTTCAAAAAAACTGCTTAAATTTTTATTAAAAATGTTATAAATTGTAAATATTATGACTTCGATTCTTCAATCATTATCTAAAACAGTTCATATCTCTTTAGCATTATCCATTTTACTATTTTTAGGTTTATACTTTGGAAATGGTGGTTTTGATATTGACGTAGTTTTTTGGAGTTGGTTATTTAGATATATACATGTCATTGTTGCAATAATGTGGATTGGTTTACTCTGGTATTTTAATTTTGTTCAGATACCAAACATGGCTAAAATACCTGACGAACAAAAACCGGCGATTGGAAAAGTTATAGCTCCAGCAGCTCTTTTTTGGTTTAGATGGGCAGCTTTAGTTACAGTAATATCAGGACTGATCTTAGCATATTTAAACGGTTATGTTCATCAAGCGATGACATTAGGAATTGGATCAGGTGGTGGTAAAGCTACTGCTATTGGAATTGGTATGTGGTTAGGAATTATAATGGCATTTAATGTTTGGTTTGTAATATGGCCAAATCAAAAAAAAGCATTAGGAATTATTGAGGTTGAAGCTGATGTTAAAGCTAAATCTGCAAAAACTGCGATGCTATTTTCTAGAACAAATACACTTCTATCTTTGCCAATGCTTCTGACGATGGTAATAGCTCAAAACCTATATTAATCTTTTTCTTCTTTAACTATTGTTCTTTGGCTGACATTCAGTGCAACTAAAATAGGATTTGCGATATATATTGAAGAGTAAGTTCCAAACACAACTCCTAATATCATTGCTAAAGAAAAGCCTTTTAGTATTTCACCACCAAATAAGTAAATTGAAAAAAGAGCTAACAATGTAGTTACAGATGTTATTATTGTTCTAGATAAAGTTTCATTAATTGAAATATTAGTTAAGTCAAAAATTTTAATATCAGAATACTTTCTTAAATTTTCTCTAACCCTATCGAATATAACAACTGTGTCATTCATTGAATAACCAACAATAGTTAAAACAGCTGCTACAATAGAAAGGTTTATTTCAAGTGAAAAAATAGAAAATATACCTAATGTAATTATAACATCGTGAAATATAGCTAAAATAGCTCCTAAGCTAAACTGCCATTCAAATCTTATAGCAATAATTCCAGATTTTAAGAGTTCTGAGCTTACTTTTGGACCAACATTTTCTACTCTTCTAAAGTCGACATCGCCAATAGAGCTAGATAATTTATTTTGAATATTTTTTATAAATTCAGGATCATTTGAATTTTGTTTTTCAAACTTAACAATAAAGTCTGTTTCATTGCCAAATTTTTTGACAGATACATCACCTAAATTCATTTGATTAAAGCTATCTCTAATAAGACTAATATTATTAGTTTTATCTGTAGTTCTTAATTCAATTAAAGTACCACCTTTGAAATCAACACCATAATTTAAACCTTTAAAAATTAAAAAAACTAATGAAATCACTATTAGGATAAGTGATAATATATTAAATTTTCTATAGAACTTATTAAAAGAAATATTACTCATTTAAGTAACTGCTCCTTATCTTTATTTTTGACTACATACAAAGAAGTTAACAATCTTGCTATGAAATAAACTGAAAACAAAGTGGTCAAAATTCCAACACCTAAAGTTACTGAAAAACCTTTTACAGGTCCTGAACCCATAAAAAACAAAATGAATGCTGCAATTAGAGTTGTAATGTTTGCATCTAAAATAGTTGTTCTTGATTTTGTATATCCAGCATCAAAAGCTATTATTGGATTTTTTTCATTTTTAGTTTCTTCTTTTATACGTTCAAAAATCAAAACATTTGCATCAACAGCCATACCAACTGTTAAAATAATACCTGCAATTCCAGGTAAGGTTAATGTTGCTTCAAACAAAGTTAGAATACCAATTAGCAAAAAGAGATTTGAAATGAGAGCTAAATTAGCAATTAATCCGAATGCTCTATACTTGTAAATCATAAATAAAATCACTAGCAAGAAACCTATAAATAAAGATAAAATGCCAGCGTCTATTGAGTCTTGACCTAAATCTGGTCCAACCGTTCTTTCTTCAATTATATTTAAAGGTGCAGGCAGAGCTCCAGATCTAAGTAGCAATGCAAGATCTGTTGCAGATTGAAAGGTAAAGTCACCTGAAATTTGTCCAGAACCACCAATTATAGGCTCTCTAACTGAAGGAGCGCTAATTATTTTACCATCTAAAACTATTGCCAATTGTTTGCCAACGCCAGTGCTCGTTGCTTTACCAAATTTTTTGGCACCTACTCTATCTAAACTAAACGAAACTACTGTTTCATTTGTTTGAGAATTCATAGTTGGTTTTGCATCAACTAGATTATCACCACTTAAAATTATTCTTTTACTTACAATTGCATCTCTAGAACCATCCTCAAAAGATAATTTTTCAGTTCCAAAAGACTCTTCATTATTTTGAGAAATAAATTGAAAAGTGAGATTTGCTGTTTTTCCAAGTAAAGACTTAATTCTATTAGGATCATCTAAGCCAGGTAATTCAACTAATATTCTATCATTTCCTCTTTTTAAAATATTAGGCTCATTTGTTCCAACTTCATCAACTCTTCTTCTTACGATTTCAATAGCCTGATCTAATGAGGAATTTTTTAATAAAACCAATCCATATCTAGAATAATTTAATGAGAAAAGATTTCCATCTTCTAAAACATCGAATTCATGAGATTTGTATGTTGGATAATAGGTATTAACATCGCTTTCTTTATCATTTAAAATATTTATAACATTTTCAATTTCGTTATCTGTTGTTTCAAATGAAATTGTATCCCCTTTAAGTGAAAAATTTTTAAGAGTTATTTGCTTTTCTTTAAAATATCTTTTTAATTCAATTATTTTTGCCTGTAGTTTTTGAGTAATTACTGGTCGATTATCTATTTCAAGAAGTAAGTAAGATCCACCTTGTAAGTCTAAACCTAAATTTATATTTTTTGAAAAAAATTTATCATCAAACTTAACAAAATTTGAAATAGCGAAATAGGAAAAAATAACTGTAAAAACAATTACTGAAATTATTCGTAATTTTGAAAAGTATAACACTTTTTTATGATGTTATTTTTTTGGTTCTGTAGAACTTACTAAACCTTGGATTCCAGTTGCTCTAATAACTTCGACATTCACATTATCAGAAATTTTTACCTCAACTTTTTCATTATCAATTATTCTTTCAACTGTGCCAACTATTCCTCCAGAGGTTATGACTTTGTCTCCTCTTTTAAGTGCTTCTACCATGGCTTTATGATCTTTTACTTTTTTCTGTTGAGGTCTAATTAGAAAAAAATAGAAAATAACAAAAATTAAAATTAAAGGTATAAATTGTCCAATTCCAGCATCCATAATGTATTCTATTAAGTTAAGGCTATTTATCCTATCTATTATTCAAACTCAACTCTTAATTGATAGAAATTTTATCTATATTTGGCATATATGGCTTAAGAACATCAGGTATCAAAATAGATCCATCTTCAGTTTGATAATTTTCCATAATAGCAATCATAGTTCTACCAACCGCTAATCCACTACCATTAAGTGTGCCAACAAATTCTTTTGAATTGTTTTGTCCTTTATATCTAGCTTTCATTCTCCTTGCTTGGAATGAACCACAAGATGAACAGCTTGAAATCTCTCTATACTTATTTTCAGATGGAAGCCAAACTTCAATGTCATAGGTTTTTTCTGCACTAAAACCCATGTCACCAGTACATAAAACAATTTTTCTATAAGGAAGTTTTAAGGCATCCAATATCATTGTTGCAGAGTTAGACATTCTTTCTAGCTCCTCAGTACATTTATCGTTTTCTACAATACTTACTAGTTCCACTTTATAAAACTGATGTTGTCTGATCATGCCTTTAGTATCTTTACCATAGCTACCCGCTTCTTTTCTAAAGCATGGTGTTGATGCAACTACTCTAATTGGTAATTCATTCTTTTCTAAAATTTGATTTTTTACAATATTTGTCAAAATTACTTCAGCGGTTGGTATTAAAAACTTTCTTTCATCACCTTCGTCTAATTTAATTTCAAACTGATCATTTTCAAATTTTGGTAACTGTCCAGTACCAAACATTGTTTCGGCAGTTGCAATTAATGGAGGCGATATTTCTGTATAACCATTTTTTTGAGTATGTGTATCAATCATAAAATTTGATATTGCTCTTTCCAATTGAGCTAATTCTTTTTTAACAAATACAAATCTAGAACCAGTGGTTTTCGTTGCTAAGTCAAAATCAAGCATATTTAATTTATCTCCTAGTTCATAATGAGATTTGGGCACAAAATTAAATTCTTTTATTTCGCCCTTTTTTTCTATTTCTTTATTAGAATTTTCATCTTGTCCTACTGGAACATCGCTTAAAGGTATATTCGGTATAGAAGATAAAATATCATTAATCCGGTTCTGTAATTTTATCTGATTTTTGTTAATTTCTTCAATTTTTAAAGAAAGTTCTTTTGATTTTTCGAATAAACTTTGGTCTTTCGATTTTGAAATAGACTTTTTTTCCATTTCAAATTTTTCTTTTTCTTGAATAAGTTTTCTATTTTCCTCATCTAAACTTAATATATTATCAAGATTTATATCAATGTTTCGATTTTTAAGTCTTTCCTTAAAGTTTTCGAAGTCATTTCTGATATCTTTAATATTGTGCATTTTTTTCTGCTGCTTTCTTTTCAATTATTCCTACTGATATTATTGATAATTCATATAAAATTAATAATGGTATACCTAAACCAATTTGTGTGATTGGATCTGGTGGCGTTAATATAGCTGCTGCAGCGAATATTATTACAACAACATATTTTCTTCTCTCTTTAAGAAATGTAGAATTCACAACTCCAATTCTAGCTAATAAACTTAATACTACTGGTAATTGAAAACTTAATCCAAATGCAAAAATAAGCTTCATTACTAATGACAAATACTCGTTTACTTTAGCTTCTAGTTGAATTGGTAAATTTGTGGCTGCCCCTAAACTCTCGAAGGATAAAAAGAACTTTATAGCTAAAGGCATTATTAGATAATAAACCAACATTCCTCCAAGCAAAAATAGGATTGGTGTTGCCACCAAGTAAGGCATTATAGCTTTCTTTTCATGATTATAGAGACCAGGTGCTATAAATTTCCAAATTTGAATTAGTATAAATGGGCTTGTAATAAAAAAAGCAGCAAAAAAAGAAACCTTTAAGTATGTTAGAAATGTTTCTTGAAGAGCAGTAAAAATTAATCTTCTATTTGTATCGTCATCCTTTACTGCATTCGCATATGGTTCAACTAAAAATCCATAAATGTACTCAGAAAAATAATAACAAATTACAAATAAAATAGCTAAAAATATAAATGAGTTTATTAATCTTTTTCTTAATTCAGTTAAATGACTTATGAAACTACCCTCTTTGTTTTTACTCATCTTTTTTTTTCTCTTGATTTTCTGATTTGGGTTTTTCATCTAAATCAGTATTTAAAGTTTCATTTGTTAAATCACTAACTTGTCCTTGCACATCACGAACATATCTCTTTGCTGTACCTATCCATGAACCAATTTTTTTTAACATGTAAGGAAAATCTTTAGGACCTACTACAATAATTGCTATTGAGACTATGATTAGTATTTCTAGCCAGCCAATTGACGGCATTTGTTATTCTTTTTTATTAGAGTCTTGATTTTCTGAAATATTTTTAGTTTGGTCTTCATCATTAACATCTGTAGCCATTCCTTTTTTGAAACTTTTGATCCCTTTAGCTACATCACCCATTAGGCTAGAGATTTTTCCTCTACCAAAAAGTAATACTACTAAAATTACTACAATTGCTATTTGCCAAAATCCTATACTCATAAATTATTTATAACCTTATTATTGATTTATTAAAAGTGATTTTTTAAGTTTCGTCAGATTTAAGGGTACTACTTAACATTTCATCAATATCAGAATAAATATTTTCCTTTTTATCAACTTGTTTTTCTTTAAAAAATTTGCCTGTTCCAAATATTGAAGAGTCTACACTTGATGTATCAATTAGGCCTGCCGAACCTAATTCATTAACAGTTGGCAAATCAGATAATTTTTGTAGATTAAAATGACTTAAAAATTCATCTGTAGTTCCATATTGTATTGGTTTTCCTGGAACATTTTTTCTACCTTCATGTTTAACCCAATTTAACTCCATTAGAATTTCCAAGGTATTAGTTCCAAAAGCTACACCTCTTATTTCCTCAATTTCAGACCTTGTAACAGGTTGATGATAGACAATAATAGCAAGAGTTTCGATTGCAGCTCTAGATAATTTTTTTTCAACAGTTTTTTGTTCTGACATTAAAGAAGATAAATTAACTGCAGTTCTAAATGACCATTTATTAGATATGCAAATCAAATTAATACCTCTATTTGAGTAGAAATCTCTTAGTTTTTCCAGTGATTGTTGAATATCAGTTTGTTTTGATAATTTAGACTCTATTGTTTCAACTGAGAGAGGTTCAGCTGCAGCGAATACAATAGCCTCAATCTCTCTTTCTACATCGGTGAGTTTAGTTGGAAAACTTACAATATTATTTTTTTTAATTTTGTTCATTAATTTTCCTTAACATAGATATCATCGAATAATTCTTTTTGCTTTAAAGATATATTTCCTTCCTTTACCAATTCTAAAGAGCCAGCAAAAATTCCTGCTTTACCTGTTCTTTTTAAATTAGGAGACTTGTTAAATCCAGAAGGAACCAACTCAGACAAATTTTTCCAATCATTGAGCGTACCAAAGAACTCTTTTATTCTTTTAATAGCATCTTCAGTAGTAAAAACAGGAAGTTTAGGTATGTTCATAGTATGAAAATCTTTAGTCATGACTATCCCTGAATATGCTTTTAATAATTCAAATAATGTTAAAGAAACTTTTTTGTCGTATATCGACTTTACACCACTTTTAGAGCCACGCATAAAAACATCTCTACCTAATCTTTTTCTATCTAACATTTGAGAAGATAATAATCTAATTAATTCTAATTTTTTTAATTGTAATTTAAGTTTTTCAGCAACTTCAAAAGCTTTAAACTCCTCCTCATCAGTTTCAGGAAGTAATAATTTTGATTTCAAATAAGTAAGCCAAGTTGCCATTAACAAATATTCAGAGGCTATTTCTAAATTTATATTTTCTTTTTCTGTTAGATATTGATGGAATTGATCAGCAAGTTTTGTAATAGAAATTTCTTCTAAATCAACTTTTTGCGATTTAGCAAGATCAAGTAATATTTCAAGGGAACCACTGAAATTATTTAAATTTACATTGAAATCTAAAGAATCATTGGACATAGTAAATTACTCTAACCTATAATTTTTATTAATTGTGATGTTTTTTTCGTTACAAATTTGTCTAATTTTGGTGAATTTTGTGCAACTGTAACCATTTCACTTAAATTTCCATTGCAATGTAAGGCTAAATTGCATCCGGCTAAAAAAGATTTTTTTACTCTAACATCAAGTTTATCTTTTAAAGCTTTCATTGAAAGATCGTCTGTTAAAATTAGATTTTTAAATTTTATTTTATTTCTTATTAAACTAATAATTTTTTTTGAATGAGTAACATTATTTTGTGGATCAATTTTTTGAAAAAGTAAATGGCCTGTCATTGCGATTAATGCTTTTTTGTTTTTAAAAGTATAAAAGTCATTTTTAACTAAATAATCCTCATTTTTGTTTATATTAGGTAGATTTTTATGACTGTCGACTTTAGCTAAACCATGACCTGGTATGTGCTTGATTACTGTTGCAACACCATTTTTATGAAAATGATTGATACAAATATCTCCCATTGTTGAAACTATTTTTTTGTTACTTGAAAATGATCTATCATCAACAATCTTATGAAAATTTTTTCTTTTAAGGTCTAGAACTGGAACTGTGTTGATATTTATACCTAATAATTTTAATAGATATGTAATTTGTTTAACATAAACGTTATAATAAATAAAAAATTTTTTTTTATCTTTATTAAAAAGATTTCCAAAATATTCAGCTGAAAAAATAGAATTATCAATAAATTTTCTTAATCTACTAACTCTACCGCCCTCCTCATCTATCATAATAGGATAATT
>CACDHV010000017.1 GCA_902552755.1 uncultured Pelagibacteraceae bacterium | reverse complement strand
GCTATTTCCTCAGTTTTTTTAAATAATGTATTGGTACTATAATTTTTGTTTAGTTTAAAAGGAGGAATAAGTGTGCCGTGAAACCCATATTTCTTTGCAATTAAAACATTTTTATCTATGTTTATTAAGTTTTTAATTCCGAATCTGTTTAGATAATTAATTCTATGTTTGTTATTTATTAACTTTGCATTAAGTGGATCCCAACCGAACCAATATCTGCCAAATTCTTCTAGACTACTCTCTTTTGGAGGTGCATAATAAATAGCGTATCTAGAATATTTTTTCATAATTCAACTTATAATACTTATATAAATTTTCTCTAATTTAAAATATTTGTAACAATTCATGTGTATTAAAAAGTGATGCATGAATATATTTTAAACAATGCCATGATAATTAAAAAAGATGAAATCGTTCATGGTCATATCAGGATTAAAGATAACAAGATTGTCGATATAAGTAGTGGATTAAGTAATAACAAAAGTTCTATAGACTGCGAAAAAGATTATATTTCGCCAGGATTGGTTGAATTACATACTGACAATCTTGAAAGACACATGACACCAAGACCTAAAGTTTCATTTCCAGTAGAAAATGCAATTTTATCTCATGATAGAGAATTAGCATCTGTTGGAATAACTACAGTTTTTGATGCATTAAGAGTTGGTTCTATTGAAAAAACAGGAAAATATAAAAAATATGCAAAAAACTGTTCGGATATAATTTCAAGTTTTAAAAAAGATAATATTCTCAAGATTGATCACAAAATACATTTAAGAGCTGAAACTTGTTCGGAGAATTTGATTGATGAATTAGACGAATACAATGAAACTCACGATGTAAAACTGATTAGTATAATGGATCATACACCAGGTCAGAGGCAATTTAGAGTTATAGATAAGTACAAAGAATATCTTTCAATTAAACACGGTATGACAGAAAATGAAATGGAAATTCATTTTGATCACTTAAAAAATCTTCAAAAAAAAAATAGCAAGAAACACATAGATAAAATTTTAGAATTTAAATCATCATATGATTGTATTTTGGCTAGTCACGACGATACCACAGAAAATGATGTTCATAATTCAAATAAATATGGAGTAAAATTGGCTGAATTTCCAACAACATTAGAAGCAGCCAAAACTTCTAAAGATTACAATATTAAAGTTATGATGGGATCTCCTAATTTACTTAGAGGAGGTTCACACTCTGGCAATATATCTGCAAAAGAACTCTTAGAAAATGATTGTTTAGATATCTTAAGCTCAGATTATATTCCATCATCATTAATTATATCTGTTGTCAAATGGGGTTTAGAAATTGATAATCTTCCAAAAGCATTTGCAGCAGCTAGTCACGCTCCGTCTATAGCTACAAATTTAAATGACAGGGGTTCCATTGACAATAATAAGAGAGCAGATTTAATAAGGTTTAAAATTTATCAAAATTTACCAGTTGTAAAAAATGTTTGGTCAAACGGAATCCAAGTAAGTTAAAATAACCCAGTTGTATAAGAATACTTAATTATACCTGCAATCATTATCGGGATTTGTAGTGAAAAATTTGTTAATAAAGGTTTATCCTTTGTAATGGTACCAACAATAGTCCAACCGATTATACCTAAACTGTGAGGTATCATGCTATAAGGATAGTAATCTAAATAAAAAGTTAATATTCCTAAAAGCGTCAAAACTGTGCTTGTCCATTTTAATATTCTGATATTTGCAGTCATTTTCTCTCCTTTTTTTTTAAATTTATTACCATTTTAAATTATGATAATATTATTTTAAAGATTTGTTAAAATTAGTTTCTATTAATGCTTAATTAAATTATTAATAAAATTTATTAATTTTAAATTATTTATTTAATGCATCTTCAAGATAATCTAATCTATCTTGACCCCAAAAAATCTCATTATTTAAGACATACGAAGGAGCGCCAAATACATCATTATCAACCGCATCTTTTGAATTCTTTTGATACTCCAAGTTTACATCATCAGTTAAAGCTAACTTCATCATCTCTTCAAAGTTTAAATTTAATTTTTCACAAATTTCCTGAAGTGTATTGTGATCAGAAAGATCTTTATCCATAGACCATAAATATTTTAAACATTCATTTCCAAAATGAAGTTTATTGCCCATTTTATTTGAAGCTATTACAAATTTTGCTGGTAAGTGTGGGTCTTTAGGTGGAAAAAACTTTGGCTTTTTAATAATTGGTAAACCTAGTTTATTTGAAATTCTCTCCAGTTCTACAAGTCTATATTTTTGTCTAGCAGGATGTCTTTTAGGAACTGGCAATCCACCAGTATTTGGAAATATTTCACCAACTAAATCAAGTGGTTTTTCTAAAACCTCTAAATTATATTTACTTACTATTTTTGTAAATCTATTAGCTCCTAGATAACTAAAGGGAGATAGGACACTAAAATAATATTCAACTTTCATTATTTTTTTAATTAAGCGCAAACTGCTTAATTTTTTCAAACTCAAAATGATCTGCTATATCTTTTTGAGCATAATATACTTCTTCAACAACGCCTTGTTCGTTAATCAAAACATCAGTTACAGCAATATCTAAATGACCTTTAATCTTTGTAGGAATGTATCCCTTCATCATTGCTGGAATGATTTTATGAGGTTTAAATAACATTGCATTCAAAGTTTTTGCCATAGATCTTTCAATTTCATATTTTTTAAAATATTCAAAATTTTCATCAGCTAAAACTGTAAAAGGTAATTCACCATGTTTATCCATATAAGATTTTAAATTATCTACTGGGGAATGAAAAATTCCAACATGTGTAAAATTATTTCCAAATTCACTAAATCTTTTATTCAATTCATTCAATCTTAAATTACAAAAGCTACATCCAGCTATACGGTAAAAAGTAAGTAGTACTTTTTTGCCCTTTGTTTCAGATAAATTAAATATTGAACCATCAGGTTTTGGCAATGAGATTTCTTCTAATGTGTCGCCTTTGTTTATTTTCATTTATTTATATACATTTCTTGCACAGGCCAAAAAACTCCAAATTGTATTTGTTGTATTTCATTCCTTTGTTATCTTTAAAATCTCTTAAGTGTTCTGATAATTTATGATCATGAATTTCAGTTACATCTTCACAACTTTCACAAATTGAAAAAACAGTGGCTTTAGCAATTTGACATTTTGAATTTTTACAAGCGATGAAAGCGTTTCTACTTTCTATTTTATGAATTTTTCCAATTTTCACTAGTTTGTTTAATGCTCTATAAACTTGCAAAGGAGCATTAATACCTTTTTTTTTAACATCAAATAAAATTGAGTATGCTTTTAATGGTTGATCAGATTTTTCAATTAAATCTAAAATTATTTTTTGGTTTTTAGTTAATGTTTCTTGTTTTTGCATTTAATTATTTTTTTATAATATTCCATTAATTTTTCAATTGTATCGTTTGCTTAACTTTAAGTAATGAAAAAATAAACAACACTAGAGCTGCAGCAATTATGGATGGACCTGATGGAGTGTTAAATTCTAAAGATGAGAATAATCCTATAAACACTGATAACAATCCTCCTATTATTGCAAAAATCACCATCTTTTTCGGGTTATCTGAAAGATTTCTAGCCATAGCAGTTGGTATAATTAACATTCCTGTAATTAATAGCACTCCAACTAATTTGATAGATATGGCAATTATTGCGGCCAATAAGACTGTAAAGACTGCTTTTGCTCTATCAGGGTTTAGACCTTCTGCCTGTGCTAATTCATAATTTACAGTTGAGGCGAACAAAGGTTTCCATATTAATCTTAAAACCAATAAAATTAAGGCTCCACCAACCCATATTGTTATCAAATCTTTTTTATTAACTGCTAATATATCCCCAAACAACAATCCCATAATATCAAATCTAATAAAGGTTAAAAATCCAATCACCACTAATCCAACTGCTAATGACGAGTGGGCCAAAAGCCCTAACAATGCATCACTTGGAAGATTAGTTTTTTTTTGTAGTTGTATTAAAATTAATGCAATTGCTGATGAAATTAAAAATATTGAAACAGCAATATTAAATTCTAATGAATATGCAATTGTTACACCTAGTAATGCGGAGTGGGCGAGTGTATCTCCAAAATAAGACAATCTCCTCCACACAACAAAACAACCAAGTGGTCCCGCAACAAAAGCAATACCAATACCTGCAACCAACGCTCTTATAAAAAAATCGTCAAACATATCAATTTTTTTTTATATCCCCATCATTAGCATGAACATGATCGTGCTTATGTTCATAAATTGAAAGAGTTTGAGAGGCTTGTTCGCCAAACAATGCTTTGTATTCACTATTTTTTGCAACTTCTTTAGGTGAACCTGAACAACAGACATGACCATTTAAACAAACAACATGATCGGTAGCGCTCATTACTGTATGTAAGTCATGGGATATTAATAAAATACCGCAATTTAATTTTTCTGAAATTTCTTTAATTAATTCATACAAGGCAATTTCTCCTGTAAAATCTACACCTTGAACTGGCTCATCAAGCACTAACAATTCAGGTTTTTTTGAAATAGCTCTGGCAAGTAACACTCTTTGAAATTCTCCACCTGATAAATTTCCCAAACTTTTATCTTTTAAATTAATTACTCCAGTTAATGAAAGTGCTTCATCAATTACGTCTTCTGTAAGATTATCTGTTAAAAGCATAAAATCTCTAACTCTTAGAGGAAGTGTCCAATCTATTGATATTTTTTGTGGAACATAACCAATATTATTTGTGAATTTTTCAACTTGACCCTCAATATTTTTAAATAAACCTAGAGCAATTTTAGCAGTTGTGCTTTTACCAGAACCATTAGGACCAATTAAGGTAACAATTTTACCTTTTTCGACTTGCAAAGAAACACCTTGAACAAGCCACTTTTGATTTTGTTGAAAACCAACATTGTTTAATTTTACTAAAATATTATTTCCCATGCTCATTTATTCACTTGACTTAAATATGTTATATTATTACACAGCGTTATATTATAACAATTAACAATAACCAAATATTATGAAAAATCTAAAAAAATCTTCAATAATCTTAACAATACTATCATTTTTAACTTTATTTACATCAGCAAATGCCGACATCAAAGTCGTTGCATCAATTAAGCCAATACACTCTTTAGCTAGCTATTTAATGGATGGTGTAGCTAAACCAGATTTAATAGTTGAAGGATACGCTTCACCACATGGATTTGCCATGAAACCCTCGCATGCAAAAATGTTACAAGATGCTGACATTGTTTTTTGGGTAGGTGAAGATTTAGAAAATTTTTTAGAAAAACCGTTAGACTCAATTGCTAATGAGGCAGAAAAAATTGAGTTATTAGAGATTAAAGGTTTAGTTAAATTAAAATTTAGAGAGAGAAATATTTTTGATGACCATGACGATCACGATGATCATGATGATCACGGACACAAGAAAAAAGATGATCACGATGATCATGACCATGCAAAAAAAGAAGATGGGCATAAAGAGGACGATCATGACGATCATGGACATAAGAAAAAGGATGACCACGATGATCATGACCATGCAAAAAAAGAAGATGGGCATGATGACCATGATGATCATGATGGACACGAAGGACACCACCACGGTGAATTTGATCCACATATTTGGTTAGACCCAATTAATGCAAAAGTTATTTTATTTGAAATGTCTAAGCACTTAATTGAAAATGACCCAACAAATGAAGCTGCTTATAGAGCAAATTTAAGTAAGGCTTATAAAGAAATTGATAAACTTACAAATGATGTAACTGCAGAACTTAATGAAAGTACTGCATCAATTGTTTTTCATGATGCTTACCAATACTTTGAGAAAAGATTTAATGTAAATATATTAGGAGCTTTCACAGTTAACACAGATGTATTACCTGGTGCAGAACAACTTTCAGAGATCAGAGAAGTAATTGAGCACGATAAAGTAGCTTGTGTATTTTCTGAGCCTCAATTTAATCCAGATATCATCAAAGCTGTTGCAAAAGATATGAATATTAAAACTGGTATTGTTGATCCGTTGGGTGCAACTTTAACTCCTGGAAAAAGTTTATATTTTGATTTGATAAAAAACATGTCAAAATCCTTTAAAGGTTGTTAATATAATTAATGGAAGAAACTAACAAACAAGTTCCTGTTACTGTTTTAACAGGCTTTTTAGGTGCTGGAAAAACTACTCTTTTAAACAGAATTTTAACAGAACAGCATGGAAAAAAATATGCTGTAATAGTTAATGAATTTGGTGAGCAGGGCATTGATAACGATTTGGTTGTTGATGCTGATGAAGAGGTGTTTGAGATGAACAACGGTTGCATATGTTGCACAGTTAGAGGTGATTTAATCCGTATTTTAAGTGGATTAATGAAGCGAGCCGATAAACTTGATGCAATCATAGTAGAAACAACTGGATTAGCTGACCCAGCTCCTGTTGCACAAACTTTTTTTGTCGATCAAGATGTTGCTGATCGTACAAAGTTAGATGCAATTGTTACAGTTGCTGATGCTGTTCATTTAAGTACACAATTAACAGATCATCACGAAGCAGAGGAACAAATTGCCTTTGCAGATGTTGTATTATTAAACAAAATAGATCTTGTTGATGAAAGTGGATTAAAAGTTGTTAAAGAAAGAATAAAAAAAATTAATCCTTTCGCAAAAATTATTAATACAACCAAATGTGGAGTATCTTTAAATGAGATTTTAAATCTTGATGCATTTAGTTTAAAACGTGTTTTAGATGTTGAGCCTGATTTTCTAACATCAGATCATGACCATGAGCATGATGATGATGTAACTAGCTTATCATTTGTCTCTGATACCCCTTTAGATATGGAAAAGTTTCAAGATTGGTTTAGTAAACTATTACAAACCAAAGGTCAGGATATTTTAAGAACTAAAGGTATACTTGACTTTACAGGAGAAAGTGATCGATATGTATTTCAAGGTGTACATATGCTCATGGATGCCTCACCAATGGGTAAATGGCCTGAGGGTAAAGAACGAAGTTCTCGACTAGTATTCATTGGTCGAAACCTTGAAAGTATGAATTTAAAAGAAGGATTTGAAAACTGTAAATCGGCATGAAGGCTGATACAAATCAATTCCCAGAACTAGATAAGACTAAATTTGAACAAAGAGGAACAGAGTTTAAACTTGGAATTCCTATAACTAATGCAGTTACAGTTGGTAATTCAATAGCAGTTGGATTTGGCGATGGCACAGTAAGAATTTTTACATCTGGCAAAAGTTCTGAACCAATAAAAGCTCACAAAGGCATTGTACTCTGCATGTCTAAAGATGGTGATAATATTTTAACTGGTGGGGATGATGGCAGATTTTTAAATATTTCTCTTGATGGAAAGATTAATGAGATTGGTAACTTTGGTACTCGTTGGGTAGATCATGTTACAGCAAATAATGGAAGTCTAGTTTGTTCATCTGGAAATATTGTTTATCTTTGGTCACCAAATCATAAAGAGCCAAAAATATTTGAGCATAATAGCACTATTGGCGGCATAGCATTTGACGCAAAAGGCAGAAGATTGGCAGTTTCTCGTTATGGAGGAGTAACTCTTTGGAAAAAAGATTATAGCAACAAATGGAATTCATCAGAATTAAACTGGAAGGGTTCTCATAACAAAGTAATTTTTAGTCCTGATGGTAAATACCTGGTTACATCAATGCAGGAAAACCAACTACATTTTTGGCGATTAAAAGACAAAATTGATTCAGCAATGTCTGGATATGGTGCAAAAATTAAAAGTTTTGCCTTCGTAGATGACTCAAAATATTTAGCAACATCGGGAGCTAAAGAAGCAGTATGTTGGCCATTCGATGGAGATGGACCAGTAGGTCGAGAACCCATTTGTCTTCCTTATGTAGGAAATAAATTAGTTACATTCGTTGAACCATTCCCAAATGAAAATGCAATTTTAACTGGGTTAAGTGACGGTTCAGTTTTTTTGTCAGAAATCGAAAAAGCAAGCAATACAATTATTATTCGAAGCTTTACAGAATTTGAAGTTTCTGCCATTGCAGTAACCAAAGATTGCTCCCATCTATTAATTGGTGACATGGGAGGAAATATTTTATGGACATCAATCTGGGATGAGGAAAAAAAATAATCTATGTTTAATAAAAAAAAACCTAATGCTGAAACTATTAGAAATTTAAAACTTGTATTTTCAAAAAAACATCAAATTCCAGAAAAATCTATTTTAAGCATGGCCGAGTTAAGTTGTCATGAACCTAATTGCCCTCCTATAGAGACAATAATAACCGAAAGATCAGAGGATGGGAAAGTAAGGAACTGGCGTATAGCAAAGCCCATTAATGAAATTCAAGAAATTGATATTGATAATTTAACCGATGAGCACAATCACAAACATTAAACTAATCTATTAAGTTTACTTAAACTCTTTATTGTCCGATTTAACGCTTTCCTTAAATCTATCAAGGAAATCAGGGATAGCACTTTTTACTCTATGCCAAGTTGGTATAAAAGGTGTATCCATTGGATTTTCAAAGAATGACTCACCAGCTTTCATTATATTTAAAGCAAATAACTCAACTGTTTTTTCTTCATTGTGAGAATCAAACTTTAATCCGTTCATTTGAGCATCACTTCTATAAATATCAATTAAATCTAAAGCAGATCTATAATAAGTTGCTTTAATTGATCTAAAAGTTTCTTTGCTAAAAGAATAACCTTGTGTTGCAAGTTTTCTTACTAATGTTTTAATTATATCAATAGACATTTTAGATAAGCCTTTTGAACTATCCTTGATAGATAATATCTGATGTTTATGATCGTAGTTATCAGCTAATTCTACTTGGCATATGTTGTTTGATGAATAATTTCTCTGCATTTCAGATAAAATAGCAATTTCAATTCCCCAGTCTGATGAAATTCTAAGTTCTGGTAAAATATTTCTTCTAAATGAAAATTCTCCAGCTAATGGGTATTTAAATGATTTCATAAAGTCTATATAATCACTTTTACCTATTGTTTTTTCCATTGCCGTTAGAAGTGGATTAACAAGTAATCTAGCTACTCTTCCATGCATTTTATTATCGGCGATTCTTGGATAATAACCTTTGCAAAATTCATAATTAAATAATGGGTTTTCTACAGGATAAAAAAGTTTTGCTAACAACCTCCTATCATAAGTTTTTATGTCACAATCATGTAAAGCAACAGATCTAGCTTCATCTCTAGCTATTGCCATGCCAATGCAATACCAAACATTTCTTCCTTTACCCATTTGTTTTGGCGCAAGATCTATACCTTTTAATTCCTTATCTAATTTTTTTAATTTTGGACCATCATTCCATAAAATAGAAAAAGGAGTTTTTAACTTTTTAAAAAATTTCCATGCCTTTTTAGCTTGTGCTTTATTCGCTTGATCTAAGCCAATTATCACATGATTAAGATATTTAGTTTTGCTTATTTCATTCACAATGTTTGGCAATGCGTCTCCTTCAAGTTCTGAATAAAGACAAGGTAAAATTAATTCTAACTTTCTTTCTTTAGAAAATTTTAATAAATCTTTTTCAATCTGCTCTGTGCTTCTTATTGAGAAGTCATGGAGATTTGCAACGATACCGTTTTGAGAAAAATCACCCATGATTTAAATTTCTAGCCTCTATTTTATCCATTGCTTTTTTAACTACAGTTACCCATCCCATTGGAGCAGGCCTATTTGTAAATATTTTATTCTTATTATTTATTTTAATGGATTTATTTGAGATTATGCATGGATAATTTGATGTTTTTAACATACTTAAGTCATTTGTGTTGTCACCTACTGCAATGGTTGAAAGATGACTTTTTTTATTATTTTTTAAGATTTTGATAACTTTTCTTGATGCCAAACCTTTATTAACTTTGTCACCTAGGTTCATTACTCTTCCACCTTCTTGAATACTAATACCTAGTTTACTTGAATTACTCAAAAGTGAATTTTTTTGTGCTAAAGTTCCCTTGAAAATAAATGGATAGGTAAATTTCCTTTTTAAACTAGCTTGGAGTTTTTTTCCTCTTAATCCTAATACTTTTGTTTGATTTTTTTTACTCATTCTATAAACAAAATCACACTTATCTAAAATTGTTTTATCAGTATTTTTCTCAAAGATTTTATAAATTATTTTTTTTGTTCTAGCTAAAGTAATCTTCTTTGGGAACTTCCTCTTTATTAAATTTATATTATGAATTTCTGACCCATTTTCTGATATGAAAGGTAATTTTAAATTTAATTCCTTTAAAAATAATTTAATTTCATTCTCAGTTTTGCTTGTATTTGGAATTATTAATACATCCTTAGATATCAATTCTCTGATATATTTTTTTGCTTTTGTAAAATGAAATTTCTTTTTATTCAGAAGAGAACCATCTAAATCAGTAAAAATTAATACATTATTATTCATCAGGAGGTTTTTTGTGTTAATTACCTTAAATAAGCAAATGCATATTAGATATATCAGTTATGCCTTGATAATTATCCCAATAAATTCAAGAATTTATTGAAAAGTGTTAAAAATAATATCTAATAGGATTATGAGCAATATCTCATTATCATTAGATGAAATTTTCATATTAGCAAAAAATGTGTTTTTTAAAAATGGTTGTGATGAAGAAACATCTAATATTATGGCTGATCTAGTTATGAAAGCAGAAAGAGATGGTTCTCTTTCTCATGGCCTATTTAGAGTGCCTGCTTATGTGTCAGGGTTAAAGAGTGGAAAAATAAATGGCAAGGGTAATCCAGATATAAAAATAATATCAGCATCAGTTGTTAAAGCTAATGGTAATAATTGTTTAGCCCCTGTTGTTTTGAATAAAAGCATCCCTGAATTAATTAAACTTGCTAAAGAAAATGGCGTTGCAATTTTATCAATCACAAATTCTCACCACATGGCTGCGATGTGGCCTGAAACAGAAATAATTGCAGAGCAGGGTTTAGTTGCAATTGCGTGCACATCTTACAAGCCTGCTGTAGCACCTGCTGGATCAATCAAACCCCTATTTGGAACAAATCCAATTTCATTTGCATGGCCAAGGAAAAATAAACCCCCAGTGGTTTTTGATATGGCAACAGCATCAATGGCTATGGGCGAGGTTCAAGTTGCTAAAAGAGAGGGTCATAAAGTTCCATTGGGCACAGGACTTACAAAAGAAGGAAAAGACACAACAGATCCTGCTGAGATTGCAGATGGAGGTGTTTTATTGCCTTTCGGCGGCTATAAAGGCTCAGGGATTGCGATGATGGTAGAATTGCTTGCAGGTGCCTTAGTAGGAGATAATTTTAGTTATGAGACGGCTGAGAAGGATAACAATGATGGAGGGCCTCCAAGTGGTGGAGAGTTCATTTTAGCCATATCTCCAGATAAATTGTCAGATACTGACTGGGATACTCATTCATCAAAATTTTTTGATAAAATGAAATCAATGGGTGATGTCAGACTTCCTGGTGAGAGAAGATATAAGAATAGATTAGATAAAGGACCTCGACATATCAATGAGGATCTAGTTAATAAAATTAAATCATTAAGCTAATTCTAATTCAATCGGTGTATGATCAGATGGTTTTTCTCTACCTCTTGGATATTTATTAACTTTAACATCCTTAATACTATTCAGTAAACTGTTAGTCACCAAAAAGTGATCAATCCTCATTCCATTATTTTTTTGCCAAGCACCACTTGTGTAATCCCAAAAAGTATATTCCTCTTTATCTGGATAAATATATCTAAATGCATCATGAAATCCTAAATTAAACATTTCTCTTAATTTTTTCCTAATTTCAATTCTATACAATGCATCGTTTTCATACCCTTTAGGATCATGAACATCTTCATCAGAAGGAATAATATTAAAATCACCTGCAATGATTATATTTTCATTTGTTTTCAAAAGAGATTTCAATTTTTTTATTAAACTATCTAACCAATATAATTTATAATCATATTTCTCAGTATCTACTGGATTTCCATTCGGAGTATAAATATTTATTAGTTTAATTACTTTTGATTTATATTTTGCATCAGCTGTAATTATTCTTGATTGTTTATTTTTATCTTTAAAAATATCTTTTTCAATTTTATCTAATTTTTTTTTTGAAAGTATTGCAACACCGTTATAACTTTTTTGTCCAAAAACATAACTTTCATATTTGAGTTTTTTAATATCATCAAATGGATAAGTTTCCTCTTGAGTTTTTATTTCTTGAGTTAATACAATATCAGGATTGAATTTCTTTAAATATTCCTGAACATTTAATATTCTTGCTCTAATAGAATTTACATTCCATGAGCTAATGATCATTAAAGAGAAAATGAAACACCACAACCGCAAGATGATTTGCTTTGTGGGTTATTTATTTTAAATTGGTCTCCGATTAATTCTTTTACGAAATCAACTTCTGATCCTTTCAATAGATCTGCTGAAGTTTTATCGATTAAAATATTATCTTGTCTTAAATCGTCGTCTTGAGGTGTTTTATCAAAGGAGAAATCGTACTGAAATCCAGAGCATCCACCACCTTTGATAGCGATTCTAAAAAAAGAACCTTCATCCTTCGTTGATAAAAGGTTATTGATTTGTTTTAACGCATTATCTGTAAATTTAATTTCTTTAATCATTATTTATCGCTGTTATTACTAATATAATTAATATTTGCCATTTTTAAAGAATGAATAATTACTCAAAATTAGGTTTTTTTACATCAAAAGGTCGTTTAGTTTTTGAGCCAAATAGCATCTTTAGAACGCCATTTCAAAGAGATCGGGATAGAATTATTCATTCTGCATCATTTAGAAGATTAAAGCATAAAACCCAAGTTTTTGTTAATACAGAAGGTGACCATTATAGAACGAGAATAACTCATTCATTGGAAGTTGCTCAAATTGCAAGATCAATATCTAGATATTTGAATTTAAATGATGATTTAGTTGAAACACTAAGTCTAGCCCATGATATGGGACATACTCCATTTGGGCATGCTGGTGAAGAAGCCTTGAATGAGTCAATGAGCATGCATGGTGGTTTTGATCATAATCTTCAAACCTTAAGAATAGTCATGTTCATAGAAAATAAATATTTAAAGTTTAAAGGTTTAAATTTAACAATTGAAACACTGGATGGCCTTTTAAAACATAACGGACCAATAAGTAATATTGATAAAATAAATAGGATAATTGGATTAAAAAAATTCAATCAAAAAATTAATTTTAAAAACAATTCTTCTCTTGAGGCACAGATTGCAGCTATATCTGATGACATAGCCTATAATAATCATGATATACAAGATGGAATTAAGGCTAAATTGTTTTCTCTAAATCAATTATGTGAAATTAATTTTTTTAATCAAATTTATAAATCCTATAAAACAAAAATTAATCGTTCAAATAAAGATATAATAGTTTATCAAATTATAAGAGACTCGATAAATTTAATGGTGCAAGATGTAATTAAAAATAGTATTAAAAATTTAAAGAAAAATAAGATCAATAATAAAAGAGACGTTCAAATGTACAAAGATAAAATTATTAATTTCTCTAGTAAATTTTTATCAATAGAAAAAGAGGTTAAAAATTTTTTAAAAATAAATATGTATAATAATAAGACAGTGCAATTGAAAAATAATCGTGGAAAAAAAATAGTAGAAAATTTATTTAAAATAATAGAAAAGAAACCGAAAAAGTTTATTATTAATAAATTTATAGATAAAAATAAATATAGAGCAATTTCTGATTATATATCAGGAATGACTGACAGATACGCAATACAATTATATAAGTCATACAAATGAATATATTTGAAAATTATTTATTAAAGATAGAAAAAATTATTAAATCTGCCCACAAAGATAATTTGTTAGAGTTGCCAGATAATTTATCAGGTATCAATGTTGATATACCACCTGCAAAATTTAATGGAGATATTTCCACAAATGTTGCAATGGTTTTATCCAAAGTTAATAAAAAAACTCCACTAGAACTTGCTAAGGAGATAGCTGACCTAATAAAAGATAGTGATAACAATATTGATGAAATTAGCATTGAAAAACCAGGTTTTATTAATCTAAAATTTAAAAATGAATTTTGGAATGACTTTATTCTAGATGTCTTAAATAATTCATCATATGGAAGTAGCACTAGTGGAAAAAAAAATAGTTATTTAGTAGAGTTTGTATCTGCAAATCCAACTGGACCTTTACACGTAGGCCATTCAAGAGGTGCCATACTTGGAGATGTAATATCTAATCTTTTATCCTTTAACGGTCATAAAGTTACCAAAGAATATTATGTTAATGATTATGGAAATCAAATCTCTCATTTTACAAAATCTGTTTATTTAAGAATAAAAGAAATTCTTTATGATGAAACTTTTCCGATAGACGATAAGGAATTATATCCTGGAGACTATCTTATAGATATAGCAAAAAAAATAATTTCAAAAAATAAAGATTTAGATTTCAAAAACTTTGAATCAGTTTCAGAAAAACTAAAAAAACTTTCAATACAAGAATCTTTAAAATTAATAAAAATAAATTTAGAAAATCTTGGTATAAAGCATGATAATTTTGCAAGTGAAACTGATGTAATAAATAATAATGAAGTTGATGAAGTAATAAAAAATTTAAAAGAAAAAAAATATATTTATGAAGGAAAAATTAAAGCACCTGAGGGAGAAAGTAATGAAAACTGGGTAGAAAGAGAGCAATTATTGTTTAAATCTACAGACTTTGGTGATGATAAAGATAGAGCTCTACAAAAAGAAGACAAATCTTGGACATACTTTGCCAGTGATGTTGCTTATCATAATACAAAATTAAAAAGAAATTTTAATATTCTAATTAATATTCTTGGCGCTGATCACGCTGGTTATATTAAAAGAATTACTTCAGTGGTTGAGGCATTATCAGGTGAAAAAAATAAATTAATTTGCAAAGTAAGTCAGTTAGTAAAACTAATTAAGGATAAAAAACCTTTTAAAATGTCTAAAAGAAAAGGTGATTATATCACTATAGAGGATCTTATTAATGAAGTTGGTAAGGATGCAACAAGGTTTATTATGTTAAGCAGAAGTAGTGATGCAGAAATTGATTTTGATTTTGACAAAGTAAAAGAAAAATCCAAAGAAAACCCAATTTATTATGTTCAGTATGCATATGCTAGAATATCGTCTGTGTTTAGAAATACCAAAAATGATATAAATAATAATCTTGAGACAAAGAATTCAGATTTTAACTTTGGCAATGAAGAAATAAAACTATTTAAAAAAATTAGTGAATGGCCTAAATGTGTTGAAGTTTCTTCAGAAAAATTAGAACCACATAGAATTTCAGTTTATCTATATGATTTAGCCTCTGAGTTCCATTCTTATTGGAATATGGGCAAGGAAGATGTTTCTAAAAGATTTATCGATCAAGATAATACAATTCAAATAGAAAAACTAGTTTTCTTAAAATCTATAGCCAATACTTTGAAAACAGGTATGAATATTTTAGGTGTAGACACCCCTGAAAAAATGTAATGATTAAAGAACTAAAGTATCTTTTTTTTTCTTATTATAATTTTCTTCTTTATTTTTTTTACTGCCAGATATTATTTTTCTGATGAAAAT
>CACDHV010000016.1 GCA_902552755.1 uncultured Pelagibacteraceae bacterium | reverse complement strand
TACGCTGCAAAACACAAGAACTTTAATATCTAAACTTCAAGATGAAGCATCAGCAAGTAAAATAAGAAAAACTTTGTCAAAAAGGTATGAAAATAGAAAAGGTGGATATACAAGAATAATTAAAGCAGGTTTTAGATATGGGGATAATGCACCCATGGCAATAATAGAATTTGTAGATCGAGATATAGAAGCAAAAAAAGTAGACAAAAAGAAAGCAGAAAAGTCTAAAACAGCAGATAAAAAAGTAGAAACACCTAAAGAAGCTACAGCCTAAATAACATACATTATGAAAAAAACTATCAACGTAGACGCTACGTACGCTGGTATGCGTATTGATAGGTTTCTTCGTAAACATTTCGATAACATTCCTCAAAGTTTAATAGAGAAAAGTCTTAGAGGTGGAAAAATTAAACTCAATAAAAAAAAAGTCAAAAGTTCAATCAAGCTCCAAATTAACGATTTGATTGAACTCCACAACTTTAAAATTAAAAAAAAAATTATTACTAATAAGATCAAATTTAAACCTTCAGATACAATAATTAAGGAAAATGAGGATTTTATTATTGAAAATAACGATAACTTTATTGTTCTTAATAAGCAAGCAGGTATATCTGTTCAAGGTGGGACAAAGTCAAAAAAAAATCTTATAGATATTTTTTCTAAAAGTGAAATTTTTAAAGATGAAAAGCCATATTCAGTGCATAGACTAGATAAAGAAACCTCTGGAGTGTTTTTAATAGCAAAAAATAGACCAACTGCACAACTGCTCACAACTTTGTTCAGACTAAGAAAAGTTTATAAGACCTATATTGCAATATGTCATGGAGAAATAACAATTAAAGATAAAGGTTCAATAAAAAATAATCTTATAAGATATGATGAAAAAAAAAGGATAATAGAGAATGCTGAGACACAATATGAAATCTTAGATAAAAATAATAATTCTACTTTTATTCAGTTGAAGCCAATTACAGGAAGAAAGCATCAGTTACGAAAGCAATTATTTGATTTAGGTCACTCAATTATAGGTGATAAAAAATATAATTCTTTTAAAATACAAAAAAATAATAAAAATCTTATGCTACATTCATATGAAATTAAATTTCAAATGAATAAAAAAAAATATACATTTCGAGCTATACCACCTGACTATTTTAGGGATATGCTTAAAGCAAAAAGACTTAATTTTTAATTTCTTTCAAAAACTTTTTAATTAATATATCTGATAAATTATTATATTTTTGTTTTTTTATACTAATAAGATTTGTGACTTCTTTATCCTTTATACCACATGGGATTATTTTTTTGTAAGCATCTAAATTATTTGATATATTTATTGAAAAACCATGATAAGCAATCCATTTTTTTACTTTTATTCCTATAGCTGCTACTTTTTCTAATTTAATTCTATTATTAAGTTTTCTTTTATACCAAATACCAATATTTTTTCTATCAGCAAACACATTAATTTTAAATTCTTTTAGAGTATCAATTATTGTATTTTCTACTGAAGTAATAAGTTTACGAATATTTTTTTCTCTTTTATTTAAATCAATAACAAAATAAAAAACCAGTTGCCCAGGACCATGATATGTAATTTTTCCACCTCTATTTGTTTTAACTAACTTTATTGATTTATCTAATAATTCATTATTTTTATAACTCACCCCTGCTGTATAAACGTCTTTATGTTCTAAAATCCATATTAGTTCATCACCCCTTTTTTCAATAATTTCATTCAATCTTTCTTCTAATAAAGAAATTGCATTTTCATATTTTATCGGTTTTATTGACTTTTTGATCTTAATCATCATTATAAATTTGTAATATTAATATTTTGTATTAATAGTGCCAACTAATTTATAGATAAATTTATGACTTTGGTAAAAAAAATTAAAGATAAAAAAGTTAACTTTGAATTTAATAAAGAATTCATCAAAGTTGTAACAAGTAAAATCTCCGATAATGATGCGGAATTTATTACAAATTCATTTAATGATATGCACCCTGCAGATGCAGCTGATATTATTGAACATTTAAGTGAAAATGATAGAGAGAATTTAATAAAATTAAATAATTTTAAAGTTGATCCAGAAGTCTTTATTGAATTGAATGAGTCTATACAATCTGAATTAATTAATTATTTATCGTCAGATACCATTGTTAATATTTTAAAAAATTTAGAATCGGATGATGCAATCAAAATTTTAGAAAATGTTGATGAAAAAGATAAAAATACAATCTTAGGATCACTTCCTCCAAAAGATAGGTTTGCTTTACTTGAAAGTCTAAGTTATCCTGAAGACTCGGCTGCACGAATTATGCAGAGAGAATTTACAGCAATACCAAGTAATTGGTCCGTGGGTCAAACAATTGATTATCTTCGTGAAAACAAAGATCTTCCTGAAGAATTTCTTGAAATTTTCATAGTAGACCAGGAATTCAAACCAATTGGTACTGTGCCATCATCAAAAGTTTTAAGAACACCTAGAGACACAAAAATGATGTCTATTATGTCAGAGTCTCAGCTTTTAATTCCTGTTGATATGGATAAAGAAGAGGTAGGTAACTTATTCGAAAATTATAATTTGAGTTCAGCAGCTGTGACAGACAAAAATGATAAATTAGTAGGTATGATTGCCTACGATGATGTATTGACAGTTCTTAAAGAGGAAGCTGAGGAGGATGCTTTAAGACTAGCCGGTGTTGGAGATGAAGAAATAACAGATGGAGTAATTACAAAGACAAAACGTAGATTCAACTGGTTATTATTAAACTTATTTACAGCTTTTCTAGCAACTTATTGTATTAGTTTATTTGGAGCAACAATTGAACAAATGGTAGTATTAGCTTTTTTAATGCCAATTGTTGCTTCTATGGGTGGAAATGCTGGTATGCAAACATTAGCTGTTACAGTTAGATCATTGGCAACACAAGATTTAACAAAGAATAATTTTACTAATAATATAATTAAAGAATTTAATATAGGTGTTTTAAACGGAATTATCTTTGCAATCATAAGTTCGATAATTGTTTACTTCTGGTTTAATGACATCCAGCTTGCATTAATAATATCAATTTCAATGGTCTTGACAATGATAGTTGCTGGACTTTTTGGAATTTTAATACCAGTAACTCTAAAAAAAATGAATATAGATCCTGCAATATCATCAAGTGTTTTTGTTACAACAATAACTGACGTCATTGGTTTTGTCTCATTTTTAGGTGTTGGTGCTTATTTTCTATAATTAAAAATTATCAATTAATCTAACATTGTCGATATTATAAGCTACAAATAGTCTATAATTGTTTTTAAAATTGTTAAGCTTTAAATTATTTTCGTCTCTAAATTCTAAATAATCTATTTTAATATTGTATTTATTTTCTAATTTTTTTTTATAATCAGTTAATTTAAAAGCCAATTTAGGACCATGTGATTTGGATTTATACTTTATATTTTTTAAAAATAATGCAATTTCTGCAGCTTTTTTAAGGGAATTTGTTTTTAATAATTTATTTCGTGTAGATAATGCAATATTTTTATTTGCTCTTACAGTAGGACATGAATTAATCCTTGCTTTAAACTTTTTCGACAAGAATTTTTTTATTAAATATAACTGCTGATAATCTTTTTCACCCATAAACAAATCTTTTGATTTTACAATAGTCATAAGTCTATTCATTACATTTAAAACACCTTCGAAATGACCAGTTCTAAATTTAGCGCACAATATCTTATCTTCTTTTTTTAAATTAAATTTCTTAGCCTTAAATTTGTATATTTCTTTAACACTGGGCCTGAACAAATATTCTACATTCATTTTTTTTAATATAGTGATATCTTTCCTAATATTCCTTGGATATTTTTTGAAATCATCTCTTTTGTTAAATTGAGTAGGATTTACAAAAATACTTACAATAGTTTTACTTTTTTTATTTTGTGAAGCTTTTATTAAAGATTTATGACCAGCATGTATTCCACCCATTGTAGGCACAAATCCTATATTTTTATAGTCTTTAATCTCTTTATTTAATTCAAAAATACTTGTAATTATTTTCATATTTTAAATATATGCTTATAAATAAATTATCTTTATGATTAAACAAGCCATTATTCCTCTGGCTGGATTAGGGACAAGACTTCTACCTTTAACAAGTGTCTTTGCGAAAGAACTATTACCCATAAATGGAAAGCCCGGTATCGAGTATATTCTTGATGAATGTATAGATGCTGGAATCACAGAAATAATCTTTATTATTTCTAAAAAAAAAAAAATGATAAAGAAATATTTTTATAATGACAAATTTTATAAATCACTCATTAAAAAGAAAAAAGATCCACGTATAACAAAAGAATACAAAAAAATTTTAAAGTATAAAAAAAAAATTAAATTTGTTTATCAAAATAAACCTTTAGGTACCGGTGATGCTGTATTAAAGACAAAAAAATTTATTAAAAACAAATTTTTTTTAATGCTCTTGCCAGATGATTTAATTATGAAAAGAAATTGTTCTAAGGATATGATTAAATTACATAAAAAATACAAAGCATCCATAATGGCTAGTATGACAGTTAAAAAAAATAATGTAAATCGTTGGGGTATATATTCAATATCAAAAAAAATAAATAAACAAAACTTTGTAATATCTAATGTTATTGAAAAACCAAATACCAAAGAAGCGCCATCAAATAATGCCGTAATTGGAAGATATATACTTAGTAAGAATATATTTAAAATTTTAAAAAACCAAACAAAAGGAAAGGGTGGTGAGATACATATTACCGACTCAATTAAAACAATGATTGACAATAAATCACTATTTATTGGTCATAAATTTTCTGGAAAATATTTAGATTGCGGTTCTATGAATGGCTACATTAATTCAACATTAGAGATAGCAAAATTATGAAAATATGTGTGATAGGAGCAGGCTATGTAGGATTAGTTAGTGGAACATGTTTTGCTGAACTTGGTAATAATGTTATTTGTGTTGATAATAACTCAAATAAAATTTCTAAACTTAAAAATGGAGAAATTCCTATTTATGAACCTGGTTTAGAAGAACTTATAAAACGAAATTTGAAGCAAAAAAGGTTGCAATTCTCAACAAATATATCTGCGTCAATTAAAAAATCAGATCTTATATTTATATGTGTTGGTACTCCTACCAATCCTAAATCTAATCAAGCTGATTTAAAATATGTTTATCAAGTTTTAATAGATATAAAAAAGAATTTAAATAAATATAAAATAGTAGTTACTAAATCCACAGTTCCAGTAACTACTGGTGATAAAATTCAAAATTTATTAACAACAAAAAATAATAAAAAATTATTTGATGTTGTTTCAAATCCAGAATTTCTAAGAGAAGGTGAAGCTATCAGAGATTTCATGTTTCCTGACCGAGTTGTAGTTGGAACTAACAGTAAAAAGGCCAATAATGTGTTAAAAAATTTATATTCTCCAATTATTAAAAAGAAGGGAAGATATTTCAATACATCAAGACGTGCAGCAGAGATTATAAAATATGCATCCAATGCATTTCTAGCAACAAAAATTACTTTTATTAATGAAATTTCAAATTTATGTGAAAAACTTAACGTTGATGTTACTGATATTTCAGTTGGTATGGGAGCTGATGAAAGAATTGGAGGAAGATTTTTAAGAGCCGGACCAGGTTATGGCGGTTCTTGCTTTCCAAAAGATACACGTGCATTAGTTTCTACTTCAAAAAAATTTAAAACCAATTTATCAATAGTTAAATCAACAATTTACTCTAATGATAATAGGTACAAATATTTATTAAATAATATTAAACAAATATTAAATAATAAGATGAAAAATAAAAAAATTACATTTTTGGGTGTTACTTTTAAGGCTGGTACTGATGATATGAGAGACTCGGCATCTCTAAAATTAATCCCATATTTGACTAAAAAAGGTGCAAAAGTTTCATACTATGAACCTACAGGAATTAAAAATGATTTTGATAAGAAGAAAGTATTTTATTTTAATAATATCAAAGATGCATGCACAAAGAGCGACCTTATAATAATTCATACAGAGTGGAATGAGTTTAAACAGATTAACTTTAATAAGTTAAATAATAAGAAAAAATTTAAGATTTACGATTTAAGAAATTTATATTCACCTTCAAAAATGAAAAATAAAAATATCAAATATTATAGTATAGGCAGATAACTATTTAATCTCGAATATTGCGTCAACTTCAACTGCAACACCTAAAGGCAAACTATTAGTACTCACGGCAGCACGAGTATGTGCGCCATTATCTCCAAAGACATCTTTGATTAAATCTGATGCTCCATTAACTACTTTAGGTTGTTCTATAAAGTCATCAGTAGAATTCACAAAACCTGTTAATTTAACGCATGATTTAATTCTTGATAAATCATCTGAGCATGCCTTTTTAGCTTGAGCAATTATATTTAATGCACATCTTTGTGCTGCTTTGTAAGCTTGCTCCGTATTAAAATCTTTTCCAACTTTACCTTTAATTAATTGTCCATCAGCATCAATTGATATTTGTCCTGAAATAAAAAGTAAATTGTTAGTAATTTTTGTGGCAACATATGAGCCAACAGGATCAGTAGCTTTTGGTAGAACTAAACCCATTGCTTTTATTTTTGCATCAATAGACATTATTTACCTTTCTTTTTCTTTTTATTCTTATCGTACTCTTTTCTTTTCTCAATTAAAATAAGTGCCTCTTCCATTGTTAATTCAATTGGGTCTTTCTCCTCAGGAATTGTAGCATTTAATGATTTATATTTAATATACGGCCCATATTGACCTTTCATTATTCTTACTGGTTTTTTATCTTCTGGGTGTTCTCCAAGATCTTTAATTAGTGTAGATGAAATTCTGCCAGGTTTTGCCTCAGCAATTAATGTTACAGCTCTATTTAATCCAATGCTAAATATTTCTTCTACGTTCTCTAAACGAGCAGATTTATTCTCACATTTTAAATATGGACCAAATCTTCCAACATTGACTGTTATATCTTTATCATTTTCAGGATTTTTACCTAAGCTCAATGGCAATGAGCATAAATATTTTGCTCTCTCTAAATCTATACTTTTTATATCAATCCCTTTTGGTATTGAGACATTTTTCATGTTATTTTCCTCTTTTTTCAATTTTTTTTTTTTCTTTTTTGTTTCCTCTTCCTCTTTTTCTTTTTCGTATTGCAAATAAGGGCCAAATCTTCCATTTTTTAAATATATATCTTTACCATGATCATTTTGACCAATTAGCTTTGGTTCTGCCAATGTTAATTGCTGAGCAGCCTTAGATTTAGACAGAGGTCTGGTAAATTTACATTCAGGATAATTTGAGCATCCAATAAATGCACCACCTCTGAAACTATTTTTTAAGCTTAATTGGCCACTATCACAAAGTCTACATTTTCTATTTATATTTCCATCTTTATCTACTTCAAAAATTAATGATCCCAGACTTTCATTAAGTAAGTCTAGAACTTCTCTTGTTCTTTTTTCCTTAACATCTGTTACATTTAAATTAAAGTCTCTCCAAAATTCCTCTAAAACCTTAATCCAATTCTCTTTACCCGATGTTATGTCATCTAATTGATCTTCTAATTTTGCAGTAAAATCATAATCAACATATTTTGAAAATAATTTTTCTAAAAACGCAGATAGCAATTTTCCTCTATCTGTTGGAAAAAATCTTTTATTTTCTATATCAGCATATCCTCTGTTTGAAATAACAGATATAATACTAGCATAAGTAGACGGTCTACCAATTCCTAGTTCTTCAAGTTTTTTAACAAGACTAGCTTCAGAATATCTTGGTGGGGGTTGAGTAAAGTGTTGTTCATCATTAAAATCTTTATAAGATACTTCTCCTTTACTTACATCTGGTAAAATATTTTCCTCATCTTTATTTCCATCTAAATTTGAAACTTTTAAAAAACCATCAAACTTTAAAGTGGAGCCACTTGCTTTAAATATATTTTTTTCATCATCAGATGAGATAGTAATAGTTTTTCTATCAAATTTTGCAGATTCCATTTGTGAGGACAGGGATCTTGACCAAATTAAATTATACAATTTATATTGATCTGTACTTAGATATTTTTTCATATCATCAGGAACTCTACTTATCTCTGTTGGCCTAATTGCTTCATGGGCCTCTTGAGCATTTTTTGCTTTTTTTCCTGAATAATTTAATGGTGATGGTGGCAAATAATCATTTCCGTAGTTCTGAATAATGAAATCTCTAAATGAGCTAACAGCATCTTTTGAGATATTTGTACCATCCGTTCTCATATATGTAATTAAACCAACTGTTTCACCATCTATATCTATACCTTGATACAATCTTTGTGCAATTTGCATTGTTCTTGATGCCCCAAACCCTAATTTACTAGATGAAGTTTGTTGTAAAGTTGAAGTAGTAAATGGACCAGATGGGTTTCGAGTGTATGTTTTAGAAGTTATATCACTAATTTTATATTTTTTGTTTTTTATTAATTCTACTCCTGAATTAACTTCCACTTTATTTTTAAATGAAAACTTTTCAATTTTTTTTCCATCAAGTTGATTAATATTTGTATTTATTATTAAATTATCTTTTGTTAAAAAATTTACATTTAGTGTCCAAAACTCTTTGGGTTGAAATATCTCTATTTCATGCTCTCTCTCTGTAAGCAATCTAAGTGCTACTGACTGAACTCTTCCTGCGGATTTTGATCCAGGTAGCTTTGTCCATAAAATAGGTGATATATTAAAACCTACTAGATAATCTAAAGCACGTCTTGCCATGTAAGCATCAACAAGTTCATTCTCAATATTTCTAGGATTATCTATCCCATTTGTTACAGCTTTTTTAGTGATTTCGTTGAAGACTACTCTTTCAACTTTTTTGTCTTTCAGAAGTTTTTTTTCATCTAAAAATTCTTTTACATGCCACGCTATTGCTTCACCCTCACGATCAGGATCTGTAGCAAGTATAATTTTGTCTGAATTCTTGGCTGTATCAGTTATTTCTTTTAAATATTTTTTAGAAAAACTGTCAACTTCCCAAATCATCTTAA
This sequence comes from uncultured Pelagibacteraceae bacterium, assembly GCA_902552755.1. Taxonomy (GTDB): domain Bacteria; phylum Pseudomonadota; class Alphaproteobacteria; order Pelagibacterales; family Pelagibacteraceae; genus Pelagibacter. Next base: position 7,403 of record CACDHV010000016.1, on the reverse strand, counting down.
AGGAATTTTCTGGATCAACCGAACCATTCTTTGATGGTAAATCTCTGATGTGACCATAGCTAGCTAAAACTGTGTAATCTGCACCAAGATATTTATTTATAGTTTTAGCTTTTGCAGGACTTTCAACAATTACAAGATTCATTATTGTTGAAACTACTTATAACTACTTAACTGTCAAATTAATAAATTTTACTCTTTGTTTCTTCTTTGTTTATTAATCTTTTTATATTTTCTCTATGTGTATAAAAAATTAATACAAACATAATGGTAAAAAAAATAAAATTACCATTACCTAAAATTAATATGTAAATTGGTATTGAGATTGATGCACTTAAGGAAGATAGGGAAGAATATTTAGATATAATAAAGGTTAGAACCCAAATAATCCCAAATATTAATGCATAGTAAATATTTATTGAAATTAGTATTCCCACAAATGTTGCAACACCCTTACCTCCATCAAATTTTAACCAAACTGGAAATAAATGACCTAAAAAAGCACAAAGTGCTGAAATAAAAATTAAATCAGGATAATAAAGCTTTACATAAATAACAGGTATAACAGCTTTTAAAATATCTAGTATTAGGGTTAAATATCCTAATCTTTTATTTCCTGTTCTTAAAACATTTGTTGCTCCTATATTTCCAGACCCCACATCTCTTATATCTTTTTTAAGAAATATTTTTGTAAATATGTATCCAAAAGGAATTGAACCAAATAAATAAGATATTAAAACTGTAATTATATAATCCATTATTCAGCTTTAAATAATTCTTCTCCATTAACAAAAGTATTCATTACTTTACCTTGCAATTTTTTATCTTCTATTGGAGTATTTTTTGATTTTGATATTAATTTTTCTTTTCTCACTACCCATGGTTTGTTTATGTCTACAATACAAAAGTCAGCATTATTACCTATTGATAAATTACCTTTGTTAATTTTAAGTATTTTCGCAGGACTAGATGTTAAAGCCTTTATAATAGTTTCTAAATTTACTGATCCATTGTGATATAACTCTAAACTTAAAGGTAATAAAGTTTCGATACCTGATGCACCAGTTTCTGCTTGTGCAAAAGTTAATCTTTTATTTTCCTCGTCTTCTGGTTTATGATCTGATACTATTACATCAATCGTTTCATCAACCAACCCTTGAACTAGAGCATTTCTATCATCTTCGCTTCTTAAAGGTGGAGACAACTTTAAAAATGTTTTGAAATCACCAATATCATTTTCGTTTAAAGATAAATTATTAATTGAAACACCGCAGCTAAAATTAACTTTTTTCTTTCTCTCTCTAATTATTTCAACTGAACTAGCTGATGAAATTTGTGATATATGATATCTACAATTGTTATATTCTAATAAAGTTAAATCTCTTTCTAAGATTAACAATTCTGCACTTACAGGAATTCCCTGCAAACCAAGTTTTGTAGCAATTATGCCATCATTAATCATTCCATCTTTTGATAACTCTGCATCTTCTGCATGTTGTATAATTAAAGAATTTAAATCTGAGGCTGAATTCATAATTCTATTCATTATTCTTGGGTTTTGAATAGTTTTAATTCCATCTGTAAATCCAATAATCCCTTTTCCTTGCAATAACCCAAATTCAGTCATGTTTTCTCCCTCTGTATTTACAGTTAATGCAGCAGTTGGAAAAATATTTATTTTAGATTTATCTCTTCCTCTTCTTCTAAGAAAATCAACAATCGAAACATTATCAATCACTGGATTTGTGTTAGGCATTGTTACAACGGATGTCACTCCACCTGATAAAGCAGCTTCGCTTAATGTTCTAAAATTTTCTTTATATTCAAAACCAGGCTCACCAACAAATACACGCATATCTACCAAACCAGGGAATATATGCTTACCTTTTAAATCGATTACTTTTTCTCGAGATGGAATATTATTAGTATTTACTTTTTTACCAACACCTTCAATTTTTCCATTTTCGTCAATTATTAATCCACCTGTCTCATTTAATGAATTATACGGATCAATTATATTTGCATTTATAAAGTATTTTTTTTTCATTTATTCACAAAATATCTTTAAGCAAGCCATTCTTACTGCTACTCCTAACTCAACTTGTTCTTTAATTACACTTTTATTAATATCGTCTGCTAAGTTTGTATCAATTTCAATTCCTCTATTCATTGGACCCGGGTGCATTATAAGCGCATCTTCTTTAGCAAATTTTATTTTGTCTGGTGTTAAACCGTAATATTCATAGTATTCTCTGTTAGAAGATAGAAAAGAACTTGTCATTCTTTCATTCTGAAGTCTTAACATCATCACTATGTCACAGTCTTTAACCCCTTTTTTCATATCTGAAAAAATATTGACACCAAATCTTTCTATTTCATTTGGCATAAGATTAGTTGGAGCTACTATATTTACTTCAGCACCTAACATGTTTAGTAAATAAATATTTGATCTTGCTACTCTTGAATGAAGAATATCTCCACATATAGCTATTTTAAGACCTTCTATTTTTTTTCTTCTATTTTTTATAGTTAACGCATCTAGTAGAGCTTGAGTAGGGTGTTCTCTTCGTCCATCTCCTGCATTTAGAACTGCACAATTAACTTTTTGAGATAACAAATTACAAGCACCTGAATCTTGATGTCTTATAACAATGATATCTGGATGCATTGCATTTAATGTCATTGCTGTATCTATTAGAGTTTCACCTTTTTTTATAGCAGAGTTTGTAATATTCATTGACATTACATCTGCACCTAATCTTTTTCCTGCTAATTCAAAAGAACTTTGAGTCCTGGTCGAAGGTTCAAAAAATAAATTTATTTGCGTTTTACCTTTTAAAATATCAAGCTTTTTGTTTTTGCTTTTGTTTAACTCAATGAATTTTGATGCTTCATTCAAAATTATATTTACATCATTGACTGATAAGTCTTGAATACCTAACAAATGTTTTTGGGAGATTTTAATAGCTTTTTTAGATTTAATTGCCATTAAAATTAACTCTATAACTATATAGAGTTAACTATGCAACCATTAATTCTGTAAATAATCCAGGGCTCCTTGTAAAATAAATGCTGCAGCAAATTTATCTATATCTTTCTCTCTTTTGCTAACGTTTATATCCAATTCACTGGACAAATTAAAAGCTCCAACTGTAGATAATCTTTCATCCCATAGACAAACAGGAATGTTAATTTTATCTGCAAGATTGATTGCTATGTCTTTAGCTGATTGTGATGATTTTCCATATGAACCATCCATATTTATTGGATTCCCAACTATTATACCTTTGACATCGTTCTCCTTGATTATACTCTTAATATCTTCAATTAATTTAGAAGACTTTATTTTTTCTAAAGTTTTATAAGGCGTAGCAATTTTTTGATTGCCATCGCTTATTGCAATTCCAATCCTTTTTGAACCCAAATCTATACCTATAATTCTTGATCCATCTGATACTTTTGATTTGAATTCATTAATTGTGATCATATTGTATATTTTTAACTTAAGTGGTAGTTTGCGACAATATTTTTTACCATATGACTATAGATCTTAAAACTGTAAAACACATATCAAAATTAGCTAGAATCTCACTAGATGAGAAAAAAGCAGAAAAACTAGCAACTGATATGAATTCAATATTTGAATTTATTGAAAAATTAAATGAATTAAATACAGATAATGTTGAACCATTAACCTCTATAGCTGAAACAAAGTTAAGATTTAGAGATGATAAAATAACTAGTGAAAATATAAGAGAAAAAATATTAAAAAATTCACCAGAAAAAAATGATGATTTTTTTGTTGTGCCGAAAGTTGTTGAGTAATGTCTGAAATAACATCTTTAACACTTTATGAATTAATTAAAAATATTAAGGAAAAAAAAATATCTTCAAATGAAGCTGCAAAATCTTTTGTTGATAGAGCTGAAAAGTCAAAAAAAATAAATGCATATGTAACTGAAAATTTTGAAAATTGTCTTAAACTTTCAAAAGAGTTTGATGATAAACCAAATTTTGATTTAAAACTTCCAGGCATTCCAATTGCTGTAAAAGATCTCTTTTGCACAAATGAAGTAAGAACAACAGCTGGAAGCAATATCTTAAATAATTTTGTACCAACCTATGAATCTACTGTAACACAAAATATATGGAACGAAGGCGGCATATTGCTTGGCAAACTTAATTGTGATGAATTTGCAATGGGATCATCTAATGAAACAAGTTTTTTTGGCAATGTTCAAAACCCAATCGCAGAAGATTTAGTTCCTGGTGGATCATCTGGTGGTTCTTCAGCGGCTTTAGTAGCTAATTTAACACCTGTAACAATAGGCACTGATACTGGTGGATCTATTAGGCAACCTGCCTCCTTCACTGGTACAGTAGGACTAAAACCTACTTATGGCAGCTGTTCAAGATATGGAATTGTTGCTTTTGCATCATCTCTAGATCAAGCAGGTCCAATGAGCAAAGATGTCAAAGATAGCTCCATTCTTTTAGAGGTGATCTCATCATTTGATAAAAAAGATTCAACCTCAATTGATTTTAAAAGAAATAATTATTCATCAGAGCTAACTAGAAATATTAAAGGTTTAAAAATCGGTATTCCAAAAGAATATAGAGTTGATGGGATGCCAGACGAAATTGAGAAACTTTGGAAAAAAGGTATTGAGTATGCAAAAGATTGTGGTGCTGAAATAATGGATATTTCTTTACCTCACACAAGTTATGCTTTGCCTACTTATTATATTGTAGCGCCAGCTGAAGCATCATCTAATTTAGCAAGATATGATGGTGTTAAATATGGTCTAAGATCTTCAGGGAAAAATTTAATTGATATGTATGAAAAAACTAGATCAGAGGGATTTGGTGAAGAAGTAAAGAGAAGGGTAATGATTGGCACCTATGTTTTATCTTCTGGATATTATGATGCTTACTATCTTAAAGCTCAAAAAGTTAGACAATTAATTAAACAAGATTTTGACCAAGCTTATAATAAAGTAGATGCTATTTTGACACCTTCAACACCTAGTTCTGCATTTAAAATAGGAGAAAAATCTAATGATCCAGTTTCAATGTATTTAAATGATATATTTACTGTTCCAGTAAACCTTGCAGGTTTACCTGGAATCTCAATACCTGCAGGTGTAGATAAAAATAATTATCCATTGGGTTTACAAATAATAGGTAAACCGTTTGATGAACAAACAGTTTTAAATATTGCTTATTCAATGGAGGAAAAAATCAATTATAAAAATAATATAACTGATTGGTGGATGAAATAATGTCTAAAAATAATTCGGAATATTTAATTGAAAGAAATGATAATGTTTATGAAGTTGTTATAGGACTTGAAGTTCATGCTCAAGTAACATCAAATTCAAAACTTTTTTCATCTTCTTCTACAAAATTTGGTGCTGAACCTAATACTCAAGTAAGCTTAGTTGATGCAGCTTTTCCAGGTATGCTTCCAGTAATTAATGAATTTTGCGTTAAACAAGCTATAAAAACTGGTATTGGTTTAAAAGCTAAGATTAATAGTAAGTCTGTTTTCGATAGAAAGAATTATTTTTATGCTGATTTACCTCAGGGGTATCAAATTTCACAATATAAATACCCAATTGTGGGTGAGGGCAATGTTATTTTGGATATGCCTGAAGGTCAAAAACAAGTTGGAATAGAAAGATTACATTTAGAGCAGGATGCAGGAAAAAGTATTCATGATGTTGATCCGAGTAATACATTAGTTGATCTTAATAGATCGGGTGTAGCTCTAATGGAGATTGTTAGCAAACCTGATTTAAGATCACCAGATGAAGTGAATGCTTATATAAAAAAACTAAGATCAATTATGAGATATTTGGGAACTTGCGATGGGAATATGCAAGAGGGATCATTAAGAGCTGATGTTAATGTGTCGGTAAGAATAAAAGGCTCAACAGATTTAGGAACAAGATGTGAAATAAAAAATGTCAATTCTATAAAGTTCATGCAAATGGCAATTATTTATGAAGCAAATAGACAAGTTGATTTAATAGAAGAAGGTGAAGAAATAGATCAAGAAACAAGACTTTTTGATACAAAAAAAAATGAAACAAGGTCAATGAGGTCAAAAGAAGATGCTCATGATTATAGATACTTTCCAGATCCAGATTTACTTCCACTAGAAATTACGGATGAATTTATTGATCAATTAAAATCTGAAATCCCTGAATTACCAGATGATAAAAAGAAAAGGTTTATTGATGAGTTTAAAATTTCTCCTTATGAAGCAACTATATTAGTCTCTGATATTGATACAGCTCAATATTTTGAAGAAGTTGTTGCTAAAATGGGCAAAAACCGTGATATGAAATTAGCTGTAAATTGGATTACAGGAGAATTATTTGCTGTTTTAAATAATAAAAATATTGAAATTGCTCATAGTCCAATAAGTGCAAAAAATTTAGCAAAATTGATTAATTTAATTAAAAACGGAACTATTTCAGGTAAAATTGCTAAGACAGTATTTGAATTAATGATGGATGGTGACATAGACCCTCAAATAATTGTTGAGGAAAAAGGGTTAAAGCAACAAAGTGATCCTAAAGCACTAGAGGCATTAATTGATAAAATAATCAACGATAACAGAGAAAAAGCCATTGAATATAAACAGGGAAAAGAAAAGCTATTCGGTTTTTTTGTGGGGCAAGCAATGAAAGCTTCTGGTGGAAAAGCTAACCCTCAATTAATTAATGAAATATTAAAGAAGAAACTTTAATTTTAAAGAAACTTATAGTCATTATATAGTTGTAATAGATGGGTAATAACATTGAAATTTCTGAAAAAATTGAAAAATATATTAATAATTTTAGTTTTAAACTAAGCCCAGTTCAAAAAGAAATCATAGATTATAATAACACACTTGGAAATGAAAAGAGAATGCAAGTATCGATATCTCAATGTCATTTTCTCCATTTAATAATAAAAATATCTAATATAAAAAATGTGCTTGAGATTGGAACTTTTACTGGTTTAAGTGCACTTTCTATTGCTCTAGCACTTCCAGAGGATGGAAAACTTACTGCACTTGATAAAGATAAAGAGACAAGCAAGATTGCAGTAAGTTTTTTTAAGAAAGCTAATCAAGATAAAAAAATTCAAATGATTGTAAAACCTGCACTAGATAGTTTAGATGAATTAAAAAACCAAAAATATGATATGGTTTTTATTGATGCAGATAAGTTCAACTATAGAGAATATTATGAAAAATCAATTAAGATGATTAATAAAGGTGGTTTAATCATCATTGATAATGTTTTATGGCATGGTGAAGTTGCAGATGAAGATAATATGGATAAATTTACATTAAATATAAGAGAATTAAATGAGCATGTATCAACTGATGAAAGGGTAGAACAAATAATTAT
>CACDHV010000015.1 GCA_902552755.1 uncultured Pelagibacteraceae bacterium | reverse complement strand
TTAGGCTCTATAGTCAATTTTTCAGGAGGTGATGCTTGGTACAATGTTACAGTAGCAAATAATACTAAATATTTTCAAAACTCTGACTATTATTATTCAAGACTGACAGCTGGAGTTGATTTTAGAGCGAAAAATTTAGAAGCATTTGAAAGTCTTGAGAAAAACTCGTTAGATCTTTACTCGTCGGTAAGGAGTCTTTATTTACAGGACAGAAAAAGAAAGATTTTAAATCTTGATGAAACCACAGAAACTTTAAATGACGATGATTGGGAAGAAATAGACACTCAATAATTTTTTAATGTTTAAGACTAAACTAAATTCAATAATTTTTTTAATATCAATTTTCATAATTCCTTTAGAAGCAAAAGAGCCAAGAGAATTAATATCGGAAATTGTTAACGAAGCCTCAATAATTTTATCAAGCTCCGACCCGGTAGAGTCTAAAATAATTAAGTTAAATGATATTGCAGAAAGAAGTGTAGATATTAATGGCATTGGTATGTATACACTTGGCAAGTATCGTAAAAATCTCAACGAAGATCAAAAAATTAAGTACAAAAAATTATTCAGGAGTTACTTTTTAAAAAGTTTTTCAAGTAGATTAGTAGATTACTCTGATCCTAAAATAACCGTCGTATCTCAAAAAAAAGTTAATGAAAAATACACAATTGTAAATACAATTTTAGAAGGGACATCTAAAAACCCTGAAGTGAAAATAGATTGGAGAATTTATACAAAAAATCCTGAAAGGCCATTAATTAGAGATCTTATAGTTGAAGGTTTAAGTTTAGCAAGAACTCAAAAAGAAGAATTTAAATCAATACTCCAAAATAATAATGGTGATATTAATTTTTTATTTAAGTCATTAGAGCAATTTATAATAAAGTAAATTTCAGAAAATAATTAAATTTTATAAATTTTTTTTGTGTGAATTGATTTCAACAATTAACATCTTTGCCTATTTATATAAAATTTTTAATATTATTTACATTTGATATATTATTAGTTGTTCAAATATGGTGAATTTGATTTAAAATCTTCGTAAGCATCTGGTGATATATAAAGAAAATCTGATTGAAAAATAAAATTTGAGATTAAACTCCCAGCTTCAGAAATACCGAATAATTTGTAGTTATTTGGTATTAAAATTTTTTCAATATCATAAATTTGTAATGGACTCTCATAAATTTCAGAGAATATTAATTCTAGTTCTATAAATTTTATTCTATTATCTTTAATTAAGTTTTGTGCTCCTAGTAGCACTTTATCTTCATATCCTTGTGTATCAATTTTTAAAATATCTATATTTTCTATATTATTTTGTTTTACATAATCATCTAGAGTTATTATTTTGGTAGGAATTTTTTTAACTGTATACTTTTCACTATTGACATATGCTTGAGCACTTCTTTTTTTTATGAAAGTTGTATTTGGAATTAATTTTTTAAAACTTGAATGACTAGATTTAGCATTAATATTAAAATCTAAATTTCCTATCTTTTCACCTACTGCAAGATTATTTAGAAACAAATTTTTATCATTTTTATATTTTTCTTTTAATTTATTTATTTCATCAGTAACTGGTTCAAAACTATGTATTGTAGGTTTTTCAAAAATTTTTTTATATCTTTTTATAGATTGACCGTTGTTTGCTCCAACATCAAAAATAACTGGTTCTGATTTTCTTATTATAAATTTATTAATATCATCTAAGCTATTTCTATTTATAGGTGATTTTTTTGTAACTTCATCAACCTTATCAACTTTAGATGAAATTTTTATTATCTTATAACCAAAACGGTTTGCTATTTTCCCTATAAAATTTTTTAAAATAACTTCATCATTTATAAATGAAGTTTTCATTACCTTATAACCAAGGAAATTTAATATTTTCTGAATATATACACGGTAAGAGAAATTCAAAATTAAACTAATATAAACTAATAAATTTTTTTAACCATATTATACTTAGTATCTTATTTATCAAATTTTTTCTTTTTGTTGCTACTTGAAAAGTATACCTTGGTTTACTTCCAGGACCCTTAGCATGAAAACCAGATGTATCAGCAAAGATAGCACTACCCGCTTTGACTATACCAGTAAATTTGTGATATTTTTTAAGATAATCTTTTTGATAATTAATATTTTCTTCAATCCGCGAAGATTTATATCCAAATTTTGACGTTCCATAATAAATAGATTTATTTGTGATTTTTTCTAAATTGTTTCTTGCCTTATAATCTTTATGTGAACTAATCAAATAAAGAAACGGTCTTCCATCTAAATCGACATTATGAACATAAATAAAAGCTTTAGGGGAGTGAGAGAAAACATCACTATGAAATTTATCGTTTTCTAGTGCATCTCCTGTAGAATGACATAAAAAGCTAAAATAAAGAGAGTCGCTATCTAAATTTTCTCCACGTAAAAAAGAAAGGTAATAAATCATTTTTTTCAAAACTTTTTCTTTTGTTTTTTCTATAATTTTTTCTAATTCTTTTTGATTTCTTTGATCAATTAATTTGATTAATAATTCTTTATCTTCAAAATTGTAAAAATTCTCAATCTTTATTAGACCTTCATAATACATCTTCTGAAGTTGTTTTTTTTTTAGAAGATCTTTTTCTAAATTCATAAATCTATTTTGATATAATTTTGTAAGAAAGGAATCTATTTTAATTCGCAAGTATTGATATGGTAAAATAAAATTACAAAAGAAGGATACTGGCTTTTTAAATCCGGTGTTAAAAAAATAATATAAATCAGCAAAAATTCTTATAGGCTCTTTAATTATTTTTTTGGTTAAGCTCATAAGGATTTATTTTCTAAATACTTTATTAATAAACCTTCAACTGTCAATTATTTAAAAAAAGTTTAGTATAGATAAAAATTAGTTTTTACATATTGACAATTTACAACACTAAATTTGATCTAATAGATTTGGTGGGCCCGCCAGGACTCGAACCTGGGACCAATACATTATGAGTGTACTGCTCTAACCAACTGAGCTACAGGCCCAAAATAATTGAAGTATTATATATAATTTTTATAAGGGTCAATCTAGATTTTTATTAATTTTAATTTTTTGGTTTTTTTAAATTAGTAAATACTATTGCAAATAATAGAAAATTTAAAATTACAAAATTAATAAACTGGAATATTTTTAAATATAAAAATGGGATAGAATAAACATTTAAGTAAAGAAACCAAAAATAAAAAATAACTAATATAATTAATATTTTTATAAGTTTTTTTGTTTTAATAATTGAATATATCAGAACTGGTAAAAGTAAAACGAAGTCATAATAAAGGTGTTTAAAAATTAACAATGTTAATAAAGAACATATAGACAAATCAAAAATAACTTCTCTATTGGTATATTTATAGATTATAATAATTGATAAGGTTCCAATAATAAATAAAAAGATATATTTTAAGAAATCATTATTTAGAATATCACCTAGCAAAGTTTGTAAATCTAGAACTCCAGATGCTGAAGTGGCTTTTCCTATTAGTATTGGAGCAACTAAATTATCGAAAAAATTACTACCAAAGTAAATGGTATAATGAAGAACAAATATCAATGATAAAATCAAAGTTAAAATAAAAAAAATTAATCTTTTGTACCTGATTAAATCGTAAATTAAAATGATTGGTAAAAAAGAATATTTTATTGAAATTAAAAAATATCCAATAAACTTTTTTTCTTTATTAAAAAAAAAATATAAAAAAAATGAAAAAAAAGAAACGATAGAAAATTGTCCTGAACTTAATAATTGCATATAAGGTTTCGAAAAGATAAAAAAAATTAGAATTACAAATATATGAATTTCTTTAAGGTCAGTTTTGTTTTTTAAAACTCTGTATAAATATATCATTATCAAATTAAATAATAAAAACCAAATTTTTGTTGCATTTTCAAAACTCATCTTTGACATAAACAAATGAATATAAATTGATACCGTGGAATAGTTAGGAAAACCTGATCCAAAAATTAAATCTTGAAGTTTATTTTCATAAAATGATTTATAAACATCAATATTTTGAGAAAATAAGACTGAAGGAGACCATTGTAAATCTGAGAAGTTAGTATTTCTAAAACTATAATCTATGAAAAAATTGTTTAAAATTAAAATATTTACAAGTATCAATAAAGATACATAAAAGCAGAATAAAATATTTTTTTTTAATAAATCCATAAGATATTTTAATTTTTAATTAAGATATTTAAAGTAATTTGGTGGGCCGTGTTGGTTACGCTCCAACTACCCCTGCAATGTCAATGCAGTACTCTACTATTGAGCTAACGGCCCTTTAACTTTCTAAGAAACTTTTAAGTTGCTTTGATCTGCTAGGGTGTTTCAGTTTTCTAAGAGCTTTTGCTTCTATTTGTCTTATTCTTTCTCTAGTTACTGAGAATTGCAATCCAACCTCTTCTAAAGTGTGATCTGTGTTCATCCCAACTCCAAATCTCATTCTTAAAACTCTTTCTTCTCGTGGAGTTAAAGTTGAAAGAATTTTTGTGGTTGCCTCACTTAGATTTGATTTAATAGCTTGCTCTAGAGGTGCCAGTGCTTTCGTATCCTCTATAAAATCTCCTAGGCTACTATCTTCTTCATCTCCAACTGGTTTTTCTAACGACACAGGTTCTTTTGAAATTTTCAGAACTTTTCTTACTTTTTCTAGTGGCATTCTTAATTTTTTTGCAAGTTCTTCTGGTGTTGCCTCTCTTCCAAATTCACTTAAAATTAGCCTTTGAGTTCTAACAATTTTATTAATTGTTTCTATCATATGAACTGGAATTCTTATTGTTCTCGCTTGATCTGCAATTGATCTAGTAATAGCCTGTCTTATCCACCAAGTTGCATATGTGGAAAACTTATATCCTCTTCTGTATTCAAATTTATCAACTGCCTTCATTAATCCTATATTTCCCTCTTGGATTAAATCCAAAAACTGCAATCCTCTATTAGTATATTTTTTAGCTATGGAAATTACTAATCTTAGATTTGCCTCAACCATTTCTTTTTTTGCAATTCTTGATTCCTTTTCACCTTTTTGAATTCTGCTTACCATTAGCTTGTACTCTGTAACAGAAATTCCAAGTTTATTACTTATTTCAATCAGTCTATCTCTAATGTTTTTAAATTCTATTTTGTGTTTCTGAAAAAACTTCTTCCAAGTCTCATTTGTATCTAAAAAATTTTTTAAGTTAGGGTTAATTTCATTTCCAACATAAAATTTAATAAATTCGTCTCTTGAAATTTTATCATTTAAAGCTAGCCTTAATAAATTACCTTCTAACGATATAACTTTACGATTTTCAACATAGTGCTTTTGAACTAACTCCTCTAATACCGAGGGAGACAATTGAAGAGTTTTTATATTTTCTAAAATATCTTCAACTATTTTTTTATAATTTTTTTCTTTTGAAGGTGAAAATTGTTTAGAATTTAATACACAATCAAGCTTCTCTTTTTGATACTTTATAAGTTTGTTATATTCTTTAGTTAAATTATAAACTGTTTGTAAAACTTTGGGTTTTATTTCAGTTTCCATTGCAGCAAGAGTTGGATTAAATTCATCATCATCAGAATTACTTGATGAGTCCTCAGTATTCTGGCTCTCTCCATCATCTGATTTTTTTTGTTTTGCACTTTGACCAGTATCCTCATCTTCCATATAATTCGTATCTATATCTATTATCTCTCTAACTAAAATTTCATCATTCTGAAGTTTATTATTCCACTCAAAAAACTGTTGAGCTGTAATAGGACTTTGGGAAAGGGCATTAAGCATCACATCTTTTCCCGCCTCAATTCTTTTAGCTATAGCAATTTCGCCTTCTCTAGATAGAAGTTCAACTCCCCCCATCTCTCTTAGATACATTCTTATGGGGTCATCACTTTTTTCGATTGACTTACCTTCCTCTTTGGATCCGTTTTCTTTTTTTCGCAAGACTTTATAGTCAGCTTTTTTTTCAACTAATATTATTTTTTCATCAAGTATATGAATTAATGCTTGCTCTAAGTTATCGTTAGATAAATTTCTTTTCCCTAAAGATTTATTTAATTCCTCATATGTAATAAAACCCCTATGGACACCTCTGCCCATCAATCTCGCAAATGATTTAGTAATTATACGTTCCACAATAAAAAAGTTCAGTCTGTATATAATGCCAAAATTATAAAAATCTATGGGATTCTGGTTTTAATTTAATTGATTTTTTGCAGTTTTTTAAGCTCTTTTAACTCATTAAAAGTTGCCTCACTTAAATCTTTTGAAAATCTTGATTCTAAATCTGTAATTCTTAGTTCAAGCTCATAATTTTTAAGGTCTCTTATTAACTCAGACAATATTTCAAGAATTTTTTGGTCATCATTTAAACTTTTGATTAAAATATGTTTAATGGATGCATACTTAAAAACCCTATCTATCAAACCTTGGTCAATTTTTAAATTTTCAATGTCACTATTTTCAAAATTATTTGTTTGATTAACTATTTCTTCAAGTAATAATTTATTTTCACTACTAAATAGTTTTACATTTTCTATTAAATTAAAATTCTCTTTTATAAGCTCAGGTTTTTTTAGTAAAATATATAGAAAAGAAAATTCTTTAATATCAATAGCTGTGAAAGACTTTGTTTCGTTATAATAATTCTGAGTTGATCTTAGTGATTTTGTAGGTCTGGTATAATTTTTTTTATATTTAAAGTTTGTATTTGGTGTTAACTCAGAAATTTTATCTAAGAATTCTTCAAGTACATATTTTTTAATTAATTCATCTTTAATTGTAGATGCAATTGTTCTAAGTTTTTTTTCAAAAATAGCTCTTGATGAAGGGTTATCATTCATTTCTTTCGAGTAATGATTAAATATAAATCTATGAATAGGAACAGAATTATTTTTTGAAAAATTTTCAAAAAAATCCTTTCCCTTTTCATTTACAAAGCTATCTGGATCATGTTTGTCGGGTAAAAATAAAAATGAAATTTCTTTTTCAGGTTTTAATTCAATAATAGAATTTTCTGCTGCTCTTAAAGCTGCTTTATATCCACTATCGTCACCATCAAAACAAACGGTGATATGTCGAAAAAATTGATTAAGAGTTAATATTTGCCTAGTAGTTAAAGAAGTACCCAAATTGGCAACAACATTTTCCACTTTATTTTTACTAAGACCGACTACATCCATATAACCTTCAACGAGAAATATGTTATCTACATTATTTGAAAGCTTTCTTGTAAAATCTAGGTTATAGAGATTAGATCCTTTTTTAAAAAATGGAGTTTCTGGGGAGTTAATATACTTAGCAAGATATTTATTATCTTCTAAAATTCTTCCTCCAAGAGCTATTGGGTCGCCTGAAATATTGTTTATTGGAAAAATTACTCTGTCTCTAAACCTATCTACATTTTTTTTTTTATTTTCGTCAAAATAAAATAATCCTGTTTCTTTAATTTCACTTTCAGTAAATTCTTTAAAAATCTTTTCTTTAAACTTTTCATTAGTTGAAACATATCCAATTTTAAATTTCTTTACTTCTTCAATAGTTAAACTTCTATTTTTTAAATAATCCTTCGCTTTTTTTGCTAAAGGATTTTTGAAAAGATCTTTATGATAAAACTCTACATATTTTGCATATATTACTTTATACTTATTCCATTTTTCTTCTCTTATCTCATCCTCTTTTGAAAATGTATAAGGCCTCATTCCTGCTAAATTTGCTAAATACTTAACTGACTCGCCAAATTTTAAGTTTTGAGTCTTCATAACAAAATCAAAAATGTTTCCATGCTCTGCAGTACTAAAACAATGATAAAAT
This sequence comes from uncultured Pelagibacteraceae bacterium, assembly GCA_902552755.1. Taxonomy (GTDB): domain Bacteria; phylum Pseudomonadota; class Alphaproteobacteria; order Pelagibacterales; family Pelagibacteraceae; genus Pelagibacter. The sequence continues at coordinate 14,265 of CACDHV010000015.1, read as the reverse complement.
TCCTTTTCGTCATTTACTGTAAATGATGGTGTTTTTTCAGTCTTAAATGGTGAAAGACCTACATATTCCTTCCCTCTTTTTTTTAGGCTTATAGTTTTAGAAACTACAGTTGAAACTTTTAACCTAGTTTTTATTTCTTGTAAGTACTCCTTAGGATATTTCATTTTTGATTCAATAATTCTTTTATAATTGCTCCAGCTTTAGAAAAATCAATACTATCAGCATTATTTTTCTTTAATACACCCATAACTTTTCCCATATCCTTGATTGAGTTTGCGCCCATTGTTTTAATTACTTCTTCACAAATTTTCTTGGTATCCTCTTCGCTTATCTGTTTAGGTAAGTATTGACTAATTACACTCACCTCTTGTTCTTCTATATCCTGGAGATCTTTGCGATTATTTTTTTTGTATAATTCAATTGATTCGCTACGCTGTTTAATCATTTTTTTTAATAATTTCTTAATATCCTCATTATCAGTCTCTTTTTTTCCAGCACCAGACCTATTGCTAATATCCAAATCCTTAATCCCAGATAATATTAACCTGTAAGTTGATATTTTATTTTTATCTTTTGCTTTTAAAGCTGTTTTGTAGTCTAACTCTATACTTTCTCTAAGTGACATATTTAATCTTAGCGTATTAAGAATATTCTTCAAAAAGAAAAATATTTTTTTTACAAAATATACATTAGATGTGTTGCGCAGAAAAAGGTTTTATTGTATAGACCTTTAACTCATGAGTTGTAATTGATCAAAAAACAAAAAAATAAAATTGCAATTAAACAACAATTTTCCACAGGTATTTTAGTTCTAGATAATAAGCTAGTTTTTAGAGGTATTGGGCTTGGATACCAGGGAACTTCAACTGGTGAGGTTTGTTTTAATACTTCTTTAACAGGATATCAGGAAATTATATCAGACCCATCGTATGCTGGACAAATTATCAACTTTACATTTCCTCATATAGGAAATGTTGGGACCAACAATGAAGATTTGGAGTCAGATAAAGTTTGGACAAAAGGTGCAATATTTAATTCTGAGATTACTTCTCCCTCAAATTATAGAGCTTTAAGAACATTAGATGAATGGCTTAAAAAAAATAAAATAGTTGGTTTGACTGGGCTGGATACAAGAAATTTAACAAACTTTATAAGAGATAAAGGTGCTCCAAAAGGCACTATTTCAAATAATAAAAAAGGAAAATTCAACGTAAAAAAACTAATTAATATGTCAATCAAATGGCCTGGTTTAAACGGACTAGATCTTGCAAAAGAAGTATCAACTAAAAAAACTTATATCTGGAAAGGTTTTAAGACTTGGAGAAAAGAAATAGGATACAAAAAAAATATTAAAACAAAGTTTAAAATTGTTGCAATTGATTATGGGATAAAGAAAAATATTTTAAGATATTTTTCTGATTATAACTGTGAGGTTAAAGTAGTTTCTTGTAAAAAAACTGCTGATGAAATTATAAAACTTAATCCTGATGGTATTTTTTTATCCAATGGTCCTGGAGATCCAGCAGCAACTGGAAAGTATGCGATTGATAATATAAAAAAATTGATAAAATTGAAATATCCAATTTTTGGAATTTGCCTTGGTCATCAAATTTTAGCTTTAGCTTTGAATGCAAAAACAAAAAAGATGAAACTAGGTCATAGAGGTGCAAATCATCCAGTAAAAAATTTAATTACTAACTCAGTTGAAATTACAAGTCAAAATCATGGTTTTGTTGTTATAGAAAAGAGCTTATCAAAAAATATTCAAATAACTCATAAGTCACTTTTTGATGATTCTATTGAAGGAATAAGATTAAAAAATAAACCTGTTTTCTCTGTCCAATATCATCCAGAAGCAAATCCTGGACCGCAAGACAGCCAATATTTATTCAATAATTTTATTCAAGATGTAAAAAAATATGCCAAAAAGAAAAGATATTAAAAAAATATTAGTTATTGGAGCAGGACCAATTATAATTGGGCAAGCATGTGAATTTGATTATTCAGGTACGCAAGCATGTAAGGCTCTAAAAGATGAGGGTTTCGAGGTAGTTTTAATAAATTCAAATCCTGCAACTATTATGACTGATCCTGGAGTTGCTGACAAAACTTATATTGAGCCAATCACAATTCCTGTTTTAGAAGAAGTTATTAAAAAAGAAAAACCTAATGCAATTTTACCAACAATGGGAGGTCAAACTGCATTAAATTTAGCAATAAGCGCAGAAAAAGCCGGACTACTAAAAAAATACAAAATTGAATTAATAGGCGCAAAGTCCAAAGCAATTGAAAATGCAGAAGATCGTAAAAAATTTAGAAAAAATATGTCTGACATTGGCTTAGATCTACCTAAATCAAAGATTTTAAATAATTTTAAGGATGCACCTAAGTGTTTAAAAGAAATTGGTTTACCCGCAATTATAAGACCCTCTTTTACATTGGGAGGCTTAGGTGGAGGAATAGCTAAAAATAAAAAAGATTTTTATAAACTTGTCAAGACTGGGATGAATGAGTCTCCTCAAAATCAAGTTTTAATTGAAGAGTCTTTGGAAGGTTGGAAAGAATTTGAAATGGAAGTTGTGAGAGACAAAAATGATAACTGCATAATTATTTGTTCAATTGAGAATGTAGATCCAATGGGTATCCATACAGGAGACTCTATCACAGTTGCTCCAGCTTTAACTTTAACTGATAAAGAATACCAGGTCATGAGAAATGCATCTATTGCCTGCTTGAGAAAAATTGGAGTTGAAACAGGAGGATCAAATGTTCAGTTTGCGATAAATCCTAGAAATGGAAGAATGGTTATAATAGAAATGAATCCAAGAGTATCAAGATCCTCCGCTCTTGCATCAAAAGCAACAGGTTTCCCAATCGCTAAAGTAGCTGCTAAACTTGCGGTGGGATACACTCTTGACGAATTAAAAAATGAAATAACAAAGGTAACGCCCGCTTCATTTGAACCAACAATTGATTATGTGGTTACAAAAATACCTAGATTTACATTTGAGAAATTTTCTGACACCAAAGCTGTACTTGGAACTTCAATGAGATCTGTTGGTGAAGCAATGGCAATTGGAAGAAATTTCAAAGAATCTTTTCAAAAAGCTTTGGTATCTTTAGAAACTGGACTTTCTGGAATGGATAATTTTTTTAACTACTCAAAAAAAGATATTATTAAAAATTTAAAAGTTAATATTCCAAATAGACTATTATTAATTGCTGAAGCCTTTAGAAAGAATATTTCTTTATATAAAATATATAAATTATCAAATGTTGATCCTTGGTTCTTAAATCAAATTAAGGATCTAGTAGACGAAGAAAAAAATATAAAAAAGAAGGGTTTGCCTAAAACATATAACGAATTTAATAGAATAAAGTCTATTGGCTTTTCAGACAAAAAGTTATCAAAAATTAGCGGAGTCAAAGAACAAATTGTTAGATCTAAAAGGGTTGCGCTAAAAGTTTTACCTGTATTTAAAAAGGTAGATACTTGTGCAGCAGAATTTAAATCCTTTACTCCATATATGTACTCAACATACCAAAGAAACTTTTCATTAAATACAGAGTGTGAGTCAAATCCTAGCAATAAGAAAAAGATAATAATTCTTGGAGGGGGTCCAAACAGAATTGGACAAGGTATAGAGTTTGATTATTGTTGTTGTCAGGCAAGCTTTTCTTTAAAAGAAGCTGGATTTGAAACAATAATGGTCAATTGTAACCCTGAAACAGTCTCAACAGACTATGACACCAGTGATAGACTATATTTTGAGCCACTTGTTGAAGAATACGTTCAAAATATAATTTTAAAAGAAAAATCAAATGGTAATCTAGTAGGTGTTATTGCTCAATTTGGAGGTCAAACTCCAATCAAATTAGCAAAATTCTTACATGAGAATAAATTACCAATACTTGGTACTCAATATACTTCAATTGATCTTGCAGAAGACAGAGATAGATTTAGGGATCTATTGATTAAATTAAATTTAAAACAAGCAGAAAGCGGAATTGCGAACAAATTTGATCAAGCAATTAAAATAAGTGAAAAAATTGGATTACCTGTTGTTGTAAGACCTTCATATGTTTTAGGTGGAAGAGCAATGGAAATTGTTCATGATAAAAGCCAACTTAAAAAGTTTATTAATGAGGCTTTTAAAGCTTCAGAACAAAATCCTATTTTAATAGATAAATTTATAGATCACGCAATGGAGGTTGATGTGGACGCTATCTCCGATGGTAAAGATGTTTATGTTGCTGGTATTATGCAGCACATTGAAGAAGCAGGGGTACATTCTGGAGACTCTGCTTGTTGTCTACCTCCAGTTTCTATCAAAGATAATCTTTTAAAAGAAATTAAAATTCAAACGAGAAAATTAGCTTTAGCATTAAAAGTTATAGGACTTTTAAATATTCAATTTGCAATTAAGAAAGATGAAATATTTGTTATTGAAGTAAATCCAAGGGCCAGTAGGACAGTTCCATTTGTATCGAAAGCTAATGGAATACCATTGGCCAAAATTGCATCAAGAATAATGGCAGGTGAAAAACTCTCAAAATATAAATTAAAATATAGAACGAATAAAAAATTTGCTGTTAAAGAGGCTGTATTTCCATTTAATAAATTCCCAGACAGCGATCTATTGCTTGGACCAGAGATGAAATCAACAGGTGAAGTGATGGGATTTGATGATGATTTTGGAATGGCGATTGCCAAAAGTCAAATTGCAGCAGCAAACTCTCTTCCTATTGAGGGTCTAGCATTTTTATCTGTAAAAGACTCTCACAAACAAGAAATTGTTGGTGTAGCTCAAAGACTTGTAAAACTTGGATTTACTTTATCAGCTACTAAAGGCACTGCAGATATCTTAAAAAAAAATGGGATGAAATGTAGAAAAATCAACAAAGTAAGTAGTGGCAAACCACATATAGTTGATATTTTAAATTCTAAAAAAATTGCTTTGGTTATAAATACAGGCGGTGGAAATAGTGAAAGCAGAATTGATGATGCCTTAGCATTAAGACGAGGAACTTTAGCAAATAAAATTCCTTATTGTACCAATATGTCAACAGCCTATTCATTTTTAGAGGCAATAAACTCACTAAAGACAAAAAAATTAAAGGTCAAACCCCTTCAAGAAAATTAGGCTTCAACAACCATTGTATCTTTTGAGCCTCCTCCTTGTGAACTATTTACAATAGTACTTCCTTTTCTTAATGCAACTCTAGTAAGTCCTCCCATTGTCACATAAGTAGACTTACCATTTAATATAAATGGTCTTAAATCCAAATGCCTTGGCTCTATTCCGTTTTCAGAGATTGTTGGAATTGTTGATAATATCTCCAAAGGTTGTGCTACAAATTCTCTAGGATTTTGTTTTATTTTTTTTATCATTTCTTCTCTTTCTTTTTTTGGAGCTTTAGGACCTATCATTATCCCATACCCTCCAGAGGCATTTGCAGGTTTAACAACCAGCTTTGATATGTTCTCAATAACGTGTTGTCTGTGAACTTTATTTTCACACAAAAACGTTTCTACTTGGTTTAATTTTGGCTGTTCACCTAAATAATAAACAATCATTTTGTTTACATAAGCATAAACAGCTTTATCATCAGCTACACCTGTTCCAATTGCATTAATTATTCCAACATTCCCTTTTTTCCAACATTTGAATAATCCTGGGACCCCAATTAGAGAACTTTTGTTAAACACTTTTGGATCAAGAAATGTGTCATCTAATCTTCTGTAAATACAATCAACTTTTAATTTACCTTTAACAGTTTTCATATAGACATTATCATTTTCAACAAACAAATCTTTGCCCTCTACAAGAGCTATTCCCATTTGTTCTGCTAAGAATGAATGTTCAAAATATGCAGAATTATAAATACCTGGTGTCAATACGACCATATGTGGATTGTCTGTTTTTTTTGGAATACACTCAACCATACTTTGGTAGAGTTTGTTAGAATATTGATGGACTGATGAAACTTTGTATCTTGTGAATAATTCTGGAAATACATCCCTCATAACCATTCTATTTTCTAGCATGTATGACACTCCAGAGGGAACGCGCAGATTATCTTCAAGGACTAAATACTCTCCATTATAATTTCTTATTAAATCTATACCTGAAATGTTTGCCCAAGCTTTATACTTTGGTGAAAAACCCTCACATTCTTTTAAATAGTATGGTGAATTAAATATCAAATCTTTAGGTATAACTTTATCCTTAAAAATTTTTTTCTTGTTATAAACATCATCAATAAATAAGTTTAATGCTTTAACCCTTTGGGTTAATCCTTTTGATATTTTATTCCATTGAGACTTGGGTATGATTCTAGGGATAATATCTAAGGGCCACTTTTTTTCCTCTGCTCTATTATTTGCAGCATAAACTCTAAAATTTATACCTCTAGCACTTATTGTGCTTTGACAATTTTTTTCAATTTCCTGTAATTTTTTTTTTCCATGCCTTTCTAGAATACCTGACATTATTCTAGCATGCTTTCTAAGCTTGTTATCTTCTGTCAAATATCCGTCATATGCTGACTTAGCATCATAGTTTTTCCAAAACGAAGTAACCATATATAAGATTTTTTATTAAATAAATTTGCAAGACAAATGCTAAAATTAAATATCAGCTATGACATAAAAGGTTTGAAAAATATGGCTTTTTTAAATAAGAATTGGTCATGACATATTGTATAGGAATTAAAACAAACGAAGGACTGGTATTTGCATCAGACTCTAGGACTAATGCCGGTTTGGATAACGTAAATATATATTCTAAAATGTTTACACATGATGTTGGGGATAGAACAATAGTGATTGTTACATCAGGAAATTTAGGAACATCACAGGCAGTCTATAAATCAATCGAAAAAGATTTAGGTAGTTCATCTGGAATAATGAATTTAAATACTTGCAAAGATTTTGAACAAATAGCTTCATATGTTGGATCTTTAAATATTGAGCACTCTTCTCCTCAGGGTATTAACACTGATAATGTACTTTTAGGTTCAACTTTTATTATTGGTGGGCAAATAAAAGGACAAAAAACAGAACTGTATCTTATTTATCCTCAAGGAAATTATATAAGACCAGCAGACAGTAAACCTTATCTTGTTATTGGTGAAGTTAAATATGGAAAACCAATACTAGATAGAGTTATTAAACCAAATGTATCAATTGGAGACGCATCTAGATGTGCTTTAATATCCATGGATTCAACTTTAAAAAGTGATTTAACTGTAGGACCACCAATAGACTTTGCAATTTATAAAAAAGATGAAAATAAATTAGCCTCTTTAAAATGTTTAAGTTTGAATGATGAGGATTATTCTAAAGTTTGCAATACTTGGTCTGAGGGAATTTTTAAAGTTTTTGACACTTTTCCTAGATTCGATTGGGAAGATTAATCCTCTACCTTCCAATCAGTTTTAAAAGTAACATAATTTACTTGTAAGCATCTTCTCTCTTTAATTATTTCTTTTTTTTCCATTCCATGCCAAGTGTCAGGCCCACTTGAAAAAAAATATCCATAATTATCTTTATAAGGCAATGTTTTTATTAGTTTTAAATCATTATCATAAAAATCAGTTCCTAAATCTTCACTTTCATTGTGTTTGTTAACAAATAACAAGCACGACATAAGTTTCTCTTTGATATCACAATGTGGTTTTAACCAGAAACCCTCACGATCACAAATTACTTCAACTCTTACATAGGAATTTGATAGGTCTTTATTAATTAGTTCAGATATTTTTTGATATGTTTCTTTATTTTGAAGTTCTTTAATTAAATTAGTAAGTCCTGGGAATTCTTTACTATTTTCCTTGGTGACAAAACATCTAAATTTTAAGGCCTTTCCACCATCTGAAATACCTTCTCTAAATTTTCCTTCTCCTCCATCTATAGCTCTAGTACCATCATAATTGAGATTATGTTTTGCAGGATCGACGATATCAGCTGAAACTATTTCATTTATTTGTTCATTTGTAAGAGGCTTATTTAATTCCCAATGTACGAAAGGACTATCAAATTTTTTTGAGTCATTAAGAATTGAATTTAAATAGGACATTAACTATTTAATCTCTCTTTTATGATTTTTGCTACTCTATTTGCTTCATCAAGTTTTTGATAGGTCCAAGTTTCCATATCTTCTCCAAGGTTTCTTGTGATATTTAATTCTCTAAATAAATTTCTAAATCTTTGGAATCTTATATCATTTTTTCTGGGCAAAATATTTGCAATATAAACCGGTTTTCCAGTCAAAGCAGCTTCTGAAATCATTGAGCTAGAGTCACATGTAACAACAATCTTTTCAGAAATAGCTAATGCTGATAAGTAAGCTTTTTTATCAACATTCATTACAACAGTATGATTTTCGCCAAAAAATTCTTTAGCATAGTGAATAGTATTAAGTGGAGTTCTCATAGATGGTATCACAACAAGTTGAAATTCATTTTTTTTCAAAAGTTTGTAAAATATTGAAAAAATATGTTTCATATTTTTTGTTGAATAATCATAGTATTTTGTGGGCCCACCCATTATTAAGGACCAGATTTTTCTGTCATCTTTTTTTATAAAAGAGTTTAAATAATTCTTATGCTCAACTATTTCACTTTCTGTAAGATAATGGAGAGCACCTTTAGTAGTAATGACATTTGAGCCGTTAATTCCATCATGTTCTGGGGCTATTATAAAATCAAAGTAATTTAAGTTTATTTTTGGATCTTGAATATGGATATTTAAAACTTTTTTGTTTGAAATACTTTTTAAATGGATAGATGGAATTATACTTTTTCGGCCACAAGATATTATTAAATCACAATCTGAGTGATTTATTTTTTTATAAACACTTTGCGAAATTGGCGTAAATTTTGATGGAATTAACTTCCACAAATTATTTAGTTCAACCTTGTGGTGAGTAAATTCTATATCTAAAGCTTTAGCTAAGCCTTCAACCTGGCTCAGCATTCCGTGCATACCCTCGGTCAATAAAATACCTTTTAATTTGCTCATTATTAACTATATAGACCTCTATGAGTGAAAAACCAACTAAACATACAAAAGTGTTAATAATTGGATCTGGTCCAGCGGGCTACACTGCTGCAGTTTATGCTGCAAGAGCTATGCTAAAACCAATGTTAGTTGCAGGTATGCAGCCAGGTGGTCAACTAACAATTACGACTGATGTTGAAAACTATCCAGGCTTTGCCGATGTTATACAGGGACCATGGTTAATGGAACAAATGAGAGAGCAAGCAAAAGCAGTAGGAACAGATTTAGTTGAAGATCATATTCAATCTGTAAATCTAAAATCTAAACCTTTTGAGGCAATCGGCGATGGTGGACAAAAATATACTGCAGACTCAATTATAATTTCAACGGGTGCACAAGCAAGATGGTTAAATATTGAATCTGAAGAAAAATTTAAAGGATTTGGAGTTTCGGCATGTGCAACATGTGATGGTTTCTTTTTTAAAGATAAAACAGTAGCAGTAGTTGGAGGTGGGAATGCAGCAGTTGAGGAGGCAATGTTTCTTACAAAATTCGCTTCAAAAGTACAGTTAATTCACAGAAGAAATCAACTTAGAGCAGAAAAACTTTTGCAAAAAAAATTAATGGAAAACAAAAAAATTGAAATTATCTGGGACTCAGTTGTTGAAGAAGTAATAGGGGATGATGAACCGAAAAATGTAAAAGGTTTAAAAATTAAAAATACTAAAACTAATGAAATGTCTGAGCTAAAAATTGATGGTTTATTTATAGCTATTGGTCATGACCCTGCTACTTCACTATTTAAAGATCAATTAGAAATGGACAATACAGGTTATCTAATTACAAAAAGTGATTCTACTGAAACAAATGTTCCAGGTGTTTATGCTGCCGGAGATGTTAAAGACAAAATTTTTAGACAAGCAGTAACAGCAGCAGGAATGGGCTGTATGGCTGCCCTAGAAGCAGAAAAATATTTAGCTTCAAATTAATTTAAGATCATTTATAAGTTAACCATGGAAAATATTGTAAAACAAATCCAATTAATAGCTTTGGTAATTATACTTGCTGCTACAATTATAGCATTTGGTATTGAGATATACCAAATGATAGTTGTTCAAAAAGTTACTTTGGCTGATTTGCTTTTACTTTTTCTATATCTAGAAGTTTTAGCAATGGTAAGAGTATTTTGGGAAAGTCAATCAATTCAAATAACCCTTCCATTATTTATTGCAATTACTGCTCTATCTAGATTTATAATTTTACAGGGAAAATCAATCAATCCAGAAGTATTATTATATGAAGCAGGTGCCATTGTTTTAATCGCAATAGCAATTCTTGTTTTAAGATTTAGAAACTCTCCACTCTTTGGTTTAGAGAAAAAGAAAAAAAATAAATAATTTTCAAAGAAATGCCAGATAAAGTTTTATTAACTGGAATAAGCGGTTTTGTAGCAAAACATGTTGCAATTGAATTATTAAATTCAGGCTTTAAAGTTTTAGGAACAGTGAGGAATAAAAATTCAATTGAACAAACAAAAAAAACTTTAGAAGAAAACAATGTTTCAACAGAAAAATTATCGTTTGTAGAGTTAGATTTACTAAAAGATCAAGGATGGAACGAAGCTGCAAAAGGTTGTAAATATATCATTCATGTTGCTTCTCCTTTCCCATTGAAAGTTTCAAATGATAGAGAATCACTTACTCCAGCTGCAAAAGATGGAACTTTAAGAGTTTTAAATGCTGGAATAAATGCAGATGTAGACCATATCGTTAAAACGTCATCTATAGTTTGTATGTATAGAAAGCCAAATAGAACAAACCCTTATACATTTGGTGAAAATGATTGGACAGACTTAGTATGGGATAAAACTACAGATTATTTTGTGTCTAAAACCAGAGCCGAAATAGCTGCTTGGGAACTTATGGAGAGCAAAGGTATTAAAAATAAACTAACATGTATCAACCCTGGTTTTGTCTTGGGAGACTTTTTGAATGAGAAAAGTTGTACATCAATGGAATATGTTAAACAATTACTTCAAGGTAAGTACCCGGCAGCTCCAAAATTTTCGGTGATGATATCTCATGTTAAAGATATTGCCAAAGCACATGTTTTATCTTTAAATAATAAAAAAGCTGAGGGTAGAAGATTAATTGTTGGGTCAGGAGTAAGATCTATACTAGAATTGTCTAAAATAATGGCTGAAAATATTCCAAGTCATGCAAAAAAGCTTCCTAAAAAAGAATTGCCTAATTTTATGGTTAAACTTATAAGTTATTTAGACTCTAGTGCAAAAAATTTGGTTCCTGATCTGGGACTCAGAATGCAAACAGACTCAACTTATGCTGAAAAAATTCTTGAAATGAAATTTATAGAGCCTGAAATTTCAGTAATTGACGCAGCAAAATCAGTAATAAAGCTTAATTTAGCTTAAACTTTCACAGAATAACTTAATCCTTTGCATTGCAACTTTTAATTTTTGCATTGAGGTTGCGTAAGATATTCTAAAATACCCTTCTAACCCAAAAGCAGATCCTTGTACCACTGCAACATTTTGTTTTTCAAGAAGCTTTTGAACGAAATCTGTATCATTTTTAATTTTTGTTTTTTTTCCGATCAATCCTTTACAGCTAGGGAAAACATAGAAAGCTCCTTTTGGCATTAAGCAAGTAATCCCTTGTATGCTGTTTAAATAGTTAACAACAAATTTTCTTCTATCACTAAAGGATTTAGCTCTTTTTTTTATAAAGCTCTGCGTTCCATTTAAAGCTTCAACAGCTGCTGCTTGGCTTATTGATGATGGATTTGATGTAGATTGAGATTGAATTTTTCTTATTGCAGCAATTATATTTTTTGGTCCAGCTGCATAACCAATTCTCCAGCCTGTCATAGCATAAGCTTTACTTACACCATTCATAGTTAATGTTCTATCTTTAAGTTTTTTGATTTGCGCAATTGTAAAAAATTTAAAATTATCAAATTTTACATGCTCGTAAATATCATCACTTAAAATAAAAACATTTTTATTTTTAAGTAATACCTTTCCTAAGCTAATAATTTCTTTTTTTGTATAAGCTGCACCTGTAGGATTAGATGGAGAATTTAAAATTATCCATTTGGTTTTTTTTGTAATAGCCTTTTTAAGTTTAGTAGGCGTCAATTTAAATCCATCTTCTTCTCCACATTTTATAAATTTTGGTTTCCCTCCAGCGAGCAAAACCATATCTGGATAAGATACCCAAAAAGGAGCAGGTATTAAAACTTCATCTCCTTTATTTAATGTTGCAACAAAAGCATTGTATAAAACTTGTTTACCTCCAGTTCCCACGGTTATCTGGTTTGATGTATAATTAAGTTTATTTTCTCTTTTAAACTTTTTTATAACTGCATTTTTAATTGCAGGTGTTCCGTCTACTGGAGTGTATTTAGTTTCACCTTTTCTTATAGCTTTAACAGCAGCTTTTTTAATATTGTCTGGTGTATCAAAATCAGGTTCACCCGCTCCTAAAGCTATTACATCCTTTCCAGCAGCTTTTAATTCTCTTGCTTTTTGGGTTACAGCTATAGTTGGTGAAGGTTTAATTCTTTTTAAACTGTTAGATATTATGCTCATTGAAAATTGTTTATATTCTATTACTTTATTTAATATATGGAAAATACATATCAAGATTTAATTACAGATATTCAAAGTAAAAATCCAAAAATAAGTGGAAAACTTGAAGGTGGTAGAAAATTCAAAATTAAATCTGATTTTAAACCAGCAGGAGATCAGCCAGAAGCAATTAAAAATTTGGTTAATGGTGCAAAAAAAAACCAATTTAATCAAGTTTTATTGGGGGTAACTGGGTCAGGTAAAACCTTTACGATGGCTAAGGTAATTGAGGAAACAAACAGACCAGCTTTAATACTTGCACCAAATAAAACTCTTGCTGCCCAGCTATACGGTGAGATGAAAGGTTTTTTTCCAGACAATGCTGTGGAGTATTTTGTGTCCTACTACGATTATTACACTCCAGAGGCATATGTTCCAAGATCAGACACTTACATAGAAAAAGAGGCATCAATTAACGAGCAAATAGATCGAATGAGGCACTCTGCTACTCGTTCTCTTCTTGAAAGAGATGATGTTCTTATAGTTGCAAGTGTATCGTGTATCTATGGATTGGGATCTGTTGAAGCCTATAGTAAAATGACACTTACTCTTCAAAAAAACTATGACTATAATAGAGAACATATAATAAAATCTTTAGTTGCACTTCAATATAAAAGTTTATGCTAACAGCCACTACATAACTCCAAAACCTACAATAGAACAAGCAGTAATAAATATTAAAAAAGAATTAGAGATAACTCTTAAAAAACATAAAGAACAAAATAAATTACTTGAAGCACAAAGATTGGAAGAGCGAACAAAATTCGATCTTGAAATGATTGAAGCTACAGGGTCATGTGCAGGAATTGAAAATTATTCAAGATTTTTGTCTGGAAGAAAACCTGGCGAACCTCCACCTACTCTATTCGAATATTTTCCAGATAATACATTAATATTTGTTGACGAGTGTCATGTAACAGTTCCACAGCTAAATGGAATGTTTAAAGGGGATAGATCTAGAAAAAGTACTTTAGCTGAATATGGTTTTAGACTCCCATCATGCATGGATAACAGACCATTAAAATTTGAAGAATGGGATATGATGAGAACACAAACTGTTTTTGTATCTGCAACTCCAGGTCCATGGGAATTAGAGCAAACAAAAGGAAAATATATAGATCAGGTTATTCGTCCAACAGGATTAATTGATCCACCAGTAGAAATTAAGCCTGCAAAAAATCAGGTTGATGACCTAATGCACGAGTGCCTAAAAACAATAGAAAAAAATTATAGAGTTCTTGTAACAACATTGACCAAAAAAATGGCAGAGGATTTAACAGAATATTTGCATGAAAATGGTATTAAGGTTAGATACTTGCATTCAGACATCGATACTCTGGAAAGAATAGAAATTATGAGAGATTTAAGACTAGGTGTTTTTGATGTTTTGGTTGGAATTAATTTATTAAGAGAAGGACTGGATATTCCAGAATGTGCATTGGTTGGAATATTGGATGCAGATAAAGAGGGTTTTTTAAGATCAGAGACTTCATTAATACAAACAATTGGAAGAGCAGCAAGAAATTTAGATGGAAAAGTGATTTTGTATGCAGATAAAGAAACTAAAAGTATTAAAAAAGCTATTAAAGAGACTGAGAGAAGAAGAAATATT
>CACDHV010000014.1 GCA_902552755.1 uncultured Pelagibacteraceae bacterium | reverse complement strand
AAAAATTATAAATCTTTAGCACATACAGCAATAATAGATCATAAAAAAATCGAAAACAAAATTGCCTGTCAAATTTTTACAAAAAATGGTCCTTTAGCATTTTTACCTTTGTCTAAAAATCAAACTTCAATTGTGTTTTCAAACAATTCTAGAAAATTAATTGATAAATCAAATCTTCTTCAGATAATCAATAGGTATAATCATCAATATAAAATAACTAAAATTAGTGAAGTTGAGTCTGTAAGTATTAAGTTTTTAGTTCTAAGAGACTATTTTTTTAAAAATATTTTATCTTTTGGAGATTTAATACATAAAGTTCACCCACTAGCAGGGCAAGGTTTTAACATGACTATTAGAGATATCAAATCCTTGTCTAATATTTTAGATGAAAATATTAAATTAGGAATTGATGATGGAGAAATAATTGCTGAAAAATTCCAAAAAATTAACAAGCATATAAATTTTATGTATGGATTTGGAATTGATGCTATCAATTCTTTTTTCAAATTTGATAGTAAATTAAAAAATAATTTATCAGGGCCAATATTTAAAATTTTAAAAGGAAATAAATTTTTAAATAAATATGCAACATTTTTGTCTAACTAGCTTCTATTATTAATTACTGTAATGTTTTATTATTAAAATTATCAACAATATAGGTATTTAAAATTTCCTTTAATCTATCTTTTCTTATTGTTAAATCTTTGCTTTCGAGTAACACTTGTTTTTCCTCAAGAGAAAATGGAGACGCCATTGACAAAGTGTTTATAGTTTGATCCAAGCTTTGTTTTTCAATTTCTTTCCAATTAATTTCATAACCTTGTTTTTTAAATAAACCTTTCAAATTTTGAAAAATTAAATTTAAATCAGAAAATTTGATTTCTTCTGATTTTTCATTTAAATCCCTAATATAATCATCGTATTTTACTTCACATTCTCTGTATAAATTATCGCTATTAATTTCATCTGCAATTTTAAATCTACAAATACCATTGAGAATTATTAAATATCTTCCATCATCAGTTTCATTAAAACTCGTTATTTTGCCAGCACATCCAACTTTATATAAGTCTGGTTTTTTGAGTTCCCCAGTTTTTTTTGGTTGTATCATGCCAATTAGTCTGTTCGTTTTCATACTCTGATCAACCATTTCTATATATCTTGGTTCAAATATGTTTAATGGCACTGTTGTTCTGGGAAAAATTATAAAGTTTGATAAAGGAAATACTGGTAATATATTGGGAAGATCTTCTTTTTTCATTATAATTAAAATATAACATATAAAATGAATTTAAACAATTTAGATAAAACTAAAATATTAAATTTATATAAAGAAAAAAATTATAAAGGTGTAATAAAATTAGGATTAAAATTATTGAAAAAAAATCCTAAAGATTATCAATTAATATATTCGATAGGTTTATCTTATGTAAATCTTCAAAATTATATTGAGGCAGATAAATATTTTCACAAATTGTTATATGTTCAAAAAAAACCAGAGATTTTTTTTATACAAGCAAACATTCATAAACAATTGAAAAAATATGACACTGCTATAACTTATTTTGAGGAAGCAATCCAGCTGAACCCAAATTTTTCTGAAGCGTATAATAATTTAGGTAACATAAAAAAACGTATAGGAAAAATTGAAGAAGCAATCTCTTGTTTTAAAAAAGCTATTGAATTAAAAAAAAATAATATTCTAGCCTATTTTAATTTAGCAAACACGTATAGGGAAAACAGATATTTTAATGAGTTAATTGAAACATATGAAAAAATACTAAGTTTTAATCCTAATGACATTAAAACTTTATATAATTTAGGAAGTGTATATTTATTTTTAGGTGAAATATCTAAGGGGAAAAATTTTTTTAAAAAAATAATTAAAATTAATAAAAACCACGTTCCTAGTTATAGAAATATTATTTCAGTTACTAAAATTAATAAAGAGAATGAAATATTTAAACAATTAGAACTTTTAAAAGCAGATGTTTTTTCAGATGAGGATAAAATTTTATTTTATGATGCATTAAGTAAAGGATATTTTGATCAAGATAATGATAAACTAGGTTTTAAATACTTAGATAAATCAAATTCTCTGAAAAAGAAAAATTCGAAATTTTCGTTTGAGAAGACAGAGAAACAATTTAAACAAATAAAAACCTTTTTTGAATATATCGATCATATTGAAATAGATTTTAAAGATGTATTAAAAAGTAAACCAATTTTTATTGTTGGAATGCCAAGATCAGGAACTTCATTAATAGAACAGGTATTATCTAGTCATTCACAAATTTATGGAGCTGGAGAGTTAGATTTTTTGCCTAAAATTATTGATAAGATAGGTTTAAAAAAACCTGCAAATTTAAACAGTTTTTTCACTCAGATAAGAAACTCATATTATGATCAAATTAAAAGAATTTCTAATGATCAATATATTATTGATAAATTGCCAGTAAATTATAGATGGGTTGGATTCATAATTAATGCCTTTCCTGAAGCAAAAATTATACATATTGAAAGAAACCCTATGGCTGTATGTTGGTCTAATTATAAAACTTCATTTGTTGATTATGGTATGGATTTTAATTTAAGCCAGCAAGATATTGCTAAATATTACTCATTATATTTTGATCTGATAAATTTCTGGAAATCAAAATATAAAAAAAATATTTTTCATATAAATTACGAAAATTTTGTTAATGATTTTGAGGAAAATTCTAAAAAAATCTTAAATTTTTTAGATTTAAAATGGGAAGATCAGATAAAAAATTATGATAAAAATATGAGACCTGTAACAACTGCATCTTTTCAGCAAGTAAGGGAGGGTATAAAAAAAAATACCTCATCGGTATGGAAAAAGTATAGAAATTATTTAAAGCCTATGCAGGAAACACTCAATAATATGAATATAAAGTTTTAAAAAATATTTATGAATTTAGATCCAGTTAAAAAACTAATGTACGAACAGGATTTTAAGGAGGCAGAAAAACTTTTAAAAAATGGCTTAAAAACAGAGAAAGATAAGTTTATGATTTTCTATTTCTTAGGACTTGTTTATTTCGAATTGAGAGCGTTAGATAAAAGTATTAAATTTTTCGAAAAATCTTTAAAATTAAGACCTAATAATATCTCAGCATACCTTAAATTAGCGGTTTTGTATCAAACACTTGGTAATGCTGATTCATCAAAAAATAATTATCTAAAATCTATTGAATTAGATAGTAACCAGATAAGAAGTTATTACGGTTTATATCAATTAAAACCAAAATTTCTTAAAGATGAGTATTATAATAAGATAATGGACATTTCACTGACATCGAAAGAAAATTCAAAAGAGCTTGCGATAAGTAAATTTTTGCTTTCAAAATTTGAAATAACTAAAAATAATTTAAAAGAAGAATTAATGTTGTTAGAAGATGCTCATAAAACAATATTTAATTCAAATTTACAATACAATAAACAATCAGATTTTTATTATAAAAACATCATGCAAAAGTACCATAATAAAATAGAATTTTTAAATTTAGATAATTCGATAACCCAAAAATACACAAAGCCAATCTTTATTATTGGGCTTCCAAGAACAGGATCTACGTTAATTGAAACTATTATTTCAAGTGATAACAATAATTACTTATCATATGGAGAAAGTTCTTTTTTTCATATGGGGATATTAGAACAAATAAAAAAAAAAAATCTGTTCAATAAAGATACTTTAAATAATGTAGATAATATTGAATTAGATTTTGTAGAACTAAAAGAGTACTTGTATAAAAGATATTCTCAATTTAATTCTTCAGAAAATAAAAGAGAAATTATTGATAAATCACTAGATAATTTTTTTAATATAGAAACAATATTAACAGTTTTTCCAGATGCAAAAATTATAAATTCTACAAGAAATATATACGATAACATAATTGCAATTTATGAAAAACTTTTGGCTGGATTATCCTGGGCTCACACAATTAAAGAAATACTAGAATATATAGATATATATTTGAGAATAATGGATTATTATAAAAAAAAATATCCGCAAAATATAATAACCGTATCCCTAGAAAGTTTGAATAATGACAAAAATTTAGTTACAAAAAAAATTTTTGAATTTTGTGAAC
Organism: uncultured Pelagibacteraceae bacterium; assembly: GCA_902552755.1. Classification (GTDB taxonomy): domain Bacteria; phylum Pseudomonadota; class Alphaproteobacteria; order Pelagibacterales; family Pelagibacteraceae; genus Pelagibacter. The sequence continues at coordinate 20,199 of CACDHV010000014.1, read as the reverse complement.
TAAATTGGAATGAAAAAATATTTCAGTTTCATAAAAGAGATGACTTATTTATCAAAACCAGTAGTAATGTGCAACTTAGAACTGGGATACAATCATACAACTACGATAAATATAAAAGATATTATCCATTATTTGAGGATTATAAAAAAAACTACCATTGGTTAAATAATTAAAAAAATTTCGGCAACAGTTGATCTTTAATTATAAGCATTTTGCCTATTGCTTAATTATCAAAAAGCTAATAGCCTCAACGATAATAGAACAAGCGGGCATAGCTCAGTGGTAGAGCGTCTCGTTGCCAACGAGGTAGTCCTTGGTTTTTTATCCTTGCTAATCTTAGTCTTTCTCAACGTCTAGTTAATCTCGACACACTCACGACACACTTCGACACAGAAAAGAAAAACTATGGTGAGTGGAATAAAATATAATTGTAATTTAACTGTTACAAATTTTTCATCTTGTTTTGATATCTTTCCATAAAAACAAAAAGGAATATATAATGATAAAATTTATCTTAGCAGGCCTTCTGGCCTCAACCGCATTTGTTAGCACAGTAAATGCAGACTTTAAAGAAATTGGGAAATTTGGAACACCAGCAAATAACCCTAGTGCAGAAGAAACATCAGCAGAAATAATTGCGGCAACAGCAGATGGCATGAAACTGGTATATAGCGATAGCCCTGCAAACGCATTAGGCATGATTGATATTACTGATCCAGCAAATCCGAAACCATTAGGCCACATGAATTTAGGTGGTGAACCAACTAGTGTTGCAATCAAAAATGGACAAGCATTTGTAGGTATTAATACTTCTCCAAACTATGTAGAGCCAAGTGGTCACTTATTAGTTGTTGATCTTGCCTCAGGAAAAGAAGTTACAAAAGTAGAACTAGGTGGACAGCCAGACTCGGTTGCAGTTAGTCCAGATGGAACTTTTGTGGCAGTAGCTATTGAAAATGAACGTAACGAAGATATCAACGATGAAAAAATTCCACAACTTCCAGGGGGTTTTGTGGCAATTATTAATTTAGCAGATAACAGTGTTACTAAAGCGGACTTAGTTGGTTTTTCAACTATTGCTCCTAACGATCCAGAGCCTGAGTTTGTTGATATCAATAATTTAGGTGAAATAGTTGTTACTATGCAAGAGAATAACTGGATGGCGGTTATTGATCGAAGTGGAAAAGTAATTTCAGAGTTTGATGCAGGACTAGTAACATTAGTAGGTATTGATAACAAAAAAGATGGTGAACTAAAGATGGTTGATACCATTGAGAATGTTCGTAGAGAACCAGACGCAGTTAAGTGGATTGACGATGATCATTTTGCAACTGCAAATGAAGGTGACTATAAACATGAAGCACCAGGTCAAGCGAAACGTGGTGGTAGTCGTGGATGGACAATCTTCAATAAAAATGGTTCGGTGGTATACGAGTCAGGTTCGTCATATGAAAGAGCACTCGCTTCAGCAGGTTACTGGCCAGAAAAACGTGCAGAGAAAAAAGGTGTAGAACCAGAGTCAGTTGAAGTAGCAATATATGGTGATACACGTTATATCTTTGTTGGTGCTGAAAGAGCAAATGCTATCGGCGTTTATAAAGCAAACGATTTGAAAAACCCAGAATTAGTTGCTATTTTACCAACAGGTATTGGACCAGAAGGTTTGGTTGCTATTCCACAACGGAACTTATTTATAAGTGCTAATGAAGTTGACAAAGAAAAATCAGTTACAATTTATAGCTTAGATTAATAACTAAATTAAGCCTGTGGGGGCGTTAGCCCCCAACATAAACTTTCATGTAAAGTTTTAAAAAAATCTCGACACACTCACGACACAGTTGGTGATAAATTTTACTAATTTAACTAATACTTGCATTTCTAAAAACCGCTATCTATAATGATTTTTTAACAAGCGGGCATAGCTCAGTGGTAGAGCGTCTCGTTGCCAACGAGAAGGTCGTGGGTTCGAGTCCCATTGCCCGCTCCAAAATTGCTAAGAATATTTGGAAATGAATACTTCAAATTACAAGGATGAATTTAATCAATTAAATAAAATTGTTAAAAGTTACAGCCTAAATTCTCTAAAAGACACTTTATTGTTTGCTAATAATAGTAAATTTAAACATCCAAATTTAAATAATATTCCACAATACCATAATATTGTGGGGCTTATAAATTTTAGACTGAATGATTTAGAAAATTCTATATTGAATTTTGAAAAAGCGATTAATCTTGAACCAAATTTTTATTCTGCTTACTATAATTTAGGATTATTATTTTTTAAAACTAAGGATTTGAAAAAATCTTATAGTTTTTTAAATAAAGCAATAGAGATTAAAAATGATTATAAATTAGCAAGAGATAAAATAATTGAAATACTTTGTTTTTATAAACCTGATGAAGAAAATTCAAATTTTATAAGTGATATTGATAAAAAAGTTAAACAAGTTCCTTACGAAATTGATTTTTCAAAAAAAATAACTGATCAAGAAATTATTAATTATTTTAAGAATTGTAAAAAAGTCGTACTAAAAGATTTAAAGGACCTTTCTTATAATAAAGTTCAAATTTATAGAACTAAATCAATAAATCTTAATTGTGAGAGACATAAAGCAATCTTTTTTAAATATAATTCCATACCAAAATACTGTTTTGAGTGTTATAAAGTAGTAATTGAGTCAAAAAATTTTTATGATTTATTAAAGATGTCCTTAATTTTTGACCAAATAACTTACTTCCATAAGTTTAACAGAAAAAATATGATAGATAAAAAATCAGAAACTGATATTTTCAAAAGTATTATCTATTGTCAAAGTCTAGAGGAAGTTTTTCAAGTAGAAAATGAAACAAAAAAGATTCTTAGTGTTTATTTTGATAAACAAATTTTAATTGAAAGTAAGAGAGGCTGCCATGAATACGCATCAAAATACCCCGAATATAAAAAAATTTTCAAAAAAAAATCAGAAATGATGCTTATGCCTAATGAATGGTTAGAAAATGAAAAAAAATATGATTTAGAAAATACAAAAAACGGTGTTGAGAATTCTGGAGTTTCTCATGATACGATAAAAGGAATTTCTTTAAATAATTTTCTTGTTATTAATAATTGGTTTAATAACCAAAAAATATTTTTTTAAACAAACATCAATTATGTATTGCTTGCAATTAAAAAGTAAATATTTATAATAAATTCTTATGACAGATTTAGCTGACAAAAAATGTATTCCATGCGAAGGAGGAATACCAAGTTTTAATATTGAGGAAATACATAAATATCTTAAAAAAGTTGATGGTTGGGATGTCAATTCAGAGAATAAAAAAGATTATTATATTATCAAAGACTTTAAATTTAATAATTTTTTAGAAAGTCAATCTTTCATTAATAAAGTTGGAGAAATAGCTGAGCAAGAAGGTCACCATCCTGATATATGGTTTGGTTGGGGTTACGCTAAAATCAAAATACAGACACACGCAATTAATGGATTACATGAAAGCGACTTTGTACTTGCAGCAAAAATTGATAAAATTTAGTTAATTTTAGTGTTTGAAATGTCTGGTTTTCGAAAATACCAATATGATGCCTAATTTATCCGCAAATTTAATGATTTCTTTATCACGAATAGATCCTGAAGGTTGAATAATTGCGCTTACTCCATTTTGAACCAAGGTTTCAATTCCATCCACGAAGGGAAAAAATGCATCTGATGCGCCTATGATTATGTCATTTTCACTAATTTTTTGGAATCTGTTCATTTTCTCAATTGCTATTTTACAACTATCTAATCTACTTGGTTGACCTGATCCTATTCCAACAGTTGAACTATTTTTTGCTAAAACGATCGCATTAGATTTTACATTTCTACAAACATTGAAAGCAAACAATAGGTCATCTAAAATTTTTTTTGTAGGTTTAATTTTAGAGACAATTTTAAAATTATCTTTAGTAAAAATTTTGTTGTCTGTACTTTGAAGTAGTAAAGAGTCAAAGTGACTAGTAATATTGTTAAAATTTTGTTCACTTAATTTTGATGCATCAATCAACCTTAAATTTTTCCTTTTTTTTAGAATTTTTAGAGAGTCATTGTCAAACCCAAGTCCAATAATCACTTCTAAAAATATTTTATTAAATTCTAAAGCTATTTTTTTATTTACTTTAAAATTACATGAAACAATTCCCCCAAATGCACTGATAGGATCACAAGCTAGAGCTTCTTTGTAACTCTCTATTTTACTATTATTTATTGAAACACCACAAGGGTTTGCATGTTTTACAATTACAGTTCCATTATTTTTTGGAAGTGTTCGAGAAATATTTAATGCAGCATAAATATCATTATAATTATTATAACTTAATTTTTTTCCACTTAATTGTGATATGTCTAAATTATTGTTTTTACTATAAATTGCTGATTGTTGATGAGGGTTTTCTCCATACCGCAATATTTCTACTAAATTTCCATGAATAGTCTTCTTTCGAGGAAAATGATCATTATTCATATTGTTCAAATATTCTGAAATTACAGAGTCATAGTAAGCAGTAGAATTAAATGCTTCTCGAGATAGTTTTTTTCTTAATTCCAAACTCGTAGAACCTTTATTTTTTTCTATATCTAAAATAAATTCTTTATATTGATGTGGAGAGGTTATAACAGTTGTGAATTTATAGTTTTTTGCTGCTGCTCTAACAAGAGTTGGGCCCCCTATATCTATATTTTCAATGAGTTTATTGTGATTTTTTGTACTTTTTAAAGTTTCTTCAAATGGGTAAAAATTAACTATAACTAGATCTATTGCATTGTAGTTATTTTTTTTGAGTTCTTTCTTATGAACTTTGTTATTTCTCTTACTCAAAATGCCAGCATATAACTTTGGATGAAGTGTTTTAACTCTTCCATCTAAAATCTCATCTGTTTTAGTATATTCTGAGACATCAGTACATTTGTAGCCTAATTTCTTAATCTCTTTAGACGTACCCCCTGAACTTATAATATTAATCTTATATTTTTTAAGGGTATTTAATATTAATTTAATTTCTGATTTATCCGAGATAGATATAATTGCTTTTTTAATTGTATTACTCATATTTTACTAATTTGCCATTCAATTAATTGTTCATTATTTTGAGTAATACCTGATATGAAAATATTTTGATTCTCAATATATTTATTTTTATCGCCAAAGTATAGCCCAGTTTCGACCCCTATCAATCCATCTTTTGAAAAGAATCTCCAGCCAGAGTTTTCTAATTCAATTAAAACTGACTTATTATCTTGAAGCTTCGTAACTTTAATATTTGGTAAAAGATGAAACCTTATTTCAAAATTTGTAACCTTAAAATTTTTTTTTTTAACAAGTTTTTCTTTTCCAAAAAGTATACATTTATCTACATCAAATTCTATTTTTCTTTGATGAATTACTCCATATCTTGATAAATATCCATCATGTGAACATTTAATACCCCAATAATTTTTTTCGTAAGTCACTTCGTTATCAAATGTTTTAAATCCTTTGTTAACTATACTGGGACCTTTACTATTTTTTTTAAAATTACAAGTTGAAGAGTTATCTAAAATTAATGTCGAATGAGTTGCAGTTGATTTTGAAATCGAATTCAGTTGGTGGTTATGATCTTGAAAATAACCAGAATTAGTAATAAGTTTTTTACCTTTAAAAAAAAATTCAAATGATAATGGTCCACTTTGATAATTTTCAGAGTAATTTCTTGCTGGGTTACTCCCTGTATCTATAGCAAGGACTGCATTTTTATTTTTTAAAATTGTATAGCCAGATATGTCAAACTTATCATTTTTAAACTTGTATCTAAAAAGAGATAAATATTCATCAAAGTCTTCATTATTTGAATTATTATTTCCATTAAATAATAAACTCTGCCTTAATGACCCCCAAAGAAAATCATAGGATTTACCAAGGAAATGAATTATTTCATTCAAGTATTCTGGAATATCATTTAAAGAGTCTTTTAAAAGTTCTCTTATCAAAATAAAATATTTTAAATAAAAAACCATCTGTCTTATATTTCTTGATTTTGGAAAGTAGTTATTATCAAAAGAAGTATTAATAATTTTTTTAAGTAAATCTAATCCATACTCCAAAAACCTATTGTTTTTGTAAGCTATGCCTGCAAGAGTTATCGCTGTACACCCAATCATTTTGTTATTTAAATCAGATGATCTGTCAATTTCATTAATTAAATGATTTACTTGCTTACTGATTATTTCGTTAAAACTATTTTTATATTTATTTTCAGATTCATCGTAGGTTATTTTTGAATTTGATATCCAAGCTATTACTCTTTTAGAAAGTATATCTGTTTCCCAACTTCTTGTTTCGTAGTTTTGATTTTTTTTAATCCAATTTTCAATAATTGACTGAGTAACTTGATTAGACGATTTTAGATCTATGGAAAATAACCAATAAAAACTATGAAGTTTTTTAAAATCTTTGTAATTTAAATTATTATTTTCCCATATAGATTGAACATTAAAATCTTCAATTTTTTTTTTCTGTCTTTCATATTTTATTAATGAGCTGAGAATATTTAAACTTGGTTGATAAACTAAAACATTTTCACTAACCTTTGAAATTTTTTTATCATATAAGGATGAACTTAAATAGATTTTTCTTATTTGATTTTTAATGATAAAAAAAAATTCATTGATATAACTAAAAGAACTTTTTAAAAACATTTTATATTGATTTTAGTTTTTCAATATTAGTTTTAATATCCCCATCGTTCTCTTTAAAAACTGTGGTTCCAGATACCAAAATATTAGCTCCAGCTTCTAAAACTATTTTTGAATTACTAAAATCAATTCCTCCATCAACCTCAATATCAAAGTGATATTGACTTTTATCTTGTATTTTTTTCAATTTTTTTATTTTATCTAATACTTCAGGCATAAATTTTTGCCCACCAAAACCAGGGTTAACACTCATAACAAGAACTAAATCAATGTTGTCAATTTCATCAATTAAGGTTTTTATTTCAGTTTTTGGATTTAAAGATACACCAACTTTTTTGCCAAATTTTTTTATTAAACTTATAGATTCTTTTAAGTTTTCAGTAGCTTCAGGGTGAATAGTTATTATATCAGCGCCAGCATTAGCGTAATTTTCAATATATTCGTGTACTGGAGAAATCATTAAGTGTACATCAAATGGAAGCTTGGTATATTTTCTTAGGTTTTTTATTACTGGAGGCCCTATTGTTAAATTGGGAACAAAATGTCCGTCCATTACATCAACATGAATTAAGTCAGCTCCACCCTCCTCAAGTCTTTTAATTTCATTTCCGAGCTGACTGAAATCTGCAGATAATATAGATGGAGAAATTTGAATTTTTTTCATTTGATACTAAAAATATTAGTATCAATTTTTAATTTTATTTGAATTATTTTTTACCAAATATCATGTATATTTCTTGAGCTATTTGGCTTTCTAGTGGAAATGATAGCATTCCCATTACCGAATAACCAAGTAAATAAGGCATTAAATAGAAACGGCCCATATAGAAGAACCAGGCTACGTATAATGGCACTAAAGGCATTATGATAAAACTTGGAGTAATTGGCTTAAAGATTTTTATTAGTGGATTTGTCAGTTTTACAAATGCTTTCATGAAGAAAAATTCTGAATCTTCTCTTTGGAAAATATTCATTGCAACCCTTCCAATTAACGTCCACATAATAACACCAAGTACATAATCAATTATATAAACTAAAGGATGAAAGTTTGCTGACATAATTTTTAATTAGGGGCGAAATTTTCGCCCCTAAATTGATATATTTGAATTATTGTTTTCCAAGTATTGTTTTACCACTTGGTACACGCACATCATCTACCATTTTTTGAGTAGCAGAGTCCGGCGCTTCAGTAATTAAGCTTACAACAATCATTGCAACTAAACTTACTGTTGCTCCAACAAGTCCAAAGGTGTTGGTTGTAATACCTAAGAAACCTGCTCCAGCATACCATTTGACCCAAACTAGATAAGCAGTTCCAGATCCAAGTCCTAGCAGCATTCCTGCAACAGCACCTGCAGCATTAGCTCTTTTCCACCATACACCAAGTACAAGTGGGAAGAATAGCCCAGACATTGCAAAGTCGAAAGCCCAAATAACTGATCCAAGAATATCATTGATTTCTAAAGCGGCAATGGTTGCTCCTGCAAAACCAATTATGACAAGTAGTATCCTTGCAACAATTAATCTTTTTGCTGTTTCAGCTTTTGGATTAATGATCTTATAGTAAATGTCATGAGATAATGCATTTGAAATAGCTAAAACTAAACCATCTGCAGTTGACATGGCAGCAGCCATACCTCCAGCAGCAACAAGTCCAGATATTACATAAGGTAATCCAGCAATTTCTGGTGTTGCTAACACTACAGCATCACCTTTCATGAAGAACTCATTTAATTCTAGAGTCCCGTTGCCGTTAAAGTCACTTACGAACATTAATTTGGCTTGGTTCCAGTTTTGATACCAATCAAGAGCTTGAACTTCAGCAATAGACTTTCCAATAATACCAGTAGCTAAATTTGGATCCATCAATGAAATTTTTGATAGAGTAGCTAACATTGGAGCTGAAGAGTAAAGTAGGAAAATAAAGAATAACGACCAACCTACTGATCTTCTTGCTGTTCTTACACTTGGAGTAGTAAAGTATCTCATCATAACGTGTGGTAATGATGCTGTTCCAGCCATCATACATATCGCTAATGAGATAAATGCCCAAGGTGTTGCATTAACTTCAGAGTGAGCTTTAGTAATCTGAGCTAACCCTTTCGGAACGGTTGCCATATCTGCAGCTGAATTTTTCACAAAACCAAACTGACCTTCAAGTTCTGCAATTCTTGCTACTTCATCTGCTAACATAAAGTGTGGGAAAAACCCTGCTCCAATATTGCTACTTATCCAGAATACCGGAAGTAAGTAAGCTATAATTAGCACAATGTATTGAGCAACTTGAGTCCAAGTAACAGCTCTCATTCCACCAAGCATTGAGCACATTAAAATACTGGCTAGACCAACATAAACTGCAATATTAAATGGAATATCTAAAGCAACAGAAGCAATTCTTCCTGTAGCATTAATTTGAGCAGTTACGTACGTGAATGATGCAAGTGTTAAAACTAGTACAGCACAGAATCTCGCTAAGTTACCACCATAACGAGTACCTATAAAATCTGGTACAGTATAACATCCAAATTTTCTAAGATATGGTGCTAATAAAGCAGCAACTAGTACATATCCACCAGTCCAACCAACTAGTAGTGCCATATAACCGTAACCTTTAAAGTAAATACCACCTGCCATAGCAACAAATGAAGCACCAGACATCCAGTCTGCTGCAGTTGCCATTCCATTGAATACAGTAGGTACTTGCCTTCCAGCTACATAATAAGCATCTGATTGAAGTGTTCTAGATAACCAACCAATTAAAGCATAAATTAAGACTGTGAAGGATACAAAAAATATTCCTATCAGTTCTTTAGACATGCCAGCTTGCTCAGCTATTGACATAAGGATGATAAATACTAGAAACCCTCCAGTATATATTCCATAGATCTTAGGTAGATTATCTATAAATTTACCTTTTATCATTGATCACCCTCTCTTTCAGTAAATCCGAACTCATCATCTATTTTCTCTTGTCGACCCGCAAACCAGAAAATCAGAATAACGAAGATTGCAAGTGATCCTTGGCATGTAAACCAATACGTTAAAGGATATCCAAATGGTTTAATGCTTGACTCCTGCATTTCGGCTCCGAAAAGAAAGATGCCAATTGAGAAAACAAACCAGATTGCTAATGTAATAAAAAGCAAGCCCCTGGTTTTTTCCCAGTGTTGTTCTTGTTTTGACATTTTTTTCTCTCCCTATAGGTTAATGAAATAACCTTACTGATAATCGTGCTTATTTAAACCCCTAAAAACACTCGATATTGTGGCATTTTTACATTATATATCAATATATTACTTAGATTAATGGCCCTTAAATACAGATTCAATCTGAAGGATATAAAAATTCAAGACTTCAAAGTTTATTTGTTAGCAATTTTTAAAGGTATTTTGCCAAAAAAAAAAATAAAAAATATTGGGGATCTTGAAGAATTTATTCAGCAGAAATCAGCATGGGTGTCACAAGTTACTCTCTATAATTATTTAAAAACTAGAATGGGTACTAAATGGGTTTTGCATTTTGATGATGAAACATTTTTAAAATCAATAAATACTGCAAAATGGAATATTTATGCAATTTCACTTCAAGACTTATCATTTTACACAATTTCATACTTAAATGTTTTTTATAATTATAAAGAGACAGTAAAGTCATCTGAAATTTATAATTCTATTCTTAACAAAGAATTGGAGAATGGAATGCCAAAAGAAATTGTCGATAAAGCAAGAATAAGTTTTATAGAAAGATTTGAAAAAATAAAGTGGGAAGATCATTATAAATCTTTACCCTTCAATGAAAGTGCTTTGGCACTATATAATTGGGCTCCAATAGCAAATGAATTAAAAACTTTAGATAAAAAAATTGTTCTTAACTCTATGATATTGAAATGGGATAATATTAAAGAAGAGTTTTCTAAACGTGTAAAGATTTAAATATTTTTTCTATTATCAACTAAGCTATCGACTACAGAAGGATCTGCCAAGGTTGTTGTATCTCCTAGTTGACCATGTTCATTAGCAGCTATTTTTCTTAAAATTCTTCTCATGATTTTACCAGATCTTGTTTTTGGAAGTCCAGGAGCGAATTGAATTAAATCAGGTGTTGCTATTGGACCAATTTGTTTTCTAACCCAAAGTTTTAAATCTCTCTCTAAATCAAGAGTACTTTTTTCTCCTGCATTTAAAGTTACGTAACAGTAAAGACCATTTCCTTTTATGTCATGTGGATAACCAACTACCGCTGCCTCCGCTACTTTTGGGTGAGCTACGAATGCACTTTCGATTTCTGCAGTTCCCAGGTTATGTCCTGAAACAATAATTACATCGTCTACTCGTCCAGTGATCCAATAATATCCGTCTTTATCTCTTCTACACCCATCTCCCGTAAAATATTTTCCATCAAATTGTGAAAAGTATGTATCTATAAACCTTTGGTGGTCTCCATACACAGTTCTCATTTGTCCAGGCCATGATTGTGCGATGCACAATCTGCCTTGAGCCTCTCCTTTTAAAACCTTACCATCCTTATCAAGTATTTCTGGTTTAATACCATAAAATGGTTTAGTTGCAGAACCAGGTTTTAAATCTATTGCTCCAGTTTGAGGACTAATTAAAATTCCACCTGTCTCAGTTTGCCACCAGGTATCTACAATTGGGCATTTACTATCTCCAACAGTTTTAAAATACCATTCCCATGCTTCAGGATTTATTGGTTCACCAACGGTACCTAAAAGTTTTAAGGATTTTCTAGAAGTTTTTTTAACAGGTTTATCACCTTCTCTCATTAAAGCTCTGATTGCTGTTGGTGCCGTGTAGAAAATATTTACTTTATATTTATCAACTATTTGCCACCACCTTGATGTATCAGGATAAGTAGGTATTCCTTCAAACATAATTGTAGTTGCGCCATTAGCAAGTGGACCATAAATAATATAACTATGTCCCGTGACCCAGCCTATATCAGCTGTGCACCAGTAAATATCTTTAGGCTTATAATTAAAAATATATTGGTGAGTCATTGATGCATAAACCATATATCCACCAGTTGTATGCAGTACACCTTTTGGTTTTCCCGTTGAACCCGATGTGTAAAGAATGAATAATGGATCTTCAGCATTCATTTCTTCAGGTTCACATTTTGCTGAGACTTTACTTGTCATCTTGTGATACCAAACATCACGATCATTAAACCAATCAATTTTTTTGGTACCTGTTCTTTTTACTACAATACATTTCTTTACATTGGGACAGCTTCCTAAAGCTTCATCTGTAATAGATTTTAAAGGAATTGTTTTACCACCCCTCACACCTTCATCTGCAGTTATAACATAATCAGATTCGCAATCGTTAATTCTACCTGAAATACTATCAGGTGAAAAACCACCAAATATTATTGAGTGAACCGCACCTATTCTAGCACATGCAAGCATGGTGTAGGCAAGTTCCGGTATCATGGTAAGATAAATTGTTACTCTATCACCTTTTTGAACTCCCAGATTTTTTAATCCATTTGCTGCTTTTGAAACTTCTTTATGAAGTTCCTTATATGTAATTTTTTTTTGAATTTTAGGATCATCTCCTACCCATATAATTGCAGTCTTATTAGCATTCTTTTTAAGATGCCTATCAATGCAATTCGCTGACGCATTTAAAGTACCATCATAGAACCATTTGATATGAACATTATCTTTACTATATTTAACGTCTTTAATTTTTTTATAAGGTTTAATCCAATTAATTCTTTTTCCTTCTTTTTTCCAAAATCCATTGTTGTCTTTTATCGACTCGTTATATTTTTTTGAATATTGGGATTTATTAACTGTAGCCTTACTTATCCATTCTTTCTTAGTTTTATAAATTGTCTCTTTAGGTTTTTTAGAGATTACTTTTTTTTTAACTTTTTTTTTCTTAGGCATGAATTTTTTTTAATCAATTTTACCCATCTTCAAAATTATTTTCCAGCTTTTAGTATCAATAGGCATAACTGACAGTCTACTTTGTCTAATTAGAGATAAGTTCTCTAAAGCCTTAGTTTTTTTGATTTTTTCAAGCGTTACAGGATTTTGTAGTTTACTTTTAAATTTAACTTTAACCGCAACAAACCTTTTTTCTTTATCTGTTGGATCAAGGAATGCTGTTTTAATAACCTCTACTATACCAACTATTTCTTTTCCAATATTTGAGTGATAAAAAAAACAAAGATCTCCCTTTTCCATTTTTTTCAAGTTATTTGCTGCTTGATAATTTCTTACACCATCCCAGTCAGCTCCTTTTTCTCCAGCTTTGATTTGTTGATCAATCGACCAAACATCAGGCTCAGATTTCATTAACCAGTACTTCATTAAACTATTTATTTAAAAGATTATAAGCTTCATTTGTAACATACCAACCATCGAAAGCTGTTAAACCAGCCAATACTCTAACATAGCCATTTGAAAGCATCAGTTTGTTAATTTTAGTTTGATACTCTGTAAAGTTATGTTCAATAGTAAAAACTATAGGTCTATATTTTTTAAAATCAAAAGACTTTAAAATTTGATATTCTGATCCCTCTGTATCTATGGAGATATAAGATGGTGATTTTGAACTAAATGACTTCTCAATTACATCATTTAAAGAAATAGATTTTATGGAAACAATTTTTCCATTTCGTATTCTTTCTCTTGTATTGCCAGGCATCGAAATTTTATCACTTTCTTTAAAATCATTAATTGTTGAAAGAACTCCAACATCTGAAACAAAAAAATCTAAATTTTCATTACTTTTAGACCAAATACATTCAGTAATAATTTTATTATTTGGTCTATTTTTTTTTAACTCCTCATGCCATTGTGGACTTGGCTCTGATAAGTAGCCGCTCCAATTCATGTTCTTTTCAAGAATATATGTGTTAGATAAATCTATACCATTTGTTGCTCCAAATTCTAAAAAAGATTTTTCATATTCATCCCCAATTACAAAAGATGCAAATACATCTTGATATAATTGTGATTTTATTTCGTCAATATTTTTAATATGCTTTATAAAGTTTGATAAAAGTTTATCATCTTTGTCAATAATCATATTCTTTTTGTAGGCTTGTTCTAAAATTTTATGATGGTTTAAATTATTTTGTTTTACATAAGAAGCTGTTATAAAAAAATTTACTTTATTTTGCATATTTATTTTTTTTTTTCTCTTTTTTATTTTTTCTTCTTTCTTTAAAAGATAGCTTTGCTTTCTTCATTACACTTGAGTCTTTGAAAGATTTACCACTGTATCGTTTTGACATTTAAAACCTCACTCCAGCACCTTTTAAAAACTTAGCTCTTTCATCAAGTGGCAATCTTGGACTTGCTGGGAGATCTAAATTATCAAATTTTTTGATTTTATACTTTTCTAGTCCAACAAGTGCAATCATAGCTGCATTATCTCCACATAATTTCGGCTCAGGAAAAATTGGTCTAAAATCATTCTTTTTGCAAATTTTTATTAATTTCTTTCTAATACCTTTATTAGCAGCAACACCTCCAGCTATAACAAAAGTTTTACTTTTCATTTTGCTAATTTTTTTGAATTCATCAAAGGCTATTTGTGTTTTAATCTCTAAAATTTCTTCAATTGTTTTTTGAAAAGATGCTGCAAGATCATATTTCTCTTGATTTGACTTTACAGTGCTTGATATCCTTAAAATCGCAGTTTTAAGACCTGCAAATGATAAATTACATCCTCCCTTATTTATAATTGGTTTAGGAAGCTTAAATTTATTAGCATCGCCATTCTTTGCAAAACTTTCTAATTTTGGTCCTCCAGGAAATTCAATTCCTAAAAGTTTTGCGGTTTTGTCAAATGCTTCCCCTAAAGCATCATCAATTGTTGTTCCTAACCTTTTATATTTTCCAAGCCCGTTCACACTAAGATATTGTGTATGTCCTCCTGAAATTAGTAATAATAAATATGGAAAATCTAAGTTTGTGCTAAGTTTTGGACTTAAAGCATGACCTTCAAGATGATTTACACCAATAAAAGGTATATTTAGGCTTGCCGATAATGCTTTGCCAAAATTTAAACCAACAGTAAGGCAAACAACTAAGCCTGGACCATATGTTGAAGCAATTGCAGAAACATCACTTAAATCCAAACCGCTTTCATCAATTGCTTTTTTTGCAATTAAATCAATTTTTTCAACATGAGATCGTGCTGCAAGCTCAGGAACCACACCTCCAAATTCTTTATGAATATTAATTTGACTTGAAACTACGTTAGATAATATTTTTATCTTACCCTTTTTATCTTCTTCTATGATTGATACTGCAGTTTCATCGCAACTAGTCTCAATTCCAAGGATTATTTTTTTTTCATTCATAATTATTTATAATTAATACAATTAAACTATAAGAATGTAATAAAAATAAGAATTATGAAAAGAGATAAATTTATTATTGGTACTCGAGGAAGTCAGTTAGCTCAAATTTATACCGAAAAAGTGATAAACAATCTTAAAAAAGTTTCATCGAGTCACATAGAAACAAAAAAAATAGTCACCAGTGGAGATGAAAACCAAAAGGATAGGTTGTCAAACATTGGCGGAAAAGGATTATTTTCTAAAAAAATTGAAATAGAATTAATTAATAATAATATTGATATAGCTGTTCATGCTTTAAAAGATATGCCATCGATTGAAACAGAGGGACTAATTACAAATTTTTATTTAAAAAGAAATTCGCCCAATGAAATTTTTATTAGCAACGACAATATAAATTTTATAGATCTTAAACCTAATTCGATAATAGGCACTTCTTCTTACAGAAGGGAATACCAATTAAAAAGTATCAGATCAGATCTAGATTATAAATTAATAAGAGGAAATGTGGATACTAGGATAAAGAAATTAGAGAATGGAGATTTTGATGCAATTTTACTTTCTAAAGCTGGCATTGAAGCTTTAGGTTTAACAAATAAAATTACACATGAATTTAATACTGAAGAATTAATACCATGTGCTGGACAAGGTATCATTGCTATACAATGTAGAGAAAACGATCAAGAAATAATAAACATTCTAGAAAAAATTAATGATGATCAGTCGAGAATAATTGCAAATGCTGAAAGAAAAGTCTTAAAAATACTCGAGGGTGATTGTGATACAGCAGTAGGTGTGTATGCAAAGATTGACAAAGATATTGTAAATATAAAAGCTGAACTTTTTTCAGTAGATGGCAAACAAAGATTTTTTGTTGAAGAAAGTGAAAATAAAAAAATGGTTAAAGATTTAAGTATTAAGATTGGAGAAAAATTAAAATCAGAGTCAAAGGGATCTTATAAAAGGTAAAATGCATATTTTATTAACAAGACCATTAGAGGATAGTAAAGAATTAATATTAAAATTTAGTTCTTTAGGACATAAAGTTTCTCATTTACCTGTAATAAAAGTTGAATCAATTAAATACGATGAACCTGACTATAGCCAATTTAAGGGAATAATATTTACAAGTTCAAATGCGATTAAGAATTTAGAATTAAATAAAGTTGATAAAAAAATTGAATGTTATTGTGTTGGCTCTGCAACAGAAAAAGTTGCAAAGCTAAACGGTTTTCAAAATATCATCTCTGCAGAAGGAAACGTAAATAATTTAAAAGAATTAATATTACAAAACTTCAACCAAAAAAATGGATCACTTCTTTACGTAAGTGGTGAGATAGTTTCTAGTAGGTTAGATAAAGATCTAATTTCTGAAGGTTATTCTTTAAAGAGATTGATTAACTATACGGTTTTATCAACTCAAGAAATAAAAGAGGAATTTAGAGCAGAATTAAAAGCCTCAATCCCTGATATAATTTATGTTTACTCAGAAAATAGCGCTAAGAGTTTATTAAATTTACTTAAAAAATATGATCTTTTAGACAGTTGGATGGATACCAATTTGATGTGCATGGGTGAAAAAGCATCAGCAATTTTAAATGAGATAAAGTGGAAAAAAATTTTTCTATTTAATTCTGGTGAAGAAGAGTTTTTGCTATATAAAATTTAGTCATGGGTGTTTTTGAGAATTTTTCAGGACTTTTCTTGTCTGTATGGCAAAAGGGAATTTTAGGCGTAAACTTTTTTGAGATCTTAATAGGTCTTGGAATATTCTTTATATTCTTAGTTTTTAGAGGGTTAATTAGCAAACTAATCATCAAAAAATTAGAACTAATTACTAAAAGAACTACAAATAAACTTGATGATACCTTCGTTAAGGCAATGGAGGGGCCAGCTAGATTTCTTCCAATTGTTCTTGGAGTATTTTTTGCAAGTTACTATATGTCTTTTGCAGAAGATACGAGGTTATTTTTAGATAACGTAAATAGAACGTTGATTACGATTTTACTTTTTTGGATTATTCATCAAATTATTGAACCAATTTCCTACATACTAAGTGGATTTGATAAGATTTTAACTAGAGAACTAATTGGCTGGATTATTAAATCATTAAAAATTTTAATTTTAATCTTAGGAGCTGCAGCTGTTTTAGAATTATGGGGAATAAAAATTGGTCCAATTATTGCAGGACTTGGTTTATTCGGTGTTGCAGTTGCTTTAGGAGCACAAGATTTATTCAAAAATTTAATATCAGGAATTTTAGTACTTGTTGAAAAAAGATTTAAAATGGGTGATTGGATTGAGGTTGAAGGAATAATCGAGGGTGTAGTTGAAAAAATAGGTTTTAGATCAACTGTTATAAGAAAATTTGACAAGTCTTTAGCAATTATTCCAAATTTCCAGTTTGCAGAGAATGCTGTAATTAATAAAAGTCAAATTACAAATTGGAGAATTAGTTGGACGATAACTCTTCAGTACGACTCTACCGTTGAACAATTAAAAACTATACGAAATGAAATAGAAGATTTTATAAATGGTTCAGAAGATTATGATACTAAAGTTGGTGTTTCAGTTAGGGTTGATAAATTTGCTGATAGCTCAATAGATATGTATGTAAGATGTTATACAAAGACAAATAGTTGGAGCGAGATGTTGTTGGTTAAAGAAAGACTGGCAATTAAAATTAAAGAAATTGTTGAGGGTAATAAAGCATCTTTTGCTTTCCCAAGCACTTCTATATATGTAGAGAAGAAATGATAGCTATTTTTTATTTAGCTTTACAATTATTAAAATTGTATTCTTATGTAGTAATCGCTAACGTTGTTATAAGCTGGTTAATAGCTTTTAATGTTTTAAATACTTCAAATAGATTTGTTTATTCAATATTAGAGTTTACTTATAAGCTTACTGATCCAATACTTAATAAAATAAGGGGGTTTTTGCCCAGTCTAGGTGCTTTTGATATATCACCTATCATTCTTCTTTTGTTGATCTGGTTTGTAGAAATGTGTATGAAACTCTACATAGCACCACTTATTTTTTAATAATCATGATTTTAATAGACGGAAAAAAACAATCTGCTGAACTTAGAGAAGAATTAAAAACAGAAGTAGATGGCCTGAGAGAAAAATATAACAAAGTTCCAGGTCTTACAGTGATATTAATTGGAGATTTAGCTCCAAGTCAGATTTATGTAAGAAATAAAGAAAAATCAGCAACGCAAGTTGGTTTAAAATCTGAAGTTATTAAATACCCAGATACTGTAGATGAAAAAACAGTCTTAGATAAAATTGAAGAACTTAACAAAGATGAAACTGTTTCAGGAATTTTGGTTCAATTGCCGCTTCCAAAACATATTAATAAGCAACACGTTATAGAAACTATCTCACCACACAAAGATGTTGATGGTTTACATCCTATGAATGTTGGTAATCTTTCATCTGGATACCAAGGTTCAATTCCTTGTACACCTCTTGGATGTTATTATTTATTAAAAAAAATAGAACCTAACTTAACAGGAAAAAAAGCTGTAATGATTGGGCGGTCAAACTTAAATGGTAAAGCGATGGCACAACTTTTGCTTCAAGAAGATTGTACGGTAACAATTACTCACTCAAAAACAAAAGACCTTCAGCATGAATGTTTAGAAGCAGATGTTATTGTTGCTGCTGTTGGAATTCCTGAACTTATAAAAGGTAATTGGGTGAAAAAAGATGCAATAGTAATTGATGTTGGAATAAACAAAACAGAAAATGGTTTAGTAGGTGATGTTGATTTTGAAGAAGTTTCAAAAGTTGCAAAAGCTTTAACTCCAGTTCCAGGAGGAGTTGGACCAATGACAATTGCTTGTTTGTTAAAAAATACAATTGAGTGTTTCAAAAGAACCTTAAACAATTAAAGATTATTGTCAAAGTTAACAATTTTAATTGTTATATTTTTTATTTATAATTCTTTTACATTAGCTATGGAAAAAACACCTTATCATCATTTACCAGACGGTAGTTTTAGAAATCCTGAAGGATCTCCAGAGAGAAACTCAAATTTTAAGTGGTCATTTAAAATATTTAATAAGGAAAAGAAAAAACTTGATATGGCTACTCCTGAAGGTCACGCTATTGAAAAACAAAAAGTACTTTCAGATTTAAAAAATCTAAAAAATGACGATTATGTTGGCTGGATAGGACATGCAACTTTTTTAATTAAGCTGGGAAATACAACAATAATAACTGATCCAGTATTTTCAAAAAATGCAGGACCTTTAATTTTTGGTCCAAAAAGATTTAGCAAAACAGCCTTAAACCTAAATGAACTTCCAAAAACTGATTTATTTCTTCTGACACATAATCATTATGATCACCAAGATATGAGAACAATAAGAAAATTTCCTTTTAAAGATGCAAAGGTTCTACTTCCTTTAAGACTTGGAAAATATTTTACAAGAAACAAATATAAAGATGTGAACGAAATGGATTGGTATGACGAAATTAAGATTAATGAGGATCTAAAAGTAACATTAGTTCCTGCGGTACATTGGTCAAAAAGAAGTTTGACAGATACTAACAAAACATTGTGGGGAAATTTTTTAATTGAATATAAAAATAAAAAAATACTTTTTGCATGTGATACTGGTGTAGGAAATGTTTATAAAGAATTAGGTGAGAAGTATGGGCCTATTGATTTAACTTTTATTAATATTGGTGCTTATAATTTTTATCCATTATCACCAAATAAAGATAAATCTTCTTATCATACTAACCCTGAAGAGGCTTTAAGTATTGCAAGAGACCTTAAAAGTAAAAAAGTTTTAGGAATGCACTGGGGTACTTTTGTTTTATCTTTAGAGCCAATAATGGAGCCACCCGTTAGATTTAAAGATAATGCAGAAAAATATGGTTTTAAAAAAGAAGATGCTATTATTTTTAAAATTGGTGAATTCCAGTCTTTAAAAAATTTAGGAATTTAACAACAGCCGCAAGTTTTCTTTTGCTTACTTTTTTCTTCTTTTAATAATTCTGCTTCAGCTTTTGCTATTTCTAGTTCTCTTGCACTTTCTTCTATAGCAGTTTTTTCTTGCAAAAATTTGTTTTCAAAATATGCATAAAGAGAGTTAAAACCTAGCTTAGAAGCTTTTTTTTCTTCGTAGTTTCTTCTTCCC
>CACDHV010000013.1 GCA_902552755.1 uncultured Pelagibacteraceae bacterium | reverse complement strand
CAGAATTAATTCACCCAATTCCTAAGTGGTCTGAAAGATAATTAAAAATAATATTAGCCCCCTAGCAATAGGGGGCTTTTTTTTATATAGCATTTAGAAAATATGGATTTTTTAATTTTCCAAGTTCCGATGTTAACTTTACAAGCCGTGTTAGATGGTTTGTTACTTGGAATTTTATTTGCTTTAATCGCTTATGGAATGGCTCTCCAGTGGGGAGTAATGAATATAATAAATATTGCACAAGGTGATTTAGTTATATTAGGAGGATACATTGCATACTTTATGTATCTGTATGGAATTCATCCTGCGTGGGGAGTAATAGTTTCACCAATAATAATGTATTTTGTTGGTGTAGTAATTTATAAATTAGTAATTAATAAAGTAGTTGATAGAGATCTATTCATTTCGATTTTAGCAACCTTTGGTATCAGCATTTTATTCATGCAATTAATGAACTTTGCATTTGGTGCAGATGTAGTTCTTGCAAACTCAGGATATGGAACAACAATGTTGTTTGACAACTCTGTTACATTGCCAAATTCAAAGATTTTTTCAGCATTTATAAGTATTGTGTTTGCTATAGGACTTGTGATTTATATGAAAAAATCAAAGCTTGGAAGGGCTATTAGAGCTACAGCTCAAAATGCTAGAGCCGCAAAAATATTAGGCGTAGATACTGAAAAAGTTTATGCAGCAACTTTTGGAATTAATGCTGCTCTTTGTGGAGTAGCTGGAGCTCTTATTTCTATAACATTTACGATACACCCTTATATGGGTCTACCATATACAATAAGATCTTTCATGATCGTAATTGTTGCTGGACTAGGAAACTTACCTGGTGTTGCAATGTCAGGTATGGGATTAGGGGTATTTGAAGAATTTGCAGATTATATTTTAGGTACAGAATTTAGAATTGGTTCAGTATTTTTACTACTAGTTTTAATACTTGTTTATAGAAGATTTAAACTTTCAAGAAAAAGAGAATATTTAAAATAATGAAAAAAAATATTATTTTATATGGAGCCATTCTAATATTTGGTATTGCTGCACCTTTTATTTTTCCAGCATTTAAAGTTCAGCTATCAATACTTTGTATATTAATAATTCTAGCTATCACATGGAATGTTCAAGGTGGTGAAATGGGTTACAATACTTTTGGAAATATTTTATTTTATGGGCTAGGAATGTATTTATGCGCCTCAGTTCAAGTAGGAATGTTTTTTCCTCTAGGAGAGTGGACTGAAGGAGGTGGAGAAAAAACTTTTGTTCATACTCCTGCTCAGTTTTTTCAGGGATTTGCAGTTGGTTTAGCTGTTGCAGCAGTAGTTCCAGCAATTATTGCTGGTTTAATTGGTTATTCAATTTTAGGTTTAAGAGGACATTATTTTGCAATTTGTACATTAGGTTTAGGAGTTGCGGCTGGAGAAATTTCTGGTGGAATAGAAATAATCGGAGCAGGACAAGGTTTTACAACACCTCCGTTTCCTAATGTTGATCGATTAGAAGCAAGAGGTGAGTTTTTCTATTTTTGTAGTTTTATAGTTTTGGTATTCACGTTCCTTGCGGTCAAAGCAATTTATTCAACAAGATTTAAACTAGTTCTTAATGCAATACGTGATAACGAAGATAAAGCTGAAGCAATGGGTATACAAACAATGAAATACAAAATTATTGGATGGATGATCTCTGCGTTTTTCTGTGGATTGGCAGGAGGTATTATGGGTGGACTGGTTGGATATATAGACTCAACTGATGTAGCATTTGATGGAAGAGAAATGGGAGTATTCATGGTCTTGATGGCTATACTAGGAGGGAAAGGAACTTTGTGGGGACCAGTAATTGGTGCAACTTTATTTCATATTTTTAAAGAAGGTTTTTGGACTTTCTTCTTAGGTTGGCAGTATGTTGCTCTTGGGGTTTTGATTGTTGTAATTGTTATCTATTTCCCTGAGGGGATTATGGGTTGGTTGAGAGAAAAGTATCCAGAGAGATTTGGTGAAGTTGTGGATGAAGCAGATCGGAAAGCACAGGTTACACTTAAATGAGTATTTTAGAGGTAAATAATGTCAGTAAGTCATTTGGAGGTGTTAAGGCTAATGTTGATATATCCATGTCAGTTGAAAAAGGAAAAATCGTAGGTTTAATTGGGCCAAATGGATCAGGAAAAACTACATTGTTTAATTCTATAGTTGGAACATATCCTATAGATCAAGGGTCAATTAAATTTAATGGTAAAGAAGTATCTGAATTACCAGTTCCAGTAATAGCT
Organism: uncultured Pelagibacteraceae bacterium; assembly: GCA_902552755.1. Lineage (GTDB taxonomy): Bacteria > Pseudomonadota > Alphaproteobacteria > Pelagibacterales > Pelagibacteraceae > Pelagibacter. Next base: position 22,508 of record CACDHV010000013.1, on the reverse strand, counting down.
AAACTTGGTTTGCTTAGAACTTTCCAACAAACAAGAATTTATGGAAAACTGAATTGCGTAGACAATATGCTTATAAGTCATAAAGCAAGCGATGAAAGTTTAGTTTCTATATTTTCCCAGATACCTCAAAATCTTACAGAAAAAGCTGAAAATTTATTAAATTTTGTTGGATTATATCAAAAAAGAAAACTAAGAGCTGGAGATTTATCATTTGGTCAGCAGAAATTATTAGAATTAGCAATGGCATTAATGAATGAGCCTGAGATGTTATTACTGGACGAACCGACTGCAGGTATCAACCCTACATTAATAAATGGAATTATTGATAGATTGATAAAAGTAAATCAAGATTTTGGAATTACTCTACTTGTTATTGAACATAATATGAGAGTAATAATGCAATTAGCTGAAAGCATCTTTTGTCTTGCACATGGAAAAATGCTTGCAAATGGAACACCTGACGAAATTAAAAATGACAAGCGTGTTATTGACGCTTATTTAGGAGCTCAATAATGGCAAATCAATATGAAGTTCTTGGTAAAGCTCCTGGAGCAGAGGATTTAAAAAAACTATCGTCAGAAAATGTTCACTTAACTATCAAGGGTTTATCAGCTGGCTATGGTAAGATGGAAATTTTACACAATTTTGATTTGTTTGTAAGTAAAGCACAATCTCTCTGTTTGATTGGTCCTAATGGTGCAGGAAAATCAACTATACTTCATTCAATATATGGTTTTACAAATATCTTTTCAGGAAAAATAGAAATTGATGGAAAAGAAATAACTAACCTCAGCCCTGCAGAAAAACTTAAGTCTGAGGGGATAGCATATATTCTACAGGATAATTCGGTTTTTCCAGATATGACTGTAGAAGAAAATCTTCTAATGGGTGGATATATTAAAGATAAAACAGAGGAGTCTTTTGAAGAAGCAGAAAGAGTTCTTCAAAAATATGAAAGATTAAGAAACAGAAGAAATCAACCTGCAAAAGTATTATCTGGAGGAGAAAGACGACTATTAGAAATTTCTCGAGCTTTAGTTATGAAACCTTCTATCTTGCTTGTTGATGAACCATCAATTGGGCTTGAGCCTAGATACATTCAAATGGTTTTTGAGATTTTAGATGATCTTCAAAAAAATGAGAAAAAAACAATTATATTGGTAGAGCAAAATGCCAAAAAAGGTTTAGAGTTTGCTGATATCGGTTATGTTTTAGTTTCAGGAGAAACAGCTATTGCAGGTAAAGGAGATGATCTTTTAAATAATCCAGATGTCGGCCGTCTATTCTTAGGCGGTTAATGATAAACCTAAAATATTTTATCAAAGGAATAGTCTGCTCAAAAAAATTTGATAGCCCAGCAATTGCATTAGGGGCTAGCTTCATTGCTATTGGTGCCTTATTAAAAAATTTAGGGTTTAATATACAAGAAAGTATTTTTTCAACATTTTTAACCTATGCCCTTCCAGGATCATTAGTTATGGCGGAATCAATGTTAATTGGCGCGTCACTTATAAATATTTTTTTAGCAGTATGGTTGGTAAATTCTAGACTATTTCCAATGACAGTTTCAATTATGCCATTACTTAAACATGATAGCCAACCAAGATGGAAATATTATATATCTTGTCACTTTGTAGCTGTTTCGTCGTGGTTGATTTTAAAAAGTAATTATGAGGAAATTGATAGGAAATATAGAATAGATTTTTGGATTGGTATAGGAACAGCCACTTGGCTAATTGCCATTTTTTCAACAGTATTAGGATTTTATGCTGCCGACTTTTTAAGCAAAGATATGATAATTGGACTTGCAATAGTAAATCCAATTTATTTTATGTGTGCAATGATAGGAGTAATGAAAACTATACAACTTTCTTCTGCCATTATCCTGGGCGCATTTTTAGGTCCAATTTTTTATTTTTTTTCACCAGAATGGAGTGTTTTACTTGGTGGGTTGGTAGCTGGTTCAATTGCTTACTTTATAGGAGAGGTTTATGACAGCTAATATTGTTTTAGCAATTTTAGTAACTTCTCTTGCAACTTATGTTTCAAGATTTCTTGGTGCTTTAACTTCAGAAAAGATAGGAGAGACATCTAAAATTTATAAATGGTTTAATTGTGTAGCATATTCAACTCTTGCAGCTTTAATCTCAAGAATGTTAATTTTCCCATCTGGAGATCTTTCAGATGTACATTATATTTTAAGGATAATTGTCATTTTATTATCAATATTAATTTTTTATGTCACTAAAAGAAATTTAGTTTATCCAACCATATTATCTGCTATAATTTTGGCTACATTAAATAGTTTTGCTGTATGAAAAAACTTTTTTTTATTATATTTTTTCTAATACTTTCTAGTAATGCAAATGCTGGATGTGATGATCCAATAGCTGATGGAGTAGACTATTCTAAATGTAAATTTTCAGATGGTCAGGATTTACAAGGAACCTTTCTTCCTAACTCTAATCTCTCATTTGCTAGTTTTATTCAAGTAAATTTTGATAAAAGTATAATGATGAATTCAGATTTAACATTTGGAACTTTTTCAGAGTCGTCTTTCATAAGAGCTAATTTATATGAGTCAAATTTAGGTGGTGGAAATTTTGAGCAATCAAATTTTACAAGTGCTAACTTAACTAGAGTAGATTTTACAGGTTCTACTCTCATAGATGCAAATTTTCAGAATTCCAATTTAATGGAGGCAAACTTCACGTCATCTAATATTTTAAATGCAAATTTTGATGGTGCGAATTTAATTGGCGCTACTTGGACAATGGGAGAAATTTGTGGACCAGAGTCTATAGGTATTTGTAATAAATAAATTCGTGAAGAATCTTCTTAAATTAGATGGATTTGAAATTTCCTTTCATGAAAAATCTAAGAGGATAATAAATATAAAAATTGAGGATCAAATTATTGATCGATTAGTGTTTCCGTTTAAAAAATTTAATATTACAGCATTAGAATATAAACCATTTACAAGATTTACTATTGCAAAAAGTTTAGATGAAACTACATCTAATAAATTAAGTAATTTTTTAAACGAAATTATTAAAGATAGAGATACGGGTTGTTTTTTAATTGGTCCCAAAAACAAGTCTTCTAAAATAGATCAAACATTTTTAGTTAAACTATCAACTGCAATAACGCACTTAATTGGAAATCCAAATCACGACTCAATGGCTGGAAAATACTATGCAAGGTTTCACGTTAAACATGAAGATAATAGCGACTCATATCTTCGAAAGGCATATATAAATATGGATTTACATACTGATGGAACATATGTACGAGAAATAACTGATTGGATATTAATGTCAAAGCTAGAGGAGGAAAATGTGATTGGTGGAGAGACTGCTTTACTACATCTTGATGATTGGGAACATTTGTCTGATCTCTCAGATGACAAAATTGGACAACAAAATTTTATTTGGGGATCCCCAAAAAGTAAAAATATTGACTATAAAGTTGAACACCCTGTGTTTTCAAAAGATAGAGATGGAAAACCTATTATTTCTTACATCGATCAATTTCCTGAACCAAAAAATATGGATCAAGGACTGTTTTTACAAAGATTATCTGATGCTCTTGAGGGTAGTAAAAATAAGATAATCACATCTTTACCAGTTGGTAGCGCTGTTGTGGCGAATAATTATTTTTGGCTACATGGTCGAAAACCTTTTAAAGAAAATAAAAATTTATCAAGAGAATTACTAAGAATAAGAGGTTCCTTTTTTAACAATTAAGTGTAGAAAATACACTAATGAAACTTGGATTTATAGGAACCGGCAAAATTACTTCAGCAGTAGTGACGGGTATATGTAATTCTAAAATCAAGTATTCTAAAATTATTGTATCCGAAAGAAATAAAAAAATTTCAAAACAATTAAAAAAAAGTTTCAAAAGAATTTATATTGCAAAAAATAATCAAGATATTGTTAATCACTGTAACTGGATTTTTCTAGCAGTAACACCTACTGTTGCAAATCAAATTATACATAAGCTAAAATTTAAAAAAAGTCAGGTAATTGTAAGTTTCATATCAACAATGAATCTTCAAAATATTAAGAAAGCTGTAAAAGTAAAAGCAAATATTTCTAGAGTAATTCCTTTACCACCTATCTCTCTTAAAAAAGGACCAATTCCTATTTTTCCACCAAACAGGAAAGTTAAAAACTTTTTTAAACATCTAGGAACAGTTGTTGAAATTAAAAATGAAAAATTATCTAAAAATTTTTGGTCAACATCTGGAATGATGGCACCTTTTTATGAATTATTAAGAACAATGTCTGAATGGTTAAATGAAAAGGGAATTCAAAAAGACCAAGCTCAGAGATATATAACATCTCTTTTTTTAGCACTTTCCGAAGATGCTGTAGTTAATTCTAACAGAGATTTAAAAATACTTGTCAAAGACTCCCAAACACCAAAAGGATTAAATGAGCAAGGTGTAAATGAATTAAAAAAAGCTGGTTTCTATAAAGCAACTAATAAAACCCTAAATAGTATTCTTAAAAGATTAAATAAAGTATAATTTTTTATGCAGCAAGCTTCAATCATTCTGCAAATTGATAACTTATCAAAATATTTTGGTGGTTTGGCAGCTGTATCAAATTGCTCATTAAAAATAAAAGAAGGTTCAATTACAGGAATAATTGGTCCGAATGGATCAGGCAAAACTACTCTATTTAATCTTATAGCAGGCAATCTCAAATCATCAGATGGAAAAGTATTATTTAATAAAGAAGATATAACAAACGTTCCATCTCATGAGCTTTTCTCAAAAGGTTTACTTAGAACTTTTCAAATAGCTCACGAGTTTTCAAATATGACTGTCCTTGAAAATTTAATGATGGTACCAGGTAACCAAACAGGGGAAATTTTAATAAATGCCCTTTTAAAACCAAATTTAATTAAAAAAGAGGAAGATATAATTAGAGCAAAAGCATACGAAGTAACTGAATTTTTAAATCTTAAACATCTAGCAAATGAACGTGCTGGTAATTTATCTGGAGGGCAAAAAAAGTTGCTAGAACTTGGAAGAACAATGATGGTGGATGCAAAGCTTGTTTTATTGGATGAAGTTGGAGCAGGGGTTAATAGAACATTATTAAAAGACTTAGGAACAGCAATATTAAGACTTAATAAAGAAAAAAACTATACTTTTTGTATGATTGAGCATGATATGGATTTTATAAGCAGAATGTGTGATCCAGTCATTGTAATGTCTGAAGGTTCTGTTCTTTTTGAGGGAACTTCAGATGAAGTTAAAAAAAACGAAAAAGTTATAGATAGTTATTTAGGTAGAAAGAAGTAAATGGCATTTTTTGAAGGAAATAAAATGACAGGCGGATACGGTGATGGTCCTGATATTATCAGCTCGTGCACTATAAATGTTAATAGGGGTGAGATAGTTGCGATCCTTGGACCAAATGGAGCTGGCAAATCTACAGCAATGAAGGCAATGCTTGGCTTGTTAAATCTAAAATCAGGCAATATATCAATTGATGGAGAAGATATTTCTAAACTATCTCCTCAAGAAAGAGTTAAAAAGGGAATATCATTTGTACCACAAACTAGAAATGTTTTTGCAGAACTTACTGTTAAAGAAAATTTAGAGGTTGGTGCTTTTTTAAGAACGGATAATGTAAACAATGTTATCGAAGAAATATATGATCTATTTCCAATCTTAAGAGAAAAAAAAGATCAAGTTGTTGGACAATTATCAGGAGGGCAAAGACAACAAGTAGCTTTGGGACGAGCTCTAATGATAAAACCGTCTGTTCTTATGTTAGATGAGCCTACAGCAGGAGTTTCACCAATAGTTATGGATGAATTATTCGAACACATTATTAGAGTTAAAAATACAAAAGTAGCAATCATTATGGTCGAACAAAATGCAAAACAGGCTTTAAGTATTTCCGATCGTGGATATGTGCTTGTAACTGGTGAAAATAAATTTGAGGGGTCTGGTAAGGAATTATTAAATGATCCAGAAGTTAGGAGATCTTTCTTAGGAGCTTAGTATGGATTTAATTAATGCAGTAATAGTTTTATTGAATTATACAATTATTCCGGCCTTAACTTATGGTTCTCAATTAGCAATTGGAGCAATTTTTGTAACATTAATATACGGTATTTTAAGATTTGCTAACTTTGCGACTGGAGACATGATGTCATTTGGTACAATGTTTGCGGTGCTTTTGACTTATTATTTTCAATCAATCGGAATTAACTTTGGTTTTCTGCCTACAGCTTTGCTCACTATACCTTTTGCAATTTTTATGATGATTTTGTACATGCTGATAATTGATCAGACAGTATTTAAATATTACAGAATTAAGAAAAGTCCACCAGTAATGCTTGCAATGGTTAGCGTTGGTGTAATGTTTGTAACACAGGCGATAATAAGAATTATAATTGGGCCTACTGATCGTAGATTCTTAGATGGTGAAAAATTTATTTTAAAAGCAACTGAGTTTAAGGAAATGACAGGTCTTGCAGAAGGTTTAACAATTAAATCTACACAAATGATAACAATCGTAGTTACAATAATTGTTGTTGCTATTATGTTTTGGTTTTTAAATAAAACTAAAACTGGAACTAGTATGAGAGCCTACTCAGATAATGAAGATTTAGCTCTTCTCTCAGGAATAGATCCAAAAAAAGTAGTTCTAATTACCTGGATTATTGCTGGAATATTAGCAACAATTGGTGGAATTCTTTATGGTTTAGATAAAAGTTACAGACCATTTGTGTATTTTAATAACATGTTACCCATTTTTGCTGCTGCGATAGTAGGTGGAATAGGAAATCCATACGGTGCATTCTTTGGAGGTTATGTTATAGCATTTGCTGAAATATTTTTGACTTATGCATATAAAAGATTTTTAGTTTATATTTTGCCAGAGTCTTTAGAACCAAATTCATTGATGCAATTATTATCAACAGATTATAAATTTGCAATTTCATTTTCTATACTAGTAATTGTTTTGATATTTAGGCCATCAGGTATATTTGAAGGAAAACGCATATGAGGAATTATTTAAATATAATTATAGCGTATTCGATAATGATGCTTTTAATTATTTTAGTTGGCATCTTTCAGTCTTGGTCTATAGCATTAACAATTTTTAATTATTGTATGATTTCGGCTGTAATGACTCTGGGAGCAAATATTCAATGGGGTTATGCTGGCTTAATAAACTTTGGAATCATGGGGTATACTGCATTAGGTGGTTTGGCAGTTGTGTTAGTATCTGTAGCTCCTGTACCAGAAGCTTGGAGTGTGGGTGGAGTAAATATGATGACATGCCTAGGAATAATTATATTAATGATTTTTTCTACAAGGTATATTTTAAAAAATATTCAAAAATCTAACAAAAGAAATTATTTAATAGCTGGAATAATTATAGTTGGATTAATTCTCATAAAAATAATTGCTGGACCTGCAATTGAACAAATAGAAGCTGTTGACCCTGCAAAGACAGGATTTCTAGGAGGACTTGGGTTACCAGTTTTATTCTCATGGATAGTTGGAGGACTTTTTGCTGCTGGACTAGCTTTTATCGTAGGGAAAGTTGCTCTAGGATTAAGAGCAGATTATTTAGCTATTGCAACGTTATTGATAGCTGAAATTGTTGTTTCTATTATTAAACATGAAGATTGGTTGGCAAGAGGTGTAAAGAACGTTATTGGATTAAAAAGACCAGCGCCTTATGAAATTGACCTACAAACTTCTCCTTGGTTTATAAATTTAGTAGAAAAATTTCACTCAACAAAATTAGATCTAGCAAATTCATTGTCGGAAAGACAAGATATTTTAAATCAGTTAGTGATTGATGCATCATCTGTTTATGTAAAATTATGCTTTGCAGGAATGTTTTTAGTCGTAGTTATAATTTTATTAATAATTACACAAAAAGCTCTTTACTCACCTTGGGGTAGAATGATGAGAGCAATAAGAGATAATGAAGAAGCTGCAAGTGCAATGGGTAAAAATGTAGTTAAACAACATTTATTTATATTTATTCTAGGATCAGCAATAGTTGGTATTGCTGGAGCTATGATGGTAACTAATGATGGCCTGTTTACCCCAGGCAGTTATAGACCAATGAGATATACATTTGTAATTTGGGTTATGGTAATTGTTGGTGGTACAGGAAATAACTTTGGAGCAATTCTAGGAGGATTTGTTGTATGGTTTTTATGGGTAGAGGCAGCACCAATTGCTTTGTTCTTTATAAATTTATTTACAGCTCATTTACCTGAAACAAATGAAATTAAAGTTCATTTAATTAATAGTGCTCCATATTTTAGATTTTTGCTTGTTGGTATTGGACTTCTTTTGATTATGAGATTTAGACCCCAGGGAATAATTCCAGAAAAAATCATAAAACAATAATTTACTATGAGTTTTTTCATTTTAGGGTTCTTTGCAGGACTGAGCTTAATATTAGCTATTGGTGCTCAAAATATATTTGTAATTGAGCAAGGTTTAAAAAAACAATTTATTTTTATTGTATGTGTAATTTGTACATTTTCAGATTTCCTTCTAATTTTTTTAGGAATATTCTTATTTCATTATTTTGAAAGTTTTTTTTCACCCTCAGTTGAGTTAATTTTAAATATCCTTCTATTTTTATTTTTAGTTCATTTTATTTGGAAAAAATTTAAAAATATAAATATAAATTTTGAAATAAATCAAAAAAATGAAACCAAAGGTCTAGGTTCTGTAATAATTAAAACTCTTGGTTTTACTTATTTAAATCCCCATGTTTATTCTGATACTGTATTTTTTTTAGGAAATTTTTCTAAAAGTTTTTTAATTAATCAAAAACTATTATTTGGATTTGGTGCAACTCTTTCCTCAATTATATTTTTTTTTACATTGGGATACTTATCTAAGTTTTTATCTAGTTACTTAAATAGCAATAAAGTTTGGAAAATTATAAATATGCTAATAATTTTATTTATGTCAGCACTTAGTATTTTTGTATTAATCAATATTTTAGGATAAAAAAAACCCCAGCGATTTTCACCGCTGGAGTTAAATAATTAAGTATTATCTTTGTTTTTTGTCTTTAAACTTACCGCCTTTGATTTCTTTCTCAATAAAGGCACCAGACGCTTCTCCAACATCTGTAAGTTCTACACTTGATGCTCCTTCATAATTTACAGCTTTTCCACTAGCTAATAAATCTAAAGCTTTTTTCAATTCACCAGGATAAATTTTTTCTCCTGGAGCATTCGCAACAGACATTACATTTGCTTGTACAGTTGCTCTGTCAGCTTTGCCACCAGCTTGCATAGCTAATACTATCAAAGCCGCAGCATCGTAAGATTCTGAAGTGTAAGGACCTGAAGAATCAATTCCTGCAGTACCAGCAACATCTTTGAATATTGTTGCACCTTTACCCATTGATCCTGGAAGTGATCCAAAAGATTTATTTAAATCATTACCAAATCTGTCTGTTAAAGAGTCACCGATCATACCATCAGATAATACAAACACATCAAATGCACCTGAATCTAATGAACCATCTATGATACTTCCACCAGCTTGGTCTAAGTAACCTAATACAGCTAAAGCATCTCCACCTGCAGCTGCTAATGTAGCAACTTCTGCACCGTAGTCACCTTTACCTTCTTCATGAGCTGTTACAACAGTTACGTTTATTCCATGAGCTTTAACAGCTGCAACATATACATCTGCTAAACCTTTTCCGTAGTCGTTATTCGTATGTGTAACTGCAATACTTTTAACTTTTCTATCTTTAGTTATATCTGCTAATACTTGACCACCTCTTGCATCAGATGGAGCAGTTCTAAAGAAATATCCATTATCTTTAAGATCAGTTAATCCTGGAGAAGTAGCTGATGGTGAAATCATTACAACACCATTTGGAACAGCAACGTTAGTTGCTATAGCCCCAGTTACACCAGAACAATCAGCACCCATAATTGCTACTACACCGCCAGATATTAAGCCTTCAGCAGCAGCTGTTGCAGCAGCTGAGTCAACACATGTTGAGTCTGCTCTTTCAACAGAAATTTTCTTTCCACCAAGTAGCGAACCTGAGTCTGAAGCTTCTTTGAAAGCAAGCTCAGCTGAAGCAGCCATTGCTGGAGTTAGGGACTCAATAGGACCTGTAAATCCTAAAATAATTCCCATTTTAATGCCATGTCCATCTGAATATGCTTTTGATGCAAAGCAAGAAACAAATACAAACATAGCCAATACTAGTTTTTTCATATATTCCCTCTAATTGTTAACAATTTATATAATTAAATTAAATCCTATTAGTTTTAATTTTCAATGAGAAAATTATCTCATTTTTTGTGCAAAAAACACAGAAGTTATAACAATTATTCCACCAATTATTGTGATGAATGATGGAATCTCACCGAAAATGAAAAAAGTAAGTATTAAACCAAACACAGGAAATAAAGCATAGAAAGGTAAAACCATATCAAGAGGATAAAATTTATACAAATAAAACATCATTAAATGTCCAAGAAGGGAAATAATTGCTCCAGCATACAAAACTGTAAACCAACTCTCTAAACTAATATTTGTTATAGTTTGAATAGCATTACCCTCAAATACAGATGATAATATAATTAAAATTAAAAATCCTGTGAAACTCATTATTGTATTTGTATATTTAACATCTAAATCTTTTAAATATCTTGAAAAGACTTGTGACAATCCATAAAAAAAGGCCATTCCACAAATTAGTAGTGATCCTATAATTTCATCAACAACTTTTGGATCAAAAGCAAGAATAACAATTCCAAAAAACGATGTCATAATAAGTAGCCATTTTTTGAAACTTATTTTTTCATTTAAAAATATTGAACTTAATATTATTCCAAACGGAATTGAAAGCTGAGCACCTATTGTTATTGGTGCTAGTATGCTTGAGGCATTAATAGATAAATATAAAAACATATTCACCGCAACACCAAAACATATCGAAAATCCTATTAAAGGAACAATAAATTTTTTTTCAGGAATATAAAATTTAAAGAAAGGAACTAAACAAATAAATACAACAGCCATCCTTAAAGCTCCAAAAAGAATTGGAGGAATTGAATCATTTAATCCAAGTTTCCCTGTTGGATAAGCACTTCCCAATAGAAAAACTACAAATAAAATAAGCAATGTGTGCTTTGTCGACAAATATTATCTTATAGAGAAAGGATCTAAAGTTGGTTCATCAGAAGTGTAATACCATGTAGTTTTTACTCTAGTATAATCTTTAATTGAATCCATTCCCGCTTCCTTTCCATATCCACTATCTTTAATTCCACCAAAAGGTGCTGATGGTGAAATTAATCTGTAAGTGTTAACAAACGTTATTCCAGCTCTAATTGCATTCGATACTCTTAAACCTCTAGCAAAGTCGCTAGTATAAACTCCTGAAGATAGTCCATATTGATTATCATTCATTTTTTCTATTACTTCTTTTTCATTATCAAATTTCATGACAGACAAAACTGGACCAAATAATTCGTTTTCAGCAGTTGGCAGGTTATGATTATCGCATTCAATTATAGTTGGAGGAAAATAATATCCTTCATTAGAAAAAGGATGTCTTTTACCACCACATCTTACTAGTCCACCTTGTTCAATTGTTTTTTTTATGTTTTTTTCAATAATTTCAAGTTGTTTAAAGTTACTTAAGGGACCCATTTCAGTCTCAGGATCCATAGGTGCACCTATTTTTATTCTTTCAGCTCTTTTTATTAGTTTATCAAGAAACTCATCATAAATTCCTTTTTGTAAATATAGCCTAGAACCTGCAATACAACTTTGTCCACTAGCACCAAAAATACCTGCAGTAATACCATTGATAGCATTTTCTTGATGTGCATCATCAAATACTGCAACCGGGCTTTTTCCACCTAATTCTAAACTAACCTCAGACAAGTTTTCTGCAGAATTTCTTATAATATGTCTTGCAGTTTCAGGTCCTCCTGTAAAAGCAACTTTCTCAACTAAATCATGCGTGGTTAAAGCTTTACCACATGGATCTCCAAACCCTGTAATCACATTCACTACTCCTTTTGGAATACCAGTTTCCTCTATAAGTTTTGCAAATTCAAACATCACAGCAGGGGCAAGCTCAGAGGATTTAATTACAACTGTATTTCCCATAGCTAGAGCAGGAGCAAGTTTTGTTGCTGTTAAAAACATTTGGGAGTTCCATGGCACAATTGCAGCAATAACACCTATAGGTATTCTTGAGGTTATGGCTTGAATGTTTGGTTTATCTATTGGAAGAACTGTACCTTCAACTTTATCAGCCATACCAGCGTAATAGTCATAATACTCTGCGATATAGTTCGCTTGTTTGTTGGTTTCTCTAAATAGTTTTCCAGTATCAATTGTTTCAATCTTACCAAGTAATTCTGCATTTTCTCTAAGTTTGTTTCCAATAGCTCTTAAAAATTTAGCTCTTTCTCTTGGCAATATTTTTGGCCAATCCCCTTCAAAAGCTTTTTGAGCAGCTTTAACTGCTTTATCCACATCATTAGCACTTGCTTCTGGAACAACAGCCCAAGGTTTATTGTCTTCTGGGTTTAATGTTTCAAAAGTTTTTTTAGTATCAGAGTCAACCCATTCTCCTCCAATAAACATTTTATATTTTTTTAATTCAGGCATTTTGTATATGGTCTTTTATTGTATTATTTACATCATCTGAGCATTCAATACTACAGAGATGTTTTCCTTTAGGAATAATTTTTACAACAGAATTTTTAATTTTTTTGCCTAAATTAATTGACATTTCTGGAGTTGATCCTACATCACCTTCACCCGTTATAACCAAAGTTTTAGTATTAATGTTTTCAAATTTTTCATTGTCTTGATGTTTCACAAATAAGGAATAGATCTTTATAAAATTATTCATATTATTGTTTTCAAGAATAGTGAAAATTTTATTTGAGATATCTGGATTTTTTTTTAAAAAATCTTCTGTAAACCATCTTTTAAGAGCGTCTTTAGTAAGTTTATGATCTTTTTTGGTTTGTTCAAATCTATCATTTACTATCTTCTGCTCTTTATCAGATCGATTAAATATAGAGCATAAAAGTGTAAGAGAGGCCAATCTATTATTAAACCTTGTGGCAAAATTTCTTGCAATTAATGAACCTATAGAAAAACCAACTAAGTGAACTTTGTTAAATTTTAATTCATCAATTAAGTTTATTATTTGTTCCGAAAAGTCATCAAAACTCAAATCATTTTTGTTTAAAGGTGTTTTGCCATGACCTAGAATATCATAAATTAAAACAGTATTATCAAATTCATTTATCTGCGGATCCCATATAGAGTGATCAAGTCCCACGCCGTGTATAAATATGATTGGAGTTCTATCTTTTTTATTTAATATATAAAATGTACCTTTAGAGTCTGTTGCATTGATCATTACTTTGGTTCAATGCCCATTTCCTTCATGTCTTGGTACCTATCACCTGTTCTTGCATGTGCTCTTCCAGTTGACGCACCTCCAATAGCAATTACAATTTCGTCATCAAATGGAGCATCATGTATTGTAAACTCATGTGTTAAATAATAAGGTCTTAAGCCTGAGTCAGTTTTATGCATCATCGGGATTGATATTTTTGATCCGGCAGGACCCCTTGTGTTTGTAAAACTTAGATAAGAAGTACCACCGACCGCATCTCTAAATTTATTACCAAATCTCAAAGTGTGAATGAAAGCAGATGCATGCTCAATTTCTCCATTTAATCCAACTACACCGGCTTTTCCATAAGCTAATATTTTATCAGGAGAACCTATTTCTTTAATTAATTTTGGGACAAGTAAATCTCCAAGTTTTGGAGCTAGATCTAAAATTATGGGTTTTAAATCTTCTACAAAACCTTTCCCGTCCCAAGGATTTTTAAAAACTGCTGCTACAGAAACCATTAAAACTGGATCTTTAGCTTCTTTTCCACCCTCAATAAAAGTTTTATCTACAAATTTATTAAATTTTCTTAATTCTAATTTCATTTTTTAATTCGATGTGTAAAGCTATCTCTTCTAAAACTGTATAATGCTTTTGGATCTACATCAACATCTATAACAACTGGTTTGTTTGCTTTAAGTGCACTTTTAACTGCTTGATTTACCTCTGATAATTTTTTCACTTTAATTCCTTTTGCACCGTAAAGTTTAGCAACCTCATCAAAAGGAGGACTTTGAATATCTGCGCCCAAATACCTTTCACCATAAAAATCTTTTTGGTAAGCCTTTTCGGCACCCCAACTTTTATTATTCATAACTATTGTAATTGTATTTATCCCATGCTCTACGGCAGTGCTTAATTCTGAAATAGTCATGCCAAATCCACCATCGCCCATTAAACTAACTACAGTTTTATTAGGTTTCGCAACCTTAATGCCTATACCACAAGCAAATGAAAAACCTACTAATCCAAAATCTAAAGGAGTAAAAAGAGAAGGAGGATTGTAATACTCTAAAGCATCAGTAGCTTGAAGGCAAAGTGTGCCAGCATCAAGTGTAATAGCTGAATTTTTAGGAAGAACTTTTCTTAACTCTTTGAATAGTCCATTTGGTTGTATTGGATAATTTTTAGATTTTATATTATCCCTATTTATTAAAAACTTTGATCTTTCTAATAAAAAATTATTGGTCCATTTTTTATAACTTAAAATTTTCTTTTGTTTTTTTAAATCATTCAACATTTGATTTGCCACATTTGCAGCATCGCCATGAATACCAATACTTATAGGAAAATATCTTCCTAACATTTTTTCTTCTAGTTCAACTTGAATAATTTTAGCTTTCTTGTTTATATTATCGTAAGAATAGAAAGTAGAATTAAAACCAAGTCTTGTTCCTAATGCAATAATAAGTTCTGCTTCTTTAACCAGTCTTGAAGCAACTAAATTGCCTCTAGGCCCCATTTGTCCAGCATTTAGTTTATGGCTAAATGGTATTGCATCTCCGTGTCCAGCGGCTGTTACTATTGGAACGTTTAAAAATTCTGCAAGATCAGTAACAGATTTAAATTTGGAATTATATTTGATCCCTCCTCCAGCAACAATTACAGTTTTCTTAGAATTAAGAATAAGTTTTGTTGTTTTCTGAATTAAATCTTTTTTGCTTTTTAAATTACTTTCACTTTTAAAAGACTTTTTATTTTCATTGATTTTAAATTTTGATGTATCTGAAAGTACGTTTCTTGGTAAGTTTATACAAACTGGACCTCTCCTTGGTGACATAGCAAGATTGAATGCATCACTGAAAGCTTTTGGAATATGACTTGCCTTTTTTACAGTCCAAGTCTTTTTGGTTATTGGATTAAACAGTGACTGTTGATCAAGTCCTTGAAATGCATCTTCCATTTTATCCTTGGTAGAGTATAAACCCGCAATTGATACAACAGGCGAAAATGCTGCTTTTGCTTGAGCAATACCTGTAACTAGATTAGTTGCTCCTGGGCCATTTTGTCCAGCAATAATAACACCAGGTTGATTAGAAGCCCTCGCATAACCATCGGCCATGTGAGTTCCTGTTCTTTCATCTCTTACGCCTATAAATTTAATTTTTTTTTCATGATACAACGCATCAAACATTTCCATTGTAGCAGAACCAATTAAACCAAAGACGTGTTTAACTTTTTCCTTTTTTAGGGATTTCACTGCAGCTTGACCACCGGTCAAGGTATTCTTGGACTTAATCACGATACTTTTTTAACTTCAGTATCTATATCATCTTTAAAGTTAGGCATTACTTTTTCAGTAAATAATTTAATACTTTTCATACAATCTTCATGTTTAACACCTGGAAAGTTAGACCAGACTTGAAGATTTTGAAGATTAAGCTCTGATTGAAGTTCTTTAATCTTATCTGTTACATATTCAGGAGTACCAAATAACATATTTCTCTTGTGTAAAAACTCATAGTTAAGAAGGTCTAATTTCCCCTCTGTTTGTGGGAGTTCTTCACCTGGATCCATATGATTTCCCAGACCTCTCCAGTGACAAACCCATCTCATGTAATTTACCATATGTTCGCCAGCTTTCTCTTTAGCTTCTTCCATTGTATCTGCAACAAACATATCTCTAACAAGAGTTACTCCTTCTCCCAAAGGAACATTTTTTTTAGTAACTTCTGATCTTTTATTTTTGTATGCTTCAAATCTTATTTTGAGTGCTTTTACAGTAGGTATCCACATAATTACATTAATATTATTTTCTGCAGCCCACTCAATAGATCTTATACCATCAACAACTTGATGTATTGGAGGATGTGGATTTTGATATGGCTTAGGCAGAACACTAATTTTTTTCATAGTGCTATCTTCCATATTCATAAATTCTTCACTAGGTGGACTCATATCGTGTTGCCACACATAATTAGGTGATGGATAAGTATAAAATTCTCCCTCGTGATTAAAAAATTTTTCTGACCAAGCTTTTTTTAAAATTTCTAATGTCTCAGCAAATAATCTAAAGTTTTTTGCCTGATCTTTTAAATCTGCTTCTTTATTAAGGTTTATTGCTTCTCGACCATAAACTCCTCTGGCAACCCCAACTTCTACTCTTCCTTTAGAAAGTTGATCAAGTGTTGCGATATCTTCTGCTAATCTTATTGGGTTATGAAAAGTTATTACATTCGCTGCTTGTCCTATTCTTATATTTTTTGTTCTTGCTGCAGCATCTGCTCCTAGCATTAAGGGATTAGTACACGACTCCATTCCCTCGTGGTTAAAATGATGTTCGGTAAACCAAATTGAATTCCAATTGTTTTGATCACAATATTCAGTGATCTGTTTAGTTTCATCTAATAGCTGGTGATATGGTTTGTGTGTCCAATTTGTAGTATTACAAAAATAACCAAACTTCATTAAAGCCTCCTTTAAAAATTAATTTAAAGACGACCGATCCCACTTTCGTATATGAAATTACGACGAGTTATGTATCGCTTTATGTGACAATATTATTATTCTTACCTTTGATATTCAATGAATTTTTTAAGGGATTTATTAAGAAATTTGTCGTATCTGAGACCGCTATTAGTTAGTTTTTTCTTATTTAAAAATGAAAGATTCATTTTAAAGTCGTATGAGGGTTCAAAAAAGAAAGGAACTGAAAGTCTTTTTTGCTTATTCCACAATACCCTATGATTTGTTGCTTTAAACTTGCCTTTGCTTAAATATTCTAGCGCTCTACCTGTATTCACTACCAAAGCATTTTTATTGAAAGGAACATCATGCCATTTTTTTGTTTTTCGGTTTTGAACTTGAAGACCACCTTTTTTATTTTGATATAAAACTGTGAAAATACCACTATCAACATGTGTTTCACATCCAAGTGCTACCCCATCTTGT
This sequence comes from uncultured Pelagibacteraceae bacterium, assembly GCA_902552755.1. Taxonomy (GTDB): domain Bacteria; phylum Pseudomonadota; class Alphaproteobacteria; order Pelagibacterales; family Pelagibacteraceae; genus Pelagibacter. The sequence continues at coordinate 5,139 of CACDHV010000013.1, read as the reverse complement.
TTGGATATTTCAACTGGTTTTGATTGATTTGGGTAATAATTAAATCTTAAAGTGCTAAGTGTTTTTAATCTCGAAAAGACTTTTTTAGATAAATTGGGGTCTTTTTTATAAAGTTTTATAATACTTTTAAAAAGAGTTTCGCTTAAATTAAATAAATTTTCATAATAATCAGATAGTTTTTTGATAGATTGTTTGTTAAATGATTTTTCTATGCTCAAATGCTCGATGTATTGATTTCTAGTTTTTTTTGAAAAATCCTTTGTTACTTTTAAGTCACCTAAGTCTAATCCTTCTTTTCCATTAACATCATTTGGAAAATATCCTCGATAAATATTTTTACTTTTTTTATTCCATTTCTTTGGAGCCAATTTAAATTTATTATTCTTATTTGATTTAAAAAAATTTTCTCCTATTTTGCATACGTTACTTATTTTTTTTAAATTTATTCCATGACCGATTATTTGAAAAAAACCAACCTCAACACAAGCTTTTTCAATTTCCCTTGTAATTTTTAATGTTGCTTTTGAATTGAAATTATTTTTTAGAATAGGATTTATATTTATTGTTGGAATATAATTTTTTCTTATCATCTATTCGCTGGTGTATCTGTGGCAATCATTTGTCCTCGGACTTTTTCTCTAAAATAAATATACACGCCAGCACCAATAATTATTGATGCACCTAGAAAAGTTCTTGGTACTGGTATTGTTTCAAATAATATATAACCAGCTACCATAGCAAACACTATGTATGAATACTCAAATAATGAAACAACCGATGGTGAGGCAATACTATAAGCAGTAAATACGCAAAAAAACGAAATCGATGCAACTATCCCCATTATTAAAACATAAGGCCAAGCATCAGATGGATTTGTAAACCATTCTCTCACAATAAATTGTAAAGTTGGATCTGTAAAAGTGTTAAATTTTCCATCGCCGCTAACAAAAAATATTACCAAACTTGCAAATAATGCAAAAACATAAAGCCAAGTCATTTGGGTATAAATACTATCTTTATCAGATGTATATTTTGTTATTGTCATCGAGATTGAATAACAAAGCGCACATGCTACAGGTGCTAATTTAAAGAAATTAAAATCATCTAAAGATGGATTTAAAACAATCAATACTCCAATAAATCCAACTACAATTGCACTCCATCTTCTAATTCCAATTTTTTCTTTTAAGAAAAATTTAGCAAACATAGACATAAAGAACGGGCAGGAGAAAAATAGTGCACTTGTCATAGCAAGTGTCATAAAGGTCAGTGAAATATAAAAAAAACTAAAACCAAAGAAAAAACATACAACTCTTATTAGTGTTAATAATGGGTAATGTGTTTTTAAAGATATTGTTTTTTTAGTTATTAAAACAAAGGATAGCAAAAATACTGATTGTATAAGGGTTCTTCCAAAATAAAGCTCGAATAAAGCAATATCCTCAAAAATAAACTTAATAAGAGAATCTTGTATTGAAAAAAAAGCCATACCAGTCATTATAAAAAAAATACCTCTGGTATTTTGGTTTGTATCCATGAGACACCTATATCAAATCAGTACTAATAATAATATTAATTATTTAAAATTGCCTCTGAACCTTTTTCAGCAATCATTAGTGTAGGAGCATTTAGGTTTGCACTTGGAATTTCAGGTATCACTGATGCATCAATTACTCTTAAATTTCCAATCCCATTTACTTTCAAATCCTGGTCTACTACTGCCATACCATCAACTCCCATTTTGCATGTTCCACAAGGATGATAAGCAGTATCTGCTTTAGATCTAACATATTCATTTAATTCATCATCTGACTGTGCATCAAAACCTGGCCCAACTTCATCACCAGCATGCTCTGCTAAAGCTGGCTGTGATAGAATTTTTCTTGCAACATGAATACATTCTCTTGTTTGTTTAAGATCTTCTTCTTCTTTTAAATAGTTAAATAATATTTTAGGATAATCATATGGGTCTGAGGAATTAAGTGTTATTTCACCTCTACTTTTTGGATGATTTGGACTTGCATGTAATTGGTAACCATGTGAGTCAGGATCTTCTAGGCCATGATTTATCACAAATGATGGAAAAAAATGAAATTGAATGTTAGCAACTTTTCTATCAGGCGATGATTTTGCAAAACCACCAGCCTCCAAAAATGATTTTGAGCAAGGTCCAGATTTAAACATAAACCATTGCATACCTGCTAAAATTTTAGGTATTAATTTTGTGTATGTGTAAAGTGTATTAGGAGTTTTACATTTTTGCTGTATGTAAGTTTCAAGATGATCTTGTAAATTTTTTCCAACCCCCTTTGAGTGATGAATAACTTTAATACCATTATCTCTAAGATGGGTTTCGTCACCTACACCAGATAACATTAATAATTGTGGAGAATTTATAGATCCTCCACTCAAAATGACTTCTTTATTTGCATAAATCTTTTCAACTTTGTTATTTATTTTTACTTGAAGACCAACTGCTTTTTTTCCTTCAAATAGTATCTTTTCAACAAATGAGTTTTTTAAAATATTTAAATTTTTTCTATTTTTAACAGGGTTTAAATAATACTTGGCAACTCCAGCTCTCTCACCTTGATGCATTGTTGTATCAAACATACCAAAACCCTCTTGTTCCTCACCATTCATATCTATATTTGTTTTGTGACCTGCTTCAGCTGCAGCATCAATAAATGCTTTAAATAATGGATTTGAATTTTTAGATAAATTTACTGGAAGGGGTCCCAATGAACCTCTGTATTGATTTTCACCTTCAGACCAAGTTTCAATCTTCTTAAAATAAGGAAGAACTTTATCATAGGACCAATCATCCAAACCAAAGTTTTCCCATCTAGTATAGTCATCTCTATTTCCTCTTACAAAGACCATTCCATTATGTGATGAGCATCCTCCAATCATCTTTCCTCTAGGGCAAAAAACACGTCTATTGTTCAAAAATGGCTCAGGTTCTGAATAATATTTCCAATTATATTTGGGATCATGCATCGTATATAGAAGAGCTAATGGCATTTTAACCTTCCAAATATCACTAGATCCACCTGCCTCAAAAATAGCTACAGAATTTTTAGCATTCTCAGATAATCTGTTAGCTACTACACATCCAGCTGAACCAGCACCAACTATGAGATAATCGAAAGCTTGCATTTAATTTGGATTATCGCCCTCTACTGCAATCCTGTCCATAACTCTTTCATGGCCCAATCCTCTGCCAGGAAAAAAATCAGTCAGACCTTGGTGAAGGGTGCTTCTATTGTCCCAAATTGCTACAGCATTTTCACTCCATTTAAACCTGCATGTAAAATCAAGTCTTTCTTGATGTAAAAATATTTCATTTAAAATATCTGAACTTTCATTTTCATCTAAATCTAAAATTCTTTTTGTATACATTGAATTTACATACAAAATTTTTTTTCCTGTTTCAGGATGAGTTCTAACTACTGGATGGGAATTTGAATATTCATCTAGATTACCATTCCCTTCCATTTCCTTATATGCTTCAACAAATGCTGCCGCACCTAAAGAACTATGAACGGCTTTTTTATCCTTAACCTTATCTTTAATTTCATCACTTAATGTGTCGTAAGCAATTTCCATATTAGAAAACATTGTATCTCCACCAACTGGAGGAACTTTAATTGATCTTAATATAATTACTTTTGTTGGTTTTGGATTATAGCTTACATCAGTATGCCAAGTTTCACCCCATTGTCTTTTTTCTTCTGGGGCTTTAATTATTCTTAATATTTCAGGATAATCTTTTCTTCCTTTAACATAAATATGTCTTTCTAATGGACCAAAATGTTTTGCTAAATTTATCTGTTCTTCCGATGTAATATCTTGATCTCTAAAGAATAAAGCCTTGTGTTCTAATAATAAATTATTTATCTTTTTCCAATTTTCTAAAGAACTATCTTTTAAATCGATGCCTTTTACTTCTGCTCCTAATGCACCTGATACTAATTTTATTTCCATAATCTATTTTTTTAATCTACCAGATAATTCTAAGTTTTCAGACTTAAAACTTGATTTATTTTCATTAATAAATTCACCCATTATTTTTAGCTTATCTTCCTCAAATTCTGTGACCTTTCTTTTCCCCAAGTCAATATAAAGGGATAAACTTTCCATTGTAGCAGCAAGAGTTTTAGTTTCTTTTTCATACATCTCACATTTTAAATGTAATCTTTTTTTATCATGGTCAAAATATGTGCAATATACCTCTACTTCTTGATTTTCTTTAACCTCATTATCGTAAGTGGTTCTGGTTTCAACAACCATAGTACTTCTCAGATTTGATTTTGCATTTTCACCACCCATTTGAAATTTATTAAGCATCGTTTCCCATGCTTGATCAAAGATTAAGATATAATAAGCCATATTCATATGTTCATTATAATCTGTCCACTCTTTGATAATTTTTCTTGTGGCAAGATGAAACGACATTTTTAACCCTTATTAATTTTTTCAGCTATTAGTATTTTTCTTTTCATTTCTCTAAGAACAGGTTTTTCAATTAGCTTACCATCTATAACTACTAAACCTGTATTTGAGTTATTAAATTCTTCTAATATTTTTTTTGCTTTAGTAATTTCATCTTTTGGTGGTGTAAATACCTCATTTAAAATTTGAATTTGTTTGGGATGAATAGAGCCTTTTCCAGTAAATCCTAGATTTCTTACTTGTTCAGCCTCTTTTCTCATTCCATCCATGTTTTCTAAATCTAAATAAGGTACATCTATAACATCTACACCGACACTAGCTCCTGCATGAACCAACTTTGATCTTGCGTGAACTAGATTTTCCCATTTATTTTCAACTCTAAGCTCTGCAGCCATATCAACACCACCAAAGTATAAAGCTACTATTCTCTTGCTAGCATGAGCAATATTATAAATATTTTCTAAAGCTTCATTTGTTTCCATAATAACATGAAGATCGGTATCTAAATTACAGTCTGTTAGTAGATCGTCTATAAATGTTATTTCATCTGGTGTTTTAACTTTTGGTAACATAATAGCCTTTGGATTTACTTTACTTGAGATAAAAGCTTCTAGATCTAAAAGACCAAATTTAGTTCTTTGATTATTAAACCTTACAACTAGTTCTACATCATTTTTAACTTCG
>CACDHV010000012.1:12500-29586 GCA_902552755.1 uncultured Pelagibacteraceae bacterium | reverse complement strand
TATTAGAAGATCTCATTACTGCTGCTCATAATAAAGCAAAATCACAACTTAAATCAAAAACAGCAGAGGAAATTTCTAAGGCCTCAGGAAATTTTGGAATACCTGGATTTAAGTGGCCTTTATAATTTAAATGCAAAATATTCCTGAAATAGATAATTTAATTAAACTAATTTCAAAACTACCGGGGTTAGGACCTAAGTCTGCAAAAAGAATAATTTTAAAAATGATTAATAACCGACAAGAATTACTTAAGCCTTTGGCTCAAAATTTGAGCGAAGTTTTTAAAAATGTTGTTAGATGTAAAATTTGTGGAACATTAAAGCCTAATACAATTGAGTGTAGTTTTAATAATTGTGAAATAGTAGAAAAAAAATATAACAAAATTTGTGTTGTAGAAAATATTTCAGATCAGTGGGCAATAGAAAGTTCCTCAATTTTTCAAGGTTACTTCCATATTCTTGGGGGAACTCTTTCAAACAATAATAACAGTAATAGAGAGGACTTGCTTATTAATTCTCTTATAGAAAGAATAAATAAAGATGATATTGAAGAAGTAATTTTAGCAACTAGTGCAACTGTAGAAGGACAAACTACTGCATTTTATATTCAAGATAGTTTAAAAAAAACTGACGTCAAAGTTTCAAAACTAGCCCAAGGTTTACCAGTAGGTGGAGAAATCGAAAATTTAGATGATGGTACTCTTATATCTGCATTTAAAAACAGAAAAAAACTTGACGCTTAATTAACTTTTTTTAATTAATCTGTTTAAATGCAAGAGAGGTTCTGTATAGCCAGAGGGCTGTGACTTTCCATGAAAGATTAATTCACATGCTGCTTTAAAAGCAATAGATTTATCATACTCTGGAGACATACTTTCGTAGCTAGAGTCGTCTTTATTCTGTTTATCAACAACTTTTGCCATTTTTTTTAAAATTTCAAGAACCTGTCTATTCGAACATAAGCCATGATGAAGCCAATTAGCGATATGTTGAGATGAAATTCTCAAAGTTGCTCTATCTTCCATTAATCCAATATCATTTATATCTGGGACTTTGGAACAACCTATGCCTTGATCAATCCATCTGACTACATAACCTAAAATAGTTTGAGCAGAATTTGAAATTTCAGTATTAATTTCATCGATAGACCAATTAGGACGATCTGCTATTGGAATAGTAAGAAGATCAGATAACTTTGATGGCTCTCTTTTTAATATTGCTTTTTGTTTTTCAAAAACATTTACTTCATGATAGTGCATAACATGCAATGCAGCAGCAGTTGGGGAAGGTACCCAAGCACAATTTGCGCCTGCATTCACATGTCCAATTTTTTGTTCCATCATTTCATTCATTTTGTCAGGCATGGCCCACATTCCTTTGCCTATTTGAGCAACTCCTGAAAAACCACATTTTAAGCCTATATCTACGTTATTGTCCTCATAGGTTTTAATCCATTTAGACTCTTTCATATCCCCTTTTTTGATCATTGGTCCAGCTTCCATTGAGGTATGCATTTCATCACCAGTTCTATCCAAAAATCCTGTGTTTATAAAAAATACTCTATCTTTAAGTGTTCTAATACATTCTTTAAGGTTTGCAGATGTTCTTCTTTCTTCATCCATAATTCCACACTTAATTGTATTTTTTTCTAATTTTAAAACTTCTTCAACTTTTGTAAAAATTAAATTAGCAAATTCTGTTTCCTCTGGACCATGCATTTTTGGTTTTACGATATAAATTGACCCTTCTCTCGAATTACCTTTTCTTTTTAAATCATGAATACAAGCTGCTGAGGTTATGAAAGCATCCATTAATCCCTCTGGAACTTCTGATCCATCATTTAAAGTGATTGCAGGGTTTGTCATTAAGTGTCCAACGTTTCTCACAAGCAAAAGACTTCTTCCATGAAGTTTTAACTTTTCACCATTCAATGAAGTGTAACTCCTATCTGGATTAAGTTTTCTTTCTAATTCTTTACCATTTTTTTCAAATATTGATTTTAAATTTCCTTTCATCAATCCTAGCCAATTTCTATAACAAGTTACTTTATCTTCAGCATCGACTGCAGCCACACTATCCTCATGGTCACAAATTGTTGAAACAGCGGACTCAATTATAATATCGCTTATACCAGCCGCATCTCTTGCTGCACTAAATGCTCTAGGATTAATAATTATTTCAAGATGAAGATTATTATTTTTTAAGATAATAGCATTTGGTTTGGCTGCATCACCTCTGTGACCAATAAACTTATCTAAATCTAATAAATTGCATTCTTTATTTTCCTTAAAAATTGAAAGTTTTTTATTATTTACTGCTAATCCAGTAATATCTTTCCAGTCAAGATCATTTATTGGAAAATATTTGTTCAAAAAGTTTCTAGTGTATTTAATCACTTCTTGTCCTCTTAAAGGATCATATTTTTCACTTCCACTTTCTTCAGACTCTATTATATTTGATCCATAAAGACTGTCATATAAGCTTACCCACCTTGCATTCGCAGCATTCAAGCTATATCTGGAGTTCATTATTGGAACAACTAATTGTGGCCCTGCTATTTTAGATATTTCTTCATCTAAATTTTTAGTTGTTATTTTAAAATCTTCACCTTCTTTTTTTAAATAACCTATTTCCTCCAAAAAATTTTTATATTTATTATAGTCAATCTCGTGATCTCTATTTTTTTTATGCCACAGATCTATTTCTTGTTGTAATGTTTCTCTGATTTCAAGTAATTTTTTATTTTTAGGTGCTAATTCATGCACTACTTTGTCAAAGCCTTTCCAAAATTCATCAGTACTAATATTGGTATCTAATAAAAGCTCATTTTTGACAAAATCAGCCAGATCTTTTGCTACGGATAAGTTGTGGATTTTGACGAATTCCTCTCTCATAAATTGAAAATCATATAATAAATTATCATTTTTACGCAATCAAAATTGTTTATTTTATCAATTTATCGCCTTTTTTGTTTATAATACTCACATTAAATGAAAAATTACTTAAATTTTGAGACAGATATCAAAAATCTGGAAGAAGAATTGGATAAACTTAAAGACCCCTATAATCAGGAAGGTTTATCTGAAGTCGATACTTCAAAAATAAGTAAAGTCGAACAAGAAATAAATGAAAAGTTAGAGAAAATTTATTCTAACCTAGATCCATGGCAGACAGCACTAGTCGCTCGTCACGAAGATAGACCTAAAGCAAAATTTTTTGTTGAAAATCTTTTTGATGATTTTATTCAACTTTCTGGAGATAGATATTATGGTGAGGACAAAGCCGTTATAGCTGGTTTTGCAAAATTCGATGGTAAATCTGTTTTAGTAATTGGTCAAGAAAAGGGATCAGATCTTAATAAAAGAATAGATCATAATTTTGGAATGATGAGACCTGAGGGTTACAGAAAAACAATTAGACTTATGGAGTTGGCTAATAAATTTAAAATTCCAATTATTTCTATTGTAGATACGCCAGGTGCATATCCAGGTGTTGGCGCAGAGGAAAGAGGTCAAGCTGAAGCAATAGCAAAATCTATTGAATGCTCAATGAAGTTAACGGTACCCACAATAGCAATTATAATTGGCGAAGGTGGATCTGGCGGAGCAATAGCTTTAGCATCATCTAATAAAGTGATTATGCTTCAAAATGCAATATACTCAGTCATTTCTCCAGAAGGATGTGCTACCATTTTATGGAGAGACCCAAAAAAAACTTTAGAGGCTGCAACTGCAATGAAAATGTCATCTAGCGACCTTTTAAAATTAAATATAATTGATGAAATAATTCCAGAACCAGTTGGTGGTGCTCATAGAGACAAAGATCTGATTTTGGATAATGTAAGAGACTCATTAAAGAAAAATTTAGATTTTTTTCAGACAATGGATAAAGACGAGATTCTTACGCATAGAAAAAATAAATTTTTGTCGATTGGAAGAAATAAAGGATTTACAACACAATCAGATGATAAAAATGATTTATCTATGAAGGCAAGTGCATTAGAAAATATTTATCAAAACTTTAAAAAGAATTCTAAAATTTATTATGGTGTTTCTACTATAGCTTTATTAATTTTACTTTTAAGTATTTTTTTATAAAGCACCGCAACAATGCTTGAATTTTTTCCCTGTTGCTTCGCATCTTTCGTTTCTAGAAATTTTTCCTTCTCTATTTTTAACAAGTAAGCATTTTGGATTACTGTTTGTATTTATATTTTTTTCATTTTGAATGTCATTTTGACCATCATTTTTTTCTATAAATTTTAAATTAAATAAAATTGTAATTAAATCATACTTAAGTTTACTTAATAAATTTTCAAAAAGTGTAAATGCCTCTTTTTTATATTCTACTAAAGGATCTCTTTGACCAAAGGTTCTTAGTCCAATTACTTGTCTTAATTGTTCCAAATATTGAATATGTAATTTCCAATTTTGATCAATTAATTGTAGAAATATTCTTTTTTCAATTTCAAAATACTGTTCCTCATTTAATAATTTTATTCTTTCATCTATTGAATTTTTAAATTTATTTTTAATTTTATCTTCAAATTGCTTGTTTTCTAAATTTACTAATTCTTCAATTTCACTATCTTCAAATGATTTTCCAAATAATGATTTTAGTTGCATATTAATTTCATTTGATCCTGCATTAGCTAGTTTTTTTGTTTTCTTAAGTTTTAAGTCATCAATAATTTCATCTAGAAAACTTTCAGAATACTGCTTAGAATCTTTATTCTCAATTACTTCATTTCTTTGTGAAAATATTACTTGCCTTTGATCATTTAAAACGTTGTCAAACTTCAAGAGAGTTTTTCTAATATCAAAATTTCTTGCTTCAACTTTTTGTTGTGCTCTTTCTAATGCTTTATTTATCCATGGATGATCTATGCTTTCTCCGTCTTTAAGTCCAAGTTTTTCAAGTATATTATTCATGGACTCTGATCCAAATATTCTCATTAAATCATCCTCTAAACTTACATAAAATATAGAACTTCCTTCGTCACCTTGCCTACCTGATCTTCCTCTGGCTTGATTATCTACTCTTCTGCTTTCCATTCTTTCTGTACCAATAACAAACAATCCACCTAATTTTTTTATCTCAGCTTTGTCACTCTCATCTTGACCTCCTAATTTAATGTCAACGCCTCTTCCTGAAATACTAGTAGTAATTATTATCGAGTTTCTTTTTCCAGCATCTGCAATAATTTCAGCTTCTCTCTGGTGATTTTTTGCATTTAAAACTGTGTGTTTTATATTTTTTTTATCTAATAGATTTGAGAAGTGTTCAGATTTATTAATACTTGAAGTGAAAACTAATAATGGCTGTCCTTTTGTATTACATTCAATAATTTTATTTATTATTGCTTCATCTTTTTCATTGCTGGTTCTAAATATTTGATCATTCCAATCTTTTCTTATCATTAGCTTATTTGTGGGTATTGAAACAACTGGTAGATTATAAATCTCAAAAAACTCTTCCGACTCTGTTAATGCTGTACCAGTACATCCAGATATTTTTTTGTAAAGTTTAAAAAAGTTTTGGTACGTAATAGATGCTAAAGTTTGATTTTCTGCATTAATTTTTAAACTTTCTTTTGCCTCTAGACTTTGATGAAGTCCATCACCAAACCTTCTACCTGGCAATTGCCTACCTGTTTGTTCATCAATAATTATAATCTGTCCATCTTTGACTATATAATCTCTACCGTTTTGAAAAAGATGTATTGCACGTAATGACTGATTTACCAAATGAACGATATGAAGATTTTCTGGATCATAAAAGTTTTTATTTTTTAGTATTCCTGCATTTGAAAATATATTTTCAACATTGTCGATGCCTTTATTAGTAAGTAAAATATTTTTATCTTTTTCATCTATTTCAAAATCTTCTTTATTTAAATTTTTTACTAATTTATCTACTGCTATGTATTGATTAGTTTTATCCTCAGTAGCCCCTGAAATTATTAAAGGTGTTCTTGCCTCATCTATTAAACAAGAATCAATTTCGTCAACAATTGCATAATTATATTCTCTCTGAACCATTGACTCTTTAGAAAATTTCATGTTATCTCTTAAATAATCAAAGCCCAATTCACTATTAGTAGAATAAGTTATATCTTTTGAATAATTTTCTTTTCTCTCCAAGTCATCTTGCACAGTGTTAATATATCCACAAGTTAAACCTAGAAACTCATAAATCTTACCCATATTTTGGCTATCTCTCTTAGCCAAATAATCGTTAACTGTTACTATATGAACACCTTTTTTTTCTAGTGCGTTTAGGAAAGCAGCAAGGGCTATGGTTAATGTTTTACCTTCTCCAGTTTTCATTTCTGCAATTTTATTTTCATGGATTACAACACCACCAATTAGTTGAACATCAAAGTGTCTTTCATTTCTAATTCTTTTAGAGGCTTCTCTGACCATTGAAAAAGCTTCAGGCAAGACATCGTCTAGACTTTTGCCATTTTTAATCTCTTTAATTAGTTGCTCAGTTTTTTTTGGGAACATTTCGTCAGATAAATTTTCTAAATCCTTTTCTAAAAGATTAATTTTTTTGACAATTTGTTGAATTCGGCCTAGTTCCTTTTCATTTCCGCTTTTAATAAGCTTTGAAAATATATTAAGTGGGTTGAACATTTTGATATAAAATTAAATATTAGAAATATATAGTAATTAATTAAATATTTTAAATATCATGAAATTTAACATAAACAATTTTATAAATAATAGCAGTCAAAGCTCTAAAATTGTTGATTTTCAGGATTTAGATCATATTGATGGAGTTTCAATTTCAGCAGTCAGCGCTGGGCTATATAAATTTAAGAGAGATGAATTAGTTTTATTTTATTTTAGAGATGGTGCAAATTATGCCTCTGTGTATACACAATCAAAGTTAATTTCAGAAAATCTAAAATGGAATAAAAAAATTAAAGCAAAAAAAATATTTGCATTATTAGTTAACACTAGAAATGCTAATGCATTAACAGGCCCAGAAGGATATGAAGCACTTAAGAAAATTTCTTTAGACTTATCCTCAAAATTAACCGAGATACAGAAAAGAGATCAAGATGCTCCGAAACAAATTTCTTCAAAAGAAATACTTTTTGGTTGTACAGGTACTATAGGAGAGAAATTTCCATTAGAAAAAATTAAAACTTCGTTACCAGAATTAGTTGAGAAGATTAAATATACACAAAATAAATTAATCTGGATGAAAGCTGCAATGGGTATAATCACAACAGATTTAAAACCTAAATTATCAATGGCTGAAACAAAAATTGGTTCATCAACAATCAAAATTTATGGAATAGCAAAAGGGTCAGGCATGATTTATCCAAATATGGCAACCACATTGGGTTATATATTTACTGATGCAACTTTAACCTCTTCAGTCTTAAATGATGTCTTAAAAAACAATATAAAGACAACATTCAATGCAATTTCATGTGATGGTGATACAAGTACAAATGATATGGTTTCTATATTTTCAACAAGTAAAGTTAATCATTCAGAAATTAAAAAATATAGTGATAGTAGACTTAAAAATTTTAATAAAGCTGTTCATGATGTTTTATTAAATTTAGCTAAACAAGTTGTGTCTGATGGAGAAGGAGCTTCTAAACTTATTTCTATTAATTGCACTAATTGTAAAACCGAAAAAGATGCAAAAAATATATCTTTTAAAATAGCAAACTCATTATTAGTCAAGACAGCAATTGCGGGAGAAGATCCAAACTGGGGGAGAGTAGCCATGGCTATTGGAAAAAGCGATTCTAAAATAAATGAAAAAAAATTATCTATTTCTTTTGGACCATATAAAATTTATCACAAAGGATCTTTATACAAATCTTATGATGAAGAAAAAGTTATGGAATATATGAAAGGTAAATTAATTGAAATTGAAGTTGATATTGGTCTGGGAATTAAAAAATTTAAATCGTTTACGATGGATTTAACAAAAAAATATATAGAAATTAATGCTGATTATAGGACTTAGCTATATTGAAATTTAATAGGTTAATATTTAGATAATAAGTATGATTAAATATCTACTTAAATGTAATGATTGTGATCAAGAATTTGAAAGCTGGTTTAGCACTTCTAACGAATATGATAGATTGCTAAAATTAAAACTTTTAAATTGTCAATCCTGTGAGTCAATGAATGTTGAAAAGTCGTTGATGTCACCAAATTTATTGAATACTAAGAAAAAAGAAAATCTAAAAGAAATAAAAAAATATAAAGAGGTTAGAAAAAAACTTTTAAATTACAAAAAATTTGTAAAAGATAATTTTGAGTATGTGGGAGAAAATTTTACATATAGAGCAAGATCAATTCATTATGACAAAAAGAAACCAAAAAAAGGGATATATGGTAGTGCTTCACTTAAAGATGTTAAGGAATTAAGAGAAGAAGGAATAAATACTGATATTATACCCTGGATTGAGGACGATAAAAATTAAACTTTTTTGAATTCTGAAATATAATTTACAGATTTGTCAGAAGTAACAGACCACTTATCTAAAATAGGATTAAAAGTCATTCCATCAATTTTTTTTAACTTTAATGAATTTTTTTTACAAGTATCTATTAAATATTCTGGTTTAACAAATTTCTCCCAATCGTGAGTACCTATTGGAAGCCACTTTAAAAGATATTCGGCTCCCACAATTGCAAATAAATATGATTTAAGTGTTTTGTTTAAGGTAGCAATAAACATCACACCTGATTTTTTTAATAACTTTGAACTTTCTTTAATAAAAAAATCGACATTTTCAACATGTTCAACAATTTCCATATTCAAAATAATATCAAATCTTTTCTTAACTTTTAAATTTTCTGGAGATGAATTATAATATTTTATTTTAAGTTTACTTTTTTTTAAATGATACTTAGCCACTTGTATATTTTTAAAAGAAGCATCTATGCCAACTACATCTGCGCCAAGTCTAGCCATGGGTTCTGAAAGTAATCCGCCACCACATCCTATATCCAAAATACTTAAGCCTTTAAATGGCTGATGCTCTTTTTTAATTTTTAACTCAGATAAAATTGTATCTCTTATGTATTTTATTCTGATGGGGTTAAATTTATGTAATGGCTTAAATTTTCCATTAGGATCCCACCATTCCTCAGCTATTTTTGAAAATTTTTCTATTTCTTTTTTATTTATTGTGTTATTTTTCATTGTTTATTGACATTACAATCAAGATGTATTTTATCAATATATTTTAATTTATATTAATAGAAATTATCAATGAAAATAATTGTATTAAAATTTGGAGGTACTTCAGTTGGTACAACTGATAGAATTAAAAAAGTTGCAAAGATTATTGCTAAATATAAAAAAAAATACAATGTAATAGTATTGTCTTCTGCAATGAGTGGTGTGACAAATAATTTAATCAAATTATCCAAAAAAATCAGCAAAAATTTTTCAGAATCCGAATATGATGTTTTAGTTTCTTCAGGAGAACAAGTGTCCTGTGCACTAATTTCAGGAGAACTGATTAATAAGGGTTTCAATTCCAGATCTTGGATGTCATGGCAAATCCCTATCTACACTGAGGGAAAGTATAAATTTTCAAGAATTAATAAAATTAACAAAAGTCAAATTGTTAGTTATTTAAAAAAAGGAGGGATTCCCATCATCACAGGATTTCAAGGTATTAATAACAAAAATAGAATAACGACTATTGGCAGAGGAGGCACAGATGCAAGCGCCATTATGTTTGCTAAGTTTTTCAAGGCTGAAAAATGCATAATATATACAGATGTGGATGGTGTTTATTCAACAGATCCGAACAAACTAAAGTCAGCTAAAAAAATAAAAGTTATTTCTTATGAGGAAATGCTAGAAATGGCCTCTCTCGGCGCTAAAGTTATGCAACCTCACTCAATTCAAGATGCAAGATTGAATAGGGTAGATATAGAGGTCAGATCTTCTTTTACAGACAATAAAGGCACCCTAATAACAAAAAGAAAAAATATAATAAATAATAAGATTATAACTGGTATTTCAAATTCAACTAATGATGCTAAAGTTACTCTTTTAGGTGTAAGAGACAAGCCTGGTATTGCAGCATCAATTTTTAAACCACTATCTGAAAATTCTATAAATGTAGACATGGTAGTACAAAATATATCTGCTAATGGAAAAGAAACTGATTTAACTTTCACAATAAAATCAGATGATCTTAGCAAAACAAAAAAAATTATTTCGCAAAATAAAAAAATAAATTTTAGAGATATGATATTTGACAAAAATGTTTCAAAAGTATCAATAATTGGAGTAGGGATGGTTACTACTCCTGGAGTTACTTATAGAATGTTCCAGTCACTTGCTAAGCAAAAAATAAATATTCAAGTAATATCTACCTCGGAAATAAAAATTTCTGTGTTGATAAATAAAAAGAATGTAAGAAAAGCTATATCTTCTCTACACAAAGAATTTAAATTAAATAAATAAATTATGAATATTAGACCATTTAGGGAAATTAAAAGAAGAAAAACAAAAGAAATCAATGTTGGTAATGTAAAAGTTGGAGGAAATAACCCAATTTCTGTTCAATCAATGACAAATACTTTAACTAAAGATGTTAAAGAAACTTTAAAACAAATAGAGCAAATTGTAGAGGAGGGTGCTGATATCGTGAGGGTATCATGTCCAGATGAAGACTCAACGAAAGCCCTAAAAGATATTGTTAAAAATGCTTCTATTCCAATAGTTGCTGATATACATTTTCATTACAAAAGAGCAATAGAGGCTGCAGAGAGTGGAGCTGCTTGTCTAAGAATAAATCCTGGAAATATTGGAGATAAAAAAAAAATTAAAGAGGTAATTTATGCTGCAAAAAATAATAATTGTTCAATTAGAATTGGTGTTAATGCTGGATCTTTAGAAAAAGATTTATTGGAAAAGTATAAAGAACCTTGTCCAGAAGCTTTAGTAGAGAGTGCATTGAGAAATATTAGTATTGTTGAAGACTTTGACTTTTATGAATTTAAAGTAAGCGTTAAATCGTCTGATGTATTTTTGTCTATTGAGGCTTACAGACAACTTTCTAAGGTTACTGATTATCCACTACATCTAGGTATCACCGAGGCAGGAACATTTTTACCTGGTAGTATAAAATCTTCTATTGGTTTTGGATCACTTCTCATGAGCGGTATTGGGGATACTGTAAGAGTTTCTTTATCTGACAATCCGGTAGAGGAGATAAAAGTTGGAAATGAAATACTTAAATCACTTAATTTAAGAAATAGAGGGGTAAAAATTATTTCCTGTCCATCTTGTGCTAGACAAGCTTTTAATGTGATCGAAACTGTAAAAAAGTTAGAAGATAGACTATCCCACATAAAAACTCCTATTTCTTTATCTATAATTGGATGTGTAGTAAATGGACCTGGTGAGGCAGCTCAAACAGATATTGGTATTACTGGTGGAGGAAAAGGTAATAACATGCTTTATTTAAATGGTGTTGAAAGCGAGAAGATATCAACTGATGAGATGATTTCCAAAGTTGTAAAATTGGTTGAAGAAAAAGCAGAAGAAATCGAAAAAACCAAATAATGGTACCTTTATCAAAAGTCCAGGAATTAATTACAAAACATTCCAAATTGGAAAAAGAACTATCCTCTCAAGAAATTGATAAAAAATCTTTCGCAGAAAAGTCAAAAGAATACTCCGACCTTAGCGAAATTATTAAAGAGGCAGTTTCTTATTTTAATTTTCAGAAAAACAAAGATGATCTGGAAAATTTAATTAATGATAATGAAACAGATAAAGAAATGAGGGATTTAGCTGTAAATGAATTAAATGAGCTTGTAAAAAATAATGAAAATGATGAAAAAAAAATCAAATTATTTTTATTACCTAAGGATGAAGCAGATACAAAAAATGCAATGATAGAAATAAGAGCTGGAACAGGAGGGTTAGAAGCGAGTTTATTTGCATCTGATTTGTTTAAGATGTATGAAAAAGTAAGTCACAAAAAAAAATGGTCGATGGAGGTCATATCTATTTCTAAAAGTGATGCAGGTGGTTTAAAAGAAGTTATAGCGTCAATAAAAGGTAAAAATATTTATTCCTCATTAAAGTACGAAAGCGGAGTTCATAGAGTTCAAAGGGTTCCTGATACCGAAACCCAGGGAAGAGTCCATACATCTGCTGCTACGGTTGCTGTAATGCCTGAAGCAGAGGAAGTTGATGTAAAAATAGAAGATAAAGATTTAAGAATTGATGTGTTTAGAAGTAGTGGTCCTGGCGGTCAAAGCGTAAATACAACAGACTCTGCTGTGAGAATTACACATTTACCAACAGGTATAGTTGTAAGTCAACAAGATGAAAAATCACAAATACGAAATAAAGAAAAAGGATTAAAAATTCTAAGATCAAGAATTTATGAATTAGAACGACAGAAAAGAGATGATGAAAGATCTAAAGATAGAAAAAGTAAAATAGGTACTGGAGATAGATCGGAAAGGATTAGAACCTATAATTTTCCACAAGGAAGAGTTACAGATCATAGAATAAATTTAACTTTACATAAATTGTCTGAATTTATGGAGGGAGAAATATTTGATGAGATGATAGAAAACTTGGTTATTCAAGCTCAAGAAAATGAACTTACTAATATATAAATATGAATTACAATCAAATTTTAAAAAAAGGTGAGAATTATCTTAAAAAGAATAAAATTAAAAATCCTAATCTTGACTCTGAATTAATTTTATCAAAAGTTATAAATAAAAAAAGAGAAAAGATATTGTTAAATACAAATAATAAATTAAAAAATAGAGAAATACTAAAATTTGAAAATTATTTACAAAGAAGATTTCTCAAAGAACCGATGGCGTATATACTTGGTTATAAATATTTTTGGAAATATAAGTTTTTAGCGAATAAATCAGTTTTAATTCCTAGGCCTGACACTGAATTAATTATAGAAGAGTCTTTAAATTATATACAAAATGATAAATCAAAAAAAATCCTAGATATTGGAACAGGTTCAGGCTGTATAATAATTTCCTTAATTAAAGAGAGACCTAAATGTGCAGCAACGGCTATAGATATATCTAAAAAAGCTATAATTGTTGCCAAAACTAATGCAAAATTACATCATTTAGAAAATAAAATTAATTTTATTAATATCGATATTGACAAATATAAATCTTATAACTATGATTTAATCATATCTAATCCACCATACATAAATAGTATAGAATTAAATAGATTAGATGATGATATAAAATCCCACGAGCCTAAATTAGCTTTATCAGGAGGTTCTGATGGATTTAGAGAAATAGAAAAAATTATTATAAAAAGTAAAGAACTGTTAAGAATAAATGGGAAATTAATTATGGAAATTGGTCATAAACAAAGAAATCAATCTTTAAAATTATTAAAAAAATTTGGTTTCTATATTAATAAAATCTCTAAAGACTTATCAGGAAAAGATAGATGCATAGTTAGTACTAAATTATAAAAATGAATAATTTTAAAAATAACAATAGAAGAGGCCGATTTAAACCTAATGGTGATAGAAATTTCAGAAGAAATGGAAATGGACATAAAGCAAATGGAGATTTTAGTAATGGATCATCATTCACAAGAAGGCATCCAGGAAAAAATAATCAGAATGCAGCAAAACTTGTAGAGAAATATAATGATCTTGCTAGAGAAGCCCTTTCGAATGGTGATAAAATTTTGTCAGAAAATTATTTGCAGCACTCTGAGCACTTTTCTAGAATTCTAATGTCTCAAGAAAATTTAAGAAGTAATAACGAACGATTAGTTGATACTAGTGTTAGTAATCATATTAAAACAGAAATTGAAACTAAAAATAAAGAAGAAGAGTCTTCAACTAAATAATTTACATTTTTGATATAAGATTAGACTTTAAAACATCTATTTTAATCTTATTTACCTCAAAAACTTTACGTTGATCACCTTTCAATATTTTTCCAGATGGTAGCCGAAGTTTTTGTGAGTTTATTTTTTTTCCATTTTCAATAACTTCATAATGTAAATGTGGACCAGTAGAAAGGCCTGTTGAACCAACGTAACCAATGATTTGTCCTTGTTTTACCCTCACCCCTTTTTTTATACCTCTTCCAAACTTTGACATGTGAGCATATACTGTCTGATAAATACTGTTGTGTTTAATTTTTACACAGTTTCCTCCACCTCCACACCACTGAGCTCTTACAACCAATCCATCTCCTGAAGCTAAAATTGGTGTGCCTGTAGGAGCAGCAAAATCAGTTCCAGTATGCATTTTTGTAAAACCTAAAATAGGATGTTTCCTTTTACCAAAAGAAGAAGATAATCTTGCTCCGTTAATTGGAGTTTTCATCAAAGTTTTTCTCATACTTTTTCCATTTTCATCAAAATAATCAATTTTATTTTTTTCATACTCATGTCTATAAAGTTTAAGATCTTTATTTTGTAAATTTAAATTAGCAAAAATTATATTACCTGTTTCAACTATAACCCCATCTTCGTTTAAAAACTCTTCATAGATAATTTGAAAACTATCATTTTTCCAAATATCTCTTTGAAAATCAACTTGAAACCCATACAATCTCGCAAACTCAATAATAATAGAAGGTTTTATTTTTAAACTTATAGCTGTCTGATATAAACTATTTGTAATCTCGCTTTCTCTGTAAGTAATCACTTTGTTTAAATTTTTCTCTAATATTTTTGATTTAAAATTTTTATTTTTTAGGTCTCTCGCAAAATAAATTTCTTTTTTTTTGTTAACTTCGACAATAAATTCAATAATTTTTGAACTATTTTTTTTGTCAATTTTAAAATATATTTTTTGATTTGGTCTTAATATTATAATTTCTGGGTTCTTTTTTACTGTTTCAATAAATAAATTTCTCTCATTTTTCGTGATTTCAATATTATTAATTATACTTTCGTAATTATCACCTTCTTTGACTGTATAATGAAATTCTTTATACCTATTTTCTAATTTAGATGTTATTTTTGCAAATGTTTTTTGAAGATAGAAATTATTAAGTGTTTTTTTTAAATTTTTATAATTAGATTTTTTATTTTGTTCATAAAAAAAAGTGACAAAACTTGTTATAATAATTAATAAAAACAACCATATAAAATGTGAAAGTGGTTTTGTTTTTTTTTTAATTTTTGTAAGCACAATTATATTGATCGACTAAAAATGTTGATTTATATGACTTTTTAACACACTTTTTGTTTATCTAAAAACTTGATTTATAAATTATTTCCAATATAAGCGTCACACTCAACATATAAAAAATGTTATTTATTAGGCTTTATAGCCTAATTAGCTATTTGAACTGTTAATATTTTAAGAAGAGAAGTGTGGACGGTTAAGGTTACCAAAATTTGTCGTACACACTTCAAAATTATGTAAATATTATTCTTAGTATTTATATAGAAGCTAGTGTGCGCCGTTTTTAAACTTGAGAGTTTGATCATGGCTCAGAACGTACGCTGGCGGCACGCCTTATACATGCAAGTCGAACGAAGTAGCAATACTTAGTGGCAGACGGGTGAGTAACATGTAGGTATCTTCCCTTTGGTGAGGAATAACACGAGGAAACTTGTGCTAATACCTCATAAGTCTTTACGGAGAAAGCTTTATGCGCCGAAGGATGAGCCTGCACTTGATTAGTTTGTTGGTGGGGTAATGGCTTACCAAGACTTTGATCTATAGCTGATCTGAGAGGATGATCAGCCACATTGGGACTGAGACACGGCCCAAACTCCTACGGGAGGCAGCAGTAGGGAATATTGCACAATGGAGGAAACTCTGATGCAGCGATGCCGCGTGAGTGAAGAAGGCCTTTGGGTTGTAAAGCTCTTTCGTCGGGGAAGAAAATGACTGTACCCGAATAAGAAGGTCCGGCTAACTTCGTGCCAGCAGCCGCGGTAATACGAAGGGACCTAGCGTAGTTCGGAATTACTGGGCTTAAAGAGTTCGTAGGTGGTTAAAAAAGTTGGTGGTGAAATCCCAGAGCTTAACTCTGGAACTGCCATCAAAACTTTTTAGCTAGAGTATGATAGAGGAAAGCAGAATTTCTAGTGTAGAGGTGAAATTCGTAGATATTAGAAAGAATACCAATTGCGAAGGCAGCTTTCTGGATCATTACTGACGCTGAGGAACGAAAGCATGGGTAGCGAAGAGGATTAGATACCCTCGTAGTCCATGCCGTAAACGATGTGTGTTAGACGTTGGAAATTTATTTTCAGTGTCGCAGCGAAAGCGTTAAACACACCGCCTGGGGAGTACGACCGCAAGGTTAAAACTCAAATGAATTGACGGGGACCCGCAC
This sequence comes from uncultured Pelagibacteraceae bacterium, assembly GCA_902552755.1. Classification (GTDB taxonomy): domain Bacteria; phylum Pseudomonadota; class Alphaproteobacteria; order Pelagibacterales; family Pelagibacteraceae; genus Pelagibacter. The sequence continues at coordinate 13,256 of CACDHV010000012.1, read as the reverse complement.
AAGTAGTGGAGCATGTGGTTTAATTCGAAGATACGCGCAGAACCTTACCAACACTTGACATGTTCGTCGCGACTCTAAGAGATTAGAGTTTTCGGTTCGGCCGGACGAAACACAGGTGCTGCATGGCTGTCGTCAGCTCGTGTCGTGAGATGTTGGGTTAAGTCCCGCAACGAGCGCAACCCTCACTTTTAGTTGCCATCATTCAGTTGGGCACTCTGAAAGAACTGCCAGTGATAAGCTGGAGGAAGGTGGGGATGACGTCAAGTCCTCATGGCCCTTACGTGTTGGGCTACACACGTGCTACAATGGCATTTACAATAGGAGGCAAGATGGCGACATCAAGCAAATCCTAAAAAGATGCCTCAGTTCGGATTGTACTCTGCAACTCGAGTACATGAAGCTGGAATTACTAGTAATCGCGGATCAGCGCGCCGCGGTGAATACGTTCCCGGGTCTTGTACACACCGCCCGTCACACCATGGGAGTTGGTTCTACCTTAAGGCAAGGTTTAAAACCCTTGACTACGGTATAGTCAGCGACTGGGGTGAAGTCGTAACAAGGTAGCCGTAGGGGAACCTGCGGCTGGATTACCTCCTTTCTAAGGATGATTAAGGATTATTTCTTAATCTAAATAATATAACAGGTTAATGTTGACCGTCCTCATTTCTCTTTTTAAAATTGTGTTTCTCCTTTTGCAGAAAAGGGCCGGTAGCTCAGTTGGTTAGAGCACACCCTTGATAAGGGTGGGGTCGAAAG
>CACDHV010000012.1:0-7500 GCA_902552755.1 uncultured Pelagibacteraceae bacterium | reverse complement strand
TTCTGTAATAAATGGAGCCGCAATTCATATGATTGATATTATTATTTGGTTAATGAATATGAGACCTACCCACGTATTTACTTCAAGCAACGATATAGGGACAACGAGAACAAAATTTAAAAAGAATAGTTTTTCAGTAATTATGCTATATTTTAAAAATGGTATAATAGCTAAAATCACTGCAAATGCCTGCTCTGTATCACCCCATAACCATAATGTTAGCATTTACAGCAAAAATTATACTTTAAGAAATGATATTTATGATAGGTATATAATTTCAAAAAAAGGAAAAAAAAATCTATCTAATATTAAATATCCAAATAAAGGTGAAAGAAATAAGTTAATAAAAAGTTTTACTTCTTATCTATTAAATCATAAAAAAAAACCTTTAATAACTATGGACGAAAACCTTTTTATTACTAAAGTATGTTTAGCTGCAATTGAGTCAGAAAAAAAATCAAAAAAAATTAAAATTTAATTATGCCAACAAACATACCCTTTTCAAAAAAAAATATTACGGATAAAGATTTAAAAATTGTAAATAAAATTTTAAAGTCAGGGTGGCTTACACATGGTAAATATACAGAACAATTTGAAAATACATTTTCTAAGTTTTCAAATAGTAAATTTGCATTAACAGTTTCAAGTTGCACAGCTGGTCTTCATCTTATTTGCCTTGCCATTGGACTAAAAAAAGGGGATGAAGTTCTGGTTCCAAATCTTACACATACTGCAACAGCACACGCTGCAACTTACACAGGCGCTAAAGTAAGATTTGTGGATATCAATCTCTATGATGGAAATTTATCAGTTAAAGATTTATTAAAAAAAATAAATTCTAAAACAAAGGCAATTATTGTTGTACACTTAACAGGAATCTCCTCTGAATTAGATAAAATTATAGAAATTTGTAAAAAAAAAAAAATATTTCTAATAGAGGATTGTGCCCACGCCCTAGGAACAGAATATAAATCTAAACATGTTGGAAACTTTGGTATTGCAGGGTCATTTTCTTTTTATCCAACTAAACAAATTACAACAGGCGAAGGAGGAATGGTTATAACTAATAATAAGTCAATTTTTAAAAAAATAAAAATATTGAAAGCTTTTGGAATCGATAAAGAAATTAAACAAAGAAAAATACCCGGCTTATATAACGTAAAAGAATTAGGTTATAATTATAGAATGACAGATTTTCAATCAGCATTAGGTTTAGAACAATTGAAAAGATATAACAAGGAGTTGTCACTTAGAAAAAAAAATGCAATTTTATATTGTAAGTATTTAAAGAATATTAAAAATTTAAAATTTAATAATTATATTGATACATGCTCCTATTTCATATTTCCAATTTTTTTAAAAAAAAAATATAGAGATCGTGTAATAAAAATTTTTAAAAAGAAAAAAATTGGTTTCAGTATTCATTATGCAAAAATAATAGACGAAATGAAATATTATAAAAAAGGGTTAACTAGAAATAAAAATTCAAAAATTTATGCTAATGAAAATATCTCTTTACCTGTACATTCTGATATTAAAGAAAATAATATTTTGCATATATCAAAATTGATTAGAGAGGCACTAAATGAAAACTAAAGTAATTTTAATTGGAGGCGCAGGTTTTATTGGCCATAATATTGCTTTACGCCTAAAGAGGGATAATTATGAAGTTTTTGTAGTTGATGGATTAAATGTTAACAATTTGCTGACTTTTCAAGAGCGAGATGTTGAGAATAGATCACTGTATAGATCAATTTTAAATAATAGATTAGATCTTCTTCAAAATGAAAAAATAGAACTCCAAGTACAAGATGCACGGAGCTATCATTCAATCTCTAAAATTATTGATCAGTATAACCCTGATATAATTATACATTTAGCTGCGGTATCTCACTCAAATAGATCAAATAAAGATCCACATAGCACATTTGATCATAGTCTTAGAACTTTAGAAAATGTGTTAGATGCATCAAAAGGAAAAGATAAATTACCACATTTAATTTATATATCCTCAAGTATGGTCTATGGAAATTTTGATGGTAAAGAAGTTAAAGAAGACGATCCATTGAACCCCATTGGCATTTACGGGACTTTAAAACTTTCAGGCGAATTGATGGTTAAAGCATATAACCAGGTATTTGGCATTCCATATACAATAATAAGACCTTCAGCCTTATATGGTGAGAGATGTGTAAGTCGCAGAGTTAGCCAAATATTTATTGAAAATACTCTACTTGGTAAGGAAATTATAATTAATGGTGATGGTAAAGAAAAACTAGATTTTACCTACATTGAAGATCTTTACCACGGTATTTTTAGATGTATTGAGAGTAAAAACTCAAAAAATCAAATTTTTAATATTACTTATGGAGAAGGAAGAGAAGTCAAAGAGTTAATAAAAATTTTAGAAAATAAAATAGCCAAAGTGAATTTAAACTATTTACCAAAGAGTGAACTAACTCCTGAGCGAGGAACCTTAAGCACTAAAAAAGCTAGAGAGCTTATAAATTATAGACCATCATTTAATTTAGAACGGGGTTATAATCTATATATTGATTGGTATTTAAAATTTTTTAAAAATTTTAAAAAACAAAACGTTATATAATAATGTGTGGAATTGCGGGATACTTTGGGAAAAAAAATATACCCAAAAATATATTTTATAAAGCTGCAAAACACCTTCAGCTAAGAGGTCCAGATAATACTTCCTTTTATTTTGACTATACAAAAAAAAATTTCACAGGATTGATACATACAAGACTATCTATAATCGATCTAAAAAAAAGATCTAACCAACCATTTCATTATAGAGATAACGTTATGATTTATAACGGTGAAATATATAACTACAAAGAATTAAAAGATAAATTAATCTCTAAAGGATATAAATTTAATACCAGCAGTGATACAGAAGTTTTACTTAAAGGTTTTGATTTTTGGGGTATTAAGGCATTTTCCAAGTTTGAAGGTATGTGGGCAGTGGCCATATATAACAAAAAAAAAAATAAAATTGTAATATCCAGAGACTTATTTGGCGAAAAACCTTTATATTACTTTAAAAATCACAGTGGTATATTTTTTGCGTCTAATACAAATTGCTTGATAGATCTTATAGGTGAGAAAAAACAAATTAACCTCAATCACATAAAAAGATATTTAATAAATGGTTATAAATCGCTTTATAAAAATAACGATACTTTTTTCTCTGGTATAAAAAATTTTCCTAAAAACAATACAACCTTAATAGAAAGAGAACTCATATATAAAAAAAATCCAATTTGGAGACCCAGTATAAAAATCGATCAAAATATCACATATAAACAAGCGGTTGATGACATAAAGGAAATTTTGATTAATTCAGTAAAGCATAAAATGAGGTCTGATGTTGACTTAGCCTTTTGTTTAAGTGGTGGAGTTGACTCAAATTCAATAGTTGGTATCGCCCAAAGTGTATTGAACAAAAAAATAAATGCTTTTTCAGTTATAAATAAAGATCCCAGGTTTGAAGAAAATAAAATGATAGATATTGCTTCAAGAAGTTATAATTTAAATCATTTTAAAATTTTTTTAAACAAAAAAAATTTTTTAGAAAATCTGGAAAAACAAGTTATTTTAGCTGGAAGACCAGTTTATACAATCTCTTATTATCTACAAAATTTTTTAATGAAACAAATTTCTGATAAAGGTTTTAAAGTTTCAATTAGTGGAACAGGAGCAGATGAAATTTTTACTGGTTATTATGATCATTATAATCTTTATGCAAAACAAATTAAAAATGACAAAGTTTATAGTAAAAATATAAGTTCTTTTTGGAATAAGTATATTAAAAAGTACGTTAGGAACCCATACCTTCAAAATCTAAAATTATACTACAAAAATAAAAAATTTAGAGATCATATTTATTTAAATAATAAATTATTTTCAACTTATCTACATGAAGATTGGAAAGAAAATTTTAATGAAAAATATTTTACATCTGATATTTTAAAAAATAGGATGTTAAATGAGTTATTTCATGAGGCAGTTCCAGTTATTTTGTCAGAGGATGATAATAACTCAATGAGCTACTCTGTTGAGAACAGATCACCATTTTTAGATATAAAGTTACTAAATTATACTTTGAATTTACCATCAAAATTTTATATGCAAAATGGATTTGCTAAGTCTCTTCTCCGTGATGCTATGAAGGATAATGTTAATAACAAAATTTTATACAATCCTAGAAAAGTAGGTTTTAATGCCTCTATCAATGAAAATTTGGATTTAAAAAAAAATAGAGAATATATCTTATCAAATGATAGAATATTTCAAATAATTAAAAAAGATAAAATAGAAAAACTTATTAAAAAAAAAGAATTGTCAAATAGTGAAAGTAAATTTTTGTTTAATTTCTTAAATACGAAAATATTTTTAAATAACTTTTAATGAAATATTGTAAAAAATGTATACTTCCAGATACAAGGCCTAACATTAAAATAAATAAGAATGGCCTCTGTAATAGTAAATGTTCAATAGAAATAGAAATAAATTGGGAAAAAAGATTAAATGAGTTTAAAAAATTTATTAAGATGATAAAAAAAAATAACAAGTATATGTATGATTGTATTATTCCAGTCAGTGGTGGGAAGGACAGTACTTGGCAAGTTTTAACAGCACTAAAATTTGGCTTGAGACCACTTGCAATTACTTGGAAAACACCACAAAGAAGCCAAATAGGTATTAAAAATCTTGAAAATCTAGTAAATCTGGGCGTAGATCATATCGATTTTACTATTAATCCTATTGTTGAAAAAAAACTAATTTATAAATCTTTCGAATTGGAGGGTTCTCCAGCATTAACGATGCATATGGCAATCCATAACATTCCTAAAATTTTTGCTGAAAAATTTAATATACCACTCATTATATGGGGAGAGAATTCAGCTTTTGAGTATGGAAGTGAGGATAAAACCTTAAAAGGTTCGAAGTTAAGTCTTAAATGGAGAAAAAAATTTGGAAATTTACCGAAAAACTTTAAAAAAATTTCTAAAGGTATTAAAAAAGAACAACTTTATCCCTATGTCTCACATTTAAATAAAAATAATAAAAAAATAAGAGAAATATTTTTAGGGCATTATTTTTATTGGGATCCAAAAAAAATTAAAAATATTGTTAAAAAGAAAGGTTTTATCTCAGATTCAAAACCAGTAGTAGGATTTTATAATTTTGCAGATATAGATGATATGTCGATAATTACAGTTCATCATTGGATGAAGTGGTATAAGTTTGGTTTCACAAGACTATGGGATAATTTATCTATAGAGATCAGAGAGGGCAGGATCTCAAGAAAACAAGCAATACAGATTGTAAAAAAAGAAAAAAAATTACCAATAACCCAAATAAAAATTTTTTGTAAATATTTAAACATAAGCCAAAAAAAGTTTTTCACAATTGCTGAAAAATTTAGAAATAAAGAAATATGGAAATTAAGCGATAAAAAAAAATGGGAAATTAAGAATTTTTTAATTAAAGATTATAAATGGTAGTTAAAAAAAAAAGGGTAATTAAAGCTTCATGTTTTTGCAAAAAAAAAAAAATAATTAAAAACATATTAAAATATAATTCAAAACCAGATGGAGAAACAGACTTTAAGATAAAAGCATCCAAATACAAAAGGTATTTTAGTAAATGTGATAATTGTGACCATTATTTTGCCAATCATAACTTTGATTTAGAAAAAATTTATAAGAAACATTACTCAAGAATGACTTATGGATCTCAAAAAAAAATTAATAATATTTTTCAAAAAATTATAAATCTTCCAAAATCAAAATCAGATAATAAAAATCGAATAGAAAGAGTTTTAAAAAATATTAAACAAAATTTTAATTGCTTGGACGTAGGATCAGGGTTAGGAGTATTTCCATATGAACTGAGAAAAAATAATATTAAAGTAGATTGTATAGAAAAAGATAAAAATTTGAAAATACATTTAAATAATATTAATCTAAAAGTTCTAAATAATTCTATCTTTTCAAAAAAAAAAATTATTAGATATAATTTTATAAGTATGAATAAAATAGTTGAGCACATTGAAAAACCTAAAATTTTTTTACAAAAGTTTTATAAACTGCTAAAAAATATGGGATACTTATATATAGAAGTTCCGAGCATAAGTGCACTTAAAAGTAAACTTGGAGACAGAAGTGAAGAATTCTTTATTGAGCATTTTCATGTTTTTTCAAAAAAATCATTAGAATTTCTTTTAAAGAGTATTAATTTTGAAATAGTTTATATTAAAAATATAAAGGAAAAGTCTGGAAAATATAGTTTAGTTGCATTAGCAAAAAGAAATGAAAATAAAGAAAATTAATCGAGAATTTATAGTTGGAGAACGCAATAATAAGTTAAAAATTAAACATGTGGCAAATGTTAATCTTAACAATAACGAACAGATAACTTTTTTATTTAAAAAATCAGAATATGACTTTGTCAAAAAAAGTTGGGGTTTTTATGCAACTCCATCAATTAACGGAAGATTAGTTAAAGAAGGATTTCTATCTGCATTAGTAACCAATAAAAAAAAAATGGTTTATCTAATGGTTATACATAAATCAAAAATTATAGCATTTAAAAAATATTGTAAGGACCATAATCAAAAAATAGTTAAATGGTTACACAAAATTTAAAAAAAAAATTTATGAATTATTCACCATTAATTTATGCACCAAAAATCTCAAAATATTATAAAAAGCATATTTGGTTAAAACTTGAGATATTAAATCCTACAGGTAGTCATAAAGATCGTGAGACTTTATCTTTATTAAATGAAGCTAAAAAAAAAAAATTTAATTCAATTGGTTGTGCATCTACTGGAAATTTAGCTATCTCTTTAGCATTTTTTTCCAAAATTCACAATGTGCAGTCATATATATGGCTAAGAAAAAAGGATATAGATTTATATAATCTTAAATTAATTAAATCTTTAGGCGCAAAAGTGTTTATAAAAAATACTTCTAATTTAAGTAAGTTATATGACTTAAGTTCTAAATTAATGAAAACCAATAAAATTTTTAATGCTAACCCAAAAAATTCTAAACATAAAATTTTCGCTAATTCACAGATTGTAAATGAAATTTATGATCTTAATAACAAAATAAATACTTTTGTGACATGTGTTAACAATGGATCACATATATTAGGGCTAAAAAAAGGATTAAAGAAAGAGCATAATGTATATGGAGTTTTTTCTAAGTCCAAGATTGCAACAAGTATAAATTCTTTTACAAAATATGAGGGAGATACTTTGAATAAATATTTTAATATTGAAAAAGACTTTATTGAGGCAAAAAATCAAGAAATTTTTAATGGAACAAAACTTTTAAAATCTGAAGGATTGTACTGCGAACCATCTTCAGCTGCAATTATAGGCTCTTTAAATAAGTTAAAAGAAAAAAATCTTTGCTGCATAATAACAGGGAGTATCCACAAAAATCTAAGAAGTTTTCAAAGTTTTATAAA